>CAMYKI010000066.1 GCA_947258985.1 uncultured Acidimicrobiaceae bacterium
CAACGGTTCCCGATTGGTGCACCCGTCGTATTGGGAAGAGCGGAGGATGTCGATATCTACATCGACGACGCATACGCTTCCGAGTATCACGTGCGGATTGGGGTTCAGGACGATTCGGTTCTCCTCAACGACCTCGGCTCCACCAACGGGACCTACGTGAACGGACGGAGGGTCACCGTGCCGACATCACTCCGCAAGGGAGACGCGGTGCAGATCGGCAAGACGATCCTCGAGGTTCGCTAGGCGGGCGGATCAAACCTGGGGAGTCGGAGAACGAACCGGCTCGACCCATCTTCGTGCTCATATGTCAACGTCCCGCCCATGGCTTCGGCGAGATAGCGTGAAACCGTGAGGCCGAGTCCGATAGATCCGGTGCGATGCCGGGCAACGTGCGACTTGCCGTAAGCCTGAAACACCGTTTCCCTGTCCTCCGCCGGTATGCCCGGACCGTCGTCCGCAACGGTGACCAGCACACCGTCTTCCAAGGCAGCCACGGCCACGCTTGTGTTCGGACCGCCGTAGCGGGCAGCGTTTGTGAGCAAGTTCCGAGTGATCTGGCGTACCCGGAGCGGATCGGCCAACGCATTCGCATCGTCGAGATTCGGGGTGATCTCCTGATCTGTGCGTTCGGTATGGAACGTCTCCAGTACCGAGCCCACCTCCTTCTTGACGTCGACTTGTTCGGGATAGATCTCGAGATGGCCGGCCTCTGCACGCGTGATAACCAACAGGTCTTCAACGATCCCCGACACTTCAGATCCCTGGGCGGCGATGAGCGTGGCGAATTGGCCGATCTCCTCTCGGGAGAAATCCTCGAGCCGGTCACGAAGCTCGGACGCAAACCCGACGACGCCCGTCAACGGCGTCCGCAACTCGTGACTGATCGACGCAATGAACTCGAGTCGCGATCTCTCGAGAGCCCTGAGGGCGTCGTTCTGCACCATGAGTTGCTCGTTGAGTCTGCTCTGCTCAACGACAGCGGCGAGATGCCCGGCGATGGGCTGGATGAGCTTCAGATGGTTCTCGGTGTAGCTACCCGGTTCTCGGTTGTTGAAAAAAAGACAACCCCTGACATCGTTGCCGACGATGAGCGGACAGTTGAGCGACGAACGCATCCCCTCGCCGATCAGAAGCCTGACGGGATGGTCGGGAGCGCAACCTCTGGCGTACTCGCTCAAGTCGTTGTCTATGAACGCGGTACTGAATCGCGTCCGGTCGATCGGCTTGCTGCGGTGGTGGGCAAAACCGGGAGGAACACAGGTCGAATCGTAGGAAGCCCTGACCCATATGGTTGTCAGGTCGTAGCCGCTGTCGTCGACAACGGCGTACTCCATTCGCTCGTACGGCACCACAGCTCGTAGGTCGTCGTAGAGCTTGTCGAGAATCTCGTGCAATTGCCACGACGAGTTGAGTTCGTTAGTGATCCGCAACAACAGCGCAAGCTCGTCGAGGGATACCGGATCCGCGAGGACGTCGGCATCTGAGTGCGCGGCTGCCGTCGCCCTTGCCGACTCCTCGTGCTGCTCACCCATGCGCGGGACCCTACTCACATCTACTGCGCCATCAAGTCTCCGACACGCTACTCGACGAAGAGGCTCCCGCTTCGTCCCCCGCTTGGCTTATCCTGCGATCATCGGCAAGCACATTCGCGCTCACAAAACGAGCAAAGCGATATCTTGTCGTTGTCAAACTGATAGGCAGTACCCGATCCATGAAATTCACATGGGCAAGCGCAACACATGTAGGCCTGGTCCGATCCGGCAATGAGGATTCGATCCGGCCGACGGCCGACGGCTCCGTCGATCACCCGGTCGTGATCGCCGTAGCCGATGGCATGGGCGGCGCCGTGGCCGGGGAAATCGCCTCCCGCATCGCCATCGAAGCCGCCGTGGCAGATGATGCCGATGCCGCCATCACGCCCGGGGACCGGGTTCGTGCGGGAAACGACGCCGTCGTCGGCGCGGTAGCCGAGGATTACACCCTCAGCGGAATGGGCACAACCCTCACTCTCGGACTCTTCCTCCCGGAGGGCGTCCTCAAGGTTGCCCACATCGGGGACAGCAGGTTGTACAGGCTCAGAAATGAGGAACTCGATCAACTGACCAATGACCACACGCTGGTTGCTGAACTGATAGCAATGGGCCAGATAACCACAGAACAGGCGGAGATCCATCCCCGCCGCCACCTGGTTACGCGAGTCATCGGAACCGATCCGATAAACGTCGACGAGTTCGAAGTAAGTCTGGAGGCGGGCGATCGCCTCCTGTTCTGTTCCGACGGACTCACCTCAATGTTGCGGGATCCGGACGTGGCCGAGATCCTCGGCGCCACCCCCTCGCCATCCGAAGCCGCATGGTCACTGGTGGAAGCCGCCAATGCGGCCGGGGGCACCGATAACACGACCGTCGCGGTGGTGGACGTCTCGCCGTGACAAGGAATGCCGAAGCCGCGCTGCTGGCCGCAGCAGCGATCGTGGCGGCAATGGGTGTCGCTCTCGTCAACTTTGCGACCGGCGCCGGGCTCGACGCCCAGGTGGCGCTCACCTTCCTGGTCTTTGGGGTCAGCTTTGGATCAATCCACATGGCGCTGCGCCGTTGGGCCCCGGAGGGAAATCCATATCTCTTCCCAATCGCGGCGTTCCTTTCCGCCATCGGTTTCACCGAGATCTACCGCCTCGACGCCGGCCTTGCTTCCATCCAGCGCTGGTCACTGCTGCTGGCCGGAGCCGTTACCACGGCAGTACTTCTCTTTCTGCGCGATGAAGGCGTGGTTGTGCTCCGTCGATACCGCTATCTGTTCCTGGCCACCGCCGTACTCCTGCTCCTCCTGCCGCTGCTCCCCGAAACGTGGGCTCTCCACGGTGCCGAGGTAAACGGGTCGAGGCTATGGGTGCGGCTCGAACTTCCAATGGGGAACCGCGCACTCAGCTTCCAGCCCGGTGAGATAGCCAAGGTGCTGCTCACCATCTTCCTGGCTTCCTACCTCGCCGATCGTCACGTTGCCATGGCCCAGACCGACCGCCGCATCGGACGTATCCGGCTACCGGAGCCTCGGCAGCTCGGTCCACTGCTGATAGCGGCGGGAGCAAGCTTCGCCGTCCTGATTTACCAACGCGACCTAGGGGCGTCGCTTCTCCTCTTCACTCTGTTCCTCGCCATGGTGTACGTGGCTACCGGCCGCGCCGCCTACCTGGTCACGGGAGCGGCGCTCATTGCTGCCGGCGGATATTTCGCCCACCGCGCATTCGACCACGTGCAGCGCCGGGTTTTCGCCTGGCTGCATCCATTCGATGACTTTGCCGACTCGGGATATCAGATTGTGCAGAGCATGTTCGCCATGGGCAGCGGATCGCTCACCGGTAGTGGCCTGGGTCTCGGCCGACCCGACCTGATCCCGGCCGCGTCGACCGACTTCATCTTTGCGTCTGTCGCCGAGGAAATGGGATTCGCCGGGTCGATAGCCGTCCTCGTCGCCTATGCCCTACTCGTTGCCGCAGGGCTCGGAATCGCCATCAGATCGCGCGACGTCTTTCGCAAGTTCCTCGCAGCAGGACTGACCATCGTCATTGCCGTTCAGGCGATTCTCATCCTCGGAGGTGTTCTCCGTCTCCTCCCGGTGACCGGAATCACACTTCCTTTCATGTCATACGGCGGCTCATCGCTGTTGGCCAACATGGTTCTCGTTGCGCTGCTGGTCCGCGCCTCACACGGGGAACGCACATGAATCGACCGATCCGAGTTCTGGCGATGGGCATCTTCTCGGTCTTCGCTCTTCTGGTTGCGGCGGTGACATACCACCAGGTGATTGTCGGACCCGAATACCGCGACGACCCGCGCAACGTCCGGGTGGCGACCGGCATAACCGGACGCGAACGGGGAACCATCATCACCGCCGACGGCGTTGTAGTGGCCGTGTCAGAAGCAGACCCAAATGACCCTCTGAGCTTTCGCCGTCAGTACCCCGAGGAAGCGCTGTACGGGCACACAGTCGGATACTCCACATTGCTTTTTGGCAACCACGGCGTGGAGGCGTTCCGCTCCGATGACCTCGTTTCCAACAGAGATGCCACCATTTCCGGCGTCATCGCAGCACTCCTGGGCGGCGATGTTCGCCCCAAGGGCCTTCGCTTGACGATCGAGCACAACCTCCAGACCGCTGCCCGCGAAGCGCTCGGCGACCAACGAGGAGCGATCGTTGCTCTAGATCCCGAAACCGGGGCTGTGCTCGCCATGGTTTCTACACCCGACTTCGATCCCAACAGTCTTGTTGGTGCGGCGGCGGCCGCGGCCGGAGACTCGCTGACCGACGATCCCGGCGAGCCTCTGCTCAACCGAGCCACCGAAGCTCTGTACCCACCCGGCTCGACTTTCAAGGTCATCACCTCGTCTGCTGCATTCGAGTCGGGTGTTGCCTCCACGGGGACGGCCTTCCCCAATCCGGTGGAGCTCGAACTGCCGGGATCAACCGCAACCATCAGCAACTTCAACGGTCAGGCGTGTGGACCGGGGGCCGAGGTTCCGCTCTCGACCGCATTCATCAACTCATGCAACACGATCTTCGGGATGTTGGGAATGGAAGTCGGCGCCGAACAACTCGTCGGTACGGCCGAGTCATACGGGTTCAATTCGGAGATCCCCTTTGAACTCGGTTCTACTGCGTCGTCGATCCCGCCGGCGGCAAGTTTCGAGGTCGACGAACCCGGCGTAGCCCAAAGTGCCATTGGGCAGCGCGACGTAAGGGCCACTCCGCTCCAAATGGCGCTGGCCGCTGCGGCCGTGGCAAACAACGGGGAAATCATGGTCCCCTATCTGGTCGACGAGGTCTTCAATGCCGAGGGGGTCGTCGAGGAATCAGCCGAGCCCGTCGTCTGGTTGCGGGCAACCACTCCCAGCGCGGCCGATGCGCTTGCCGACCTCATGGAAGGTGTGGTCACCTCCGGGACCGGACGCCGCGCCTCTGTTCCCGGCATCCGGGTTGCCGGCAAGACGGGTACCGCCGAGGTGCCGGACGCCTCTCCCCACGCTTGGTTCATCGGCTTCGGTCCGGTCGCGGCCGGTCCGGAGGATCCCCAGATTGCTCTTGCTGTGGTGGTTGAATCTGGTGGTGACGCCGGAGAGGCCGCTACTGGTGGCACCGTGGCTGCACCGATAGCCCAGACAGTTTTTCAGGAGTTTTTCGGTCTAGGACAGGAGGATGGCTAGTGCCTGCAGTGCTACTAGTCCCCAGCACCGTTAGCATTCGCGACCGTGACTGAACCACGCGTGCTCGAAGGCCGCTATCGAATTACCGGCCACCTCGCCCGAGGGGGCATGGGAGATGTCTTTGCTGCAGAGGACATCGCCCTCGGCAGACGCGTCGCCATCAAGATCCTCCACCCCCAATTCGCCAGGGATGAGGCGTTCGTTTCCCGTTTCCGCCGCGAGGCACAGAACGCTGCCGGGCTCAACCATCCCAACATCGTCAGCATCTACGACTTCGGCAAGCACGAGGACACCTACTTCATGGTCATGGAGTTGATCCAGGGACGAACGCTGCGTGACATCCGCAAGACTGAAGGCGCGCTGCTCCCGAGACGTGCCGCTGAGATCGCCGCAGAGACGGCAGCCGCTCTTACCGTTGCCCACCAGGCGGGTGTATATCACCGCGACATCAAGCCCGGCAACATCATGCTCACCCCCGATGGCAGCGTGAAAGTAACCGACTTCGGGATTGCCAGAGCCCTCGACGATTCCGAGGAATTGACCAGAACCGGGGCCGTCATCGGAACCGCCACCTACTTCAGCCCGGAACAGGCCCAGGGTCTTCCCGCCGATGCTCGATCGGACATCTACTCGCTTGGTGTGGTCCTCTACGAGCTCCTCTGTGGGCAAGCGCCGTTTACGGGAGAAAGCCCCGTGGCCGTTGCCTATCAACACGTTGCCGAGTTCGCAGAGCCGCCGAGCGGTATCAACCCGGATGTCCCGGCCGATCTGGAGTCGGTAGTTGAAAGGGCGATGGAAAAGGAACCCGACGCCCGCTACCAGACCGCCGAGGAGCTGCGTACCGACCTGCTCCGCTATTTGCGTGGCGAAACCACTGTCGCTCATCAGATGACCCTCGAGCAGGAAGCGATAGCCGCGGCCGCTGCCATTGCCGCAGCGCCCCCACCGCAGCCGACGGCCCAGACACGGTTGATGAACAGCCCGCCCCCGCCTCCGACGGCGACACCCGACCAGACGGCAAGACACGTCGCTCAGTACCCAGAGGGGGGCAGAAGCCAGACAAGCTACATACTTGCCATCGTTGGATTGGTCCTCTTGCTCGGCGTCGGCATCTTCCTGCTTTGGCAGCTGTTGTCGGGGCCGTCGACCCCGGCCGCACCGGACACTGTCACGGTGCCGGCTCTCGAAGGGCTCACCCAGGATCAAGCGACGGAGACCCTCCAGCAACAGGGGTTCCTCATCTCGTTCCGACAGGTGCCGAGTGCTGAGGTTCAGGAAGGCCTGGTCATTTCATCCGAACCTCCCGCCGGCGAGGAGGTCGAACCCGGAACCAAGGTGACACTGATCATCTCGGCCGGTCCAGAGCAATATCCGATACCGAACGTCACCGACATCCCCGTTGAACAGGCCAGGGAGCGGCTGATCAGCGATGGATTCGTCGTGGGTACCGAGACACCGCAGGACGACCAGGACATCGCCGAGGGCATCGTCATCAGCCAATCGCTGCCGGCAGGCACCGAGGCCGATCCCGGGACCGTTGTCAACCTGGTGGTGTCCGCGGGCGCCCGATTCCTGGTCGTTCCCGAGCTCGAAGGAGTGGCCCAATCGATAGCTCAGGAAGAACTGACCCGGATCGGTTTCGAGGACGTATCCGTCGAGGAGGAGTTCTCCGACGAGATGCTCGAAGGATTCGTGACCCGCACCGAACCTGCGGCCGGCCAGTTGGCCCAACGCGATGAGCCGATCACGGTTTACGTCTCCCAGGGCCCAGAGCCCTTCCCGCTCTCCGACCTCACCGGCCGCACCGTGGAAGAAGCAGAGGCGTTGGTGGCAGAACGCGATTTGATCCTGGTAGTCGCTAGCGAGACAGTCTCAGTAACGTTGGCCAGCGGCCTCGACGGCAAGATTGCCGGCCAAGAGCCGCCCCCGGGGACTGAGGTGGTCGCCGGCCAGGAGATCCAAGTCCAACTCGGTGTGTTACTCCAGGTCCAGGTACCCGACCTCGAAGGACTGACCGAAGAAGAGGCGAGGTCGCAGCTGCTCGACCTCGGCCTCACCCTTGCCGTCGCCGGTACTGTCGAGGTTCCGCCGGATTCCGGGCTCGAAGGTTTGGTGGCTTCACAGGAGCCGGCCGCCGACACGACGGTCGATGACGGGTCGCAGGTCACCGTGGCCATCGGCGTTGTCACGGAAGAGCCGCCACCAGACGAGGGTGACGACGACGGCTAGAGGGCTCTAGGAGACTGCCGAACAAATGGCGTGCGGACTCGCTCGGCACAGAGAACGCCCGATCACAGACGCGGCTGCGAGGCCAAACTGACAATGTTCGACAGGTTCCTAGTCGATCAGGTGTCTGGCAACTACTTGCCGCACCTCCTCGTGGATCCTTCCGTTCGACACGATCAGGCCGCTGATGGCGCCGTCGTATCTCTGGGCCGAACCGGTCACGTCGGTGGCGATTCCACCCGCTTCGGCCACGAGAAGTGCCCCGGCCGCGGCATCCCAGGGCGTGTTCTTCGTGAATATCGCTGCATCGAACAGCCCGGCAGCTACCAGCATTGATTCGTAGACAAAGGAGCTGTGATCGAGCAGGCGCACTCCAAGGCTCTCGAGATCAGCGTAGATCGGTCCCCCGAGGGCGGCAGCACCGCGGGCGCTCCTCCCGGCAACATTCATCACTGCGTCGGCGAGCGTCGCCGTGTCCGACGTGGATATCGACTCCTCATTGCAGAACGCCCCCTCATCCCGGATCGCCGTATACATGCGATCCATATAGGGATCGAAGACGACCGAGACGACGGGGTCGCCACCCTCAACCAGCGCGAGGCAGAAGACATTGGTCGGGATGCCGAGGGTGTAGGGAAGGGTGCCGTCGATTGGATCGCAAACCCATTGCAGTGCAGAGTCGGGCTTCTCGACCGAACCTTCCTCCCCGATCACTCCATGCCCGGGGTATGCGTCCAAGACTCGGTCGATGACCATCCGATTGATGGTCTCATCGGCGACCGTTACCGGACTGTTGTCGGCTTTCAGATCCGCCGAGACGCCCATCTTGAAATGGTCCAGCATGATGTGGCCGGCCTCATGCGCCAGCTCGATCGCGAATTCCAGGTAGTTGCGCACCGATGGATCCTTGCCGTCGGGGTGTCGTGGTCTCAGTCTTCGAGGAAGTTAGCCAGAAGATCCTTGCCCGCAGTGGTCATGATGCTCTCCGGGTGGAACTGGACTCCCGTAATCGGGAGATTGCGGTGCCGGATTCCTTGAACGACGCCATCTTCGGAGTGGGCGACTGCGGCCAGATCCTGTGGCAACTCGATGGCGGCCAGCGAGTGATAGCGGGTTGCATTGAATGGGTTGGGGAGGTCGCGGAAGACTCCCCGGCCGTCGTGGGTGATGGGAGACACCTTGCCATGCCGGGGCTCGGGGGCGAGGTCCACGGTGCCGCCGAATGCGACGGCGATTGCCTGGTGACCCAAGCAGACACCGAGGGTTGGTACCTCACTAGAGAATCTCTCGATAAATCCAATCGAATGTCCTGCAGTCTCCGGCCGACCAGGCCCCGGCGAGATCAGCAACCTGTCAAAGCTCTCCGTTTCAGCCTCCTCAGGCGTCAGGGCGTCGTTGCGGAAAACAACCGGATCGGCCCCCAACTCCCCGAGATACTGAACAAGATTGAACGTGAAGGAGTCATAGTTGTCGATAACGAGCACCCTCATCCGACGGTGCCTCCTTGGTCCAGCAACACGGTGCCGAGCCAACTGTAAATGAAGTGAAGTGCGACGAGGACGAGCGCAGTGAGCACGACGGCCTCGACGACACGGACCGCAAGAGGTCCGGGCAACACCTGCCAGGTGCGGCGAATCATGACATCACCTCGATGACCTCAGCGTTAGGCCCGAAGACAAGTTCTGCGGCGACGACGAGCCTTTGCCTCGCCGAGAATTTCGGATGGCATGTCGTCAGGGTGAGCCAGGCGCCCTCTCGGGGATCGGCCACCCACACGTCGGTTGGTTTCACGACGTGGACTTCTCGTACCGCGTAGATGTGGGTGCCGAGCGCCGTCTCAACCTCGATCCGGTCCCCCGGGTCGAGGGCATCGAGTTCGTGGAACGGCTGACCCCATGTTGTGCGGTGGCCGCTGATAACGGCGTTACCGGGTTGTCCCGGGAGGGCGGTATCGGGCATGTGCCCAGCACCGTTGCGGAGATCGAGGGTGCGGACCCCTTCGACTACGTTCCAACCGTCGTTGTCGAGTCGCTCCAGCTTCGGGATGCGTATCAAGGCGAAAGCGGCGCCGAGGTCGGGAGGCGACTCCACTTTCAGTATCAGGGGCTCGGGGAATTCGTCGCCGGAACTCCCCGTCGCGCCATCGACGACACCGCCCGTCCCGTCGGGCTGGTTGGGAACGACAACGACCTCGGTGATCTCGACTGACTCCCATTGCTCGACACGTTCTGCCGCAAGCTCCGACTGATTCTGCTGGGCGAACCAACTGGTCACATAGAGTTGGTGAACGACGAACCCGAGAGTGAACACGCCCAGGTATATGAGGGTCCAGCCGGCGTTGTGCAAGAACCGCAGCCCGCGGCTCGAAGGGGCGGCTGCCTCTACCTGTTCTGCATCGATAGCGGCCGTTGTTTCGGTCATTCTTTTCCCTGGATACGTCGCACCGTACCCCGAGGTTGGGGATCGGCATTGGAGAGTATCGGCTTTTTGGTATTAGCCTTGACGCCCATGCCAGTTTCAAAGAAGCGCAAGAGCGCCGCAAATCGCCGTCCAACACCACCAAAAAGGGTGAATCCGGTACAGGAGAAGGGACCGTCGCCGACGTGGTACGTCGTAACGATGTTTGCCCTCATGGGCCTCGGCACCCTCATAATCCTGTCCAACTACGTGACGTTGCTGCCCGGTAGCCCCTCCAACTCATGGCTGCTGATCGGCTTGGCCGGCATCGCCGCCGGATTCGCCATGACTCTCAACTACAGATAATTACACGCCTGTAGTTATCCCCTCCGTTTTCCACAGGTGGGGACAAGTCGCGAAAACCGTCAGCCGATCTTGAAGACGGGGTGACGGTCGGCTTCCATGACGAACTCCGTGACGGGGGAATCGGCGTCGGCATCGAAGAACGACCTCACGACCGACACCTCCTGCACATACTGCTTGAGGACGGGGCCGGCCCTTTCCGCATCCATCTCCTGTAGAGAGATCTCCTCGGTATTGCCGCCGCGCGAAATCTCCGCCAACGGTGAGGAGCGCACGTTGTAGACCCAGCCGACATTCCCATAGGGCGATACCAGGTACCGCGTGTCGCCTACGGACATCAGCGTGACGGGGGTTGTCCGTTCTTCGCCGCTCTTTCGTCCCAGGGTGGTCAGCAGATACTGGTTGTCCGCCATTTTGCCTTTGCGAATCTGGCTTGCCATGTACTTGTTGATCGCCCTACGGACGAAGCCCAGCCGATATTCCTTTCCCATCTTCCGACCTCCGATCGCAGTATTGAGGGTACCGGCCAAACCGTCGTCACGGGACCTCAGTCATGTCCTCCCGGCAATGGCGGGGAGCCTCCGGCTTCTCTTCCTGGGCATGAGTCACGGTCAGCCTCATCCCGCAGACGACACATCGGTAGTCAACGGCGATCTCCTTGACTTGATCCGGGTCGGGATCACCGGGCTGAGGAATGAGCAGGAGTCTCACCACCCACAAGGTCCCGAGGATGATCGAAACTCCTATCGCGATCGCAATCGCCAACTGCATCAGAAGGCTCAGTCTCCTATGCGTCTAGAAGTTCGAGAATCGTCCCATTGGCCATGCCGCCACCCTCGCACATCGTCTGCAACCCGTAGCGAGCGCCCCGCCGCTCCATCTCGTGCAACAGCGTCGTCATCAGCTTGGCCCCGGAGGCGCCGAGGGGATGACCGAGAGCCATGGCCCCTCCGTTGACGTTTGTCCTCGACCAATCGGCTCCTGTTTCCTTCAGCCAGATGGCGATCACGGTGGCGAACGCTTCGTTCACTTCGAACAGGTCGATGTCGCCCATCTCCAGGTCGGCGCGCTCGAGCACCTTCCGGGTAGCAGGAATGGGTCCGGTGAGCATGGTGATGGGATCCACCCCGACTACGGAGAATGCCTTGAAGCCGGCGCGGGGCCGCAATCCCAGCTCGGCGGCCTTCTCTTCGCTCATGATCAACAGGGCCGCAGCTCCGTCTGTGATTTGCGACGAGTTGCCCGCGGTGACGATCCCATCCTCCTTGAACACCGGCTTGAGACCGCCCAGTGCCTCGATTGTTGTGGCCGCCCGGATCCCTTCATCCCGGGCAACCAGCTCGATGGTGCCGTCGTCGTTCTTGACCTCGATAGGCATGATCTCCCGATCGAACCTGCCCTCTTCGGTGGCCTGCATGGCGCGTTGATGCGAGTCGAACGCAAGGGCGTCAATCTCGGTGCGGGTGACATCCCACTTCTCTGCGATCAGTTCAGCTGAGATGCCCTGAGGAACGATTCCGTTGTCATAGCGATCGAGCATCGCCGGACCGAAGGGGAGCCCGGGGCCCTGCTGCATGTTGGATCCCATGGGGACTCGGGTCATTGACTCCACGCCACCTGCAATCACTATGTCGTAGGCACCGGCGGCGATTCCCTGGGCCGCAAAGTGCACCGACTGCTGGCTGGAGCCGCATTGGCGATCGATCGTAATGCCGGGGACGTGCTCGGGGAAGCCGGCCGCCAGAAGGGCATTTCGCCCGACGTTGACACCTTGCTCCCCTGTCTGGGTCACGCATCCCATGATGACGTCGTCGACCATCGCGGGATCGAGGTTGTTACGTTTGACGAGTTCCTTGAGGACCTCGGCGGCAAGGTCTACCGGGTGCCAGTCCTTGAGCTTGCCGCCCCGCCTTCCTCCTGGCGTGCGAACGGCGTCGACAATCACTGCGTTTGCCATGTGTTGGTCCCTCCGGTTCACTCACTGAAGAAAGCCCAGGGAGCAGTCCCAAGTCGGGCAGTTCGAGGGTGCTGCTTACAGCACCGGCGAACTGCCAACGGACTTGCGAAGCAAGTACGCGTGGAGACGATCGGATTCGAACCGACGACCCCCTGGTTGCAAACCAGGTGCTCTGCCAGGCTGAGCTACGTCCCCTGAAGTGCCCGCATTGTATATGCCGACGCAGGCTTGCGGATACTCAGGCGGCGCACGGGTTCAGGAGGGCGGAGCGCGGCGGGCACGGCATACATCGAAGGGCTCGTCGATCCCCTTCAGTTGTGCGGTGCTGGGAAGGTCGAAGACCACGCCGCGCACCGGATCTGCGATATCCCGCAGCGCAGTAGTCACGACGGATTCTCCGCCGATAGCGGTGTCGGCAACCCGGGCGGCGACATTGACCACGTGCCCGAGGATGTCATTTGCGGTCCTGACAACAGGTCCGGCGTGACCGCCTACTCGCACGAGCAACGGCCCGGCGTCTAGGTCGGCGAGCTCGACGCCGGCGAGGACCGCGGCCCGCGACTCGCCAAAGTTGAGCATGTGCCCGTCTCCGATCGTCTTGACGACGGCCCCGCCGCGTCCCCGGACTATCGAATCAACGGCGTCGTAGTGATCTCGCAATAGGGCGCTTGCCTCATGATCTCCGTTGTGGCTGGTGAACGACGTGAATCCCTCGAGGTCGGAGAAGACCACCGTCGTGTCGGTCGCGGCGTCGTCGGGCTCCTCGGCATCGGTCGATTCAGCGAGGACGTCGAGGGGCCGTATCTCGAGCTGCTCCATGACGGATGGTTGCTCCCGAGCCAGCTGCCCGAGGCGGTCGCGGAACTGATTCACCGCATCATCGAAGCTGGCCCCGTCGGGCAGCCGGCGCAGCGTCGCCTCGTCTACGAGGCCGACTTCCACCAGCTTGCTGAACCGCTTGGGGTCTTCTGCGTACTTCTCGGCAAGTTTGAGAGAGATCAGCTCCTTGACCCCGGCCACGAGGTCCTTGCCCTTGATCTTGCCGCTGCGAACGTCGGCCATGCTGACTACGATCTCCGACGGTTCGTCTTTCTTTCCTTCTGCCATACCGCAACCGTACCGGGTTGGCATAACGATGGCCCAGATCTCCGATGCGGCGGCGGCTTATCCTCTGCTGCGGGCAGATGTTAGAATCGCCTGCCCGTAAGGGCCCATAGCTCAGCTCGGTTAGAGCGCATCCCTGATAAGGATGAGGTCCCTGGTTCAAATCCAGGTGGGCCCACCGGTCAAACCCCTTGCACCGCAAGGGGTTTCGCTCATTCAGAGGCGAGAGTAGTAACCCCGGAATCCTCCCGCGTGCACATCGCGTGCACATCAGAAGCCGCATAGGTCGCCTCGAGGCGGTCGGCTGCGGCCTCGTCTAGGCCCTCGAACAAGTGCCCGTAGGTGTCCAAGGTTGTCTTGATCGACGCATGACCGAGTCGTTCCTGGATGACCTTGGGGTGTTCCCCCTGAGCGATCAGGAGCGCCGCATGGGAATGCCGCAAGTCGTGGAACGTGCACGGTGGACCAACGGACGCCGCGACCGCCGGCAACCAGATGCGACGACGGAAGTTGCTTCGCCGGATTGGACCACCGAACGGAGCCGAGAAGATGAGGCCGGTGCCGTCCGCATACGTCGCCAGATGGGCGGCCAGCACCTCGACCAGGAATGGCGGAACGCGGACTGTTCGACGCGACGCCTCAGACTTGGGCTCCTCGAAGTAGAACTGACCTCTGCTCTCGACGAGTGAGGAACTCACCCGGACGATACGTCGAAGGGCCTCGAATCGGTCCACCCGCAGCGCCCTCAATTCGCTGAAGCGAAGACCCGTATAGGCAGCCGTGAGAACCATGGCCGAATACCGGTGGTCAATGGCTTCGGCGAGGAGGTTGATCTCGCTCGCCTCCAAGTAGCGGATGTCAGCCGTGGCTTCCGGCTTCGGCAAAGTGACTCCTCGACACGGCGAGCGGCCTATGAGTCCGTATTCCACCGCAGCATCCAGCGCGGCGGCCAGCAACTGGTAGGCCTTTCGTACCGTCGCCGGTGCGTACCCTCGAGCATCCAGGTCGGCGATCCATTGCGCCACGTGGATCGGCTG
>CAMYKI010000067.1:0-24058 GCA_947258985.1 uncultured Acidimicrobiaceae bacterium
AATGGTCATGCCGAGCGTGTCGCTCCGGCCGAGGACCGCGTTCGCTACGGAGTCGCCGACGAGGATGACGTCGGCGCCTGCCCTGTCGGCAATCCGTGCCGTCGGCTCGTCGTAGGCGGTGATCATCCGGATCCTGTCGACACCCTTGCGAGCCTTGATGGCTGGTGCGGTGATCTTCCCGGTCATTGTCGTGTTTCCCTTCTCCCCACCAACTGGTTGGGGGCTTGGGTCCCCCTTGCGGGGGACCTTGCGAGTTTCACTTCGTGAAACTCGGGGGTAGTTATCGGGGACCTTGCGAGTTTCACTTCGTGAAACTCGGGGGTAGTTATCGGGGACCTTGCGAGTTTCGCCTTGTGAAACTCGGGGGTTGCTCCTGACTGTTTCGGCTTGGGCCTCGACCGCCTCTCGGTCGCTCGTGCCCTGTCTTGCGTGTTTGATCAACGTTACTCAGCGAATGGGCATTCCGCCCTGTCGGCCAGCTATGTTGCCTGTATGGCACGCAAAGACATAACTATGACCCCGGACGAGGTCCACGAGTTCCTGACCGTCAACACGGTGCTCGAGGTAGGGACAGTCGGCAAAGACGGCTGGCCCCACCTCGCACCCATGTGGTACGTCATGGATGGTGATCGAGTCGTGTTCCGCTCATTCACGAAGTCGCAGAAGATCGTGAACCTGCAGCGCAACCCGAAACTGACCGTCCTGGTGGAGACCGGCGACGACTACTCGCAGCTTCGAGGCGTCATGATCAAGGCGAAGGCGAAGCTCATCGACGACCCGGACTACGTGGTGTCGGTATACGGAGGCCTTGCGGCCAAGTACCCGATGATCAACGACACCCCGATGGTGCTCGAGGGAGAGGCTTTGGAGAACGCCTTCGGCCGCTTCGCCGCAAAGAACACCGCAGTCGTCGTCAATCCGACCAAGATCACCTCCTGGGATCACACCAAGCTCGGCGGCGGCTACTAGCCCCCCGAGCTCTTGGCCCCGCCCCGTTCGTGGCGAAGTGGTTGAATCCGGTCTCCAATGGAATCCTTTCTCACAGGAGCGGTTGCCGGCTACGGCATCGCGATACCGGTAGGTGCCATCTCGATTCTGATAGTTCAGGTCGGAATCAAGTGCGGCTTCAGATGTGCCCTTTCGGCAGGGGCTGGAGCGGCCACCGCCGATCTCGTCTATGCAGGCCTCGCCGTCGTGGGTGGAGCTGCCCTGGCACAGGCCGTGGAGGGTATCGGGGACCCGCTTCGGATTGCGAGCGGCGTTGTGCTGACTGTGATCGCACTTGTCGGACTGCGCAACGCTCGCCGACCCATTGAGGAAACGGAGTTCCAGTATCCGAAAGGTCGCGACCTTGCCGCAACCTACGCCCGCTTCCTGGGCCTGACAATCATCAATCCGATGACGATTGTCTATTTCGCAGCTGTGGTGGTCGGCCTCGGAGTCGCATCGGATATGACGGCAAGCGGTGGTCTCGCCTTCGTCGTCGGAGCGTTCCTTGCCTCGTTCTCCTGGCAAGCTCTTGTCGCCGCCGTCGGCGCCGTGGCAGGAGGCCGTCTCACCCCGCGAGCGCAACGATTTGCCATCATTGCTGGGAACCTCCTGATTCTCATCATCGCCGTCTTCATCCTGATCCCGTAGCGGAACCGATTCTCCCCTGCGGGCGCCCTCCATCTCCGGCCCCGCGACTCTGCTCCACAATCCCGAGACGAGACCGCACGCAAGCTCGCACATTCGCAAGAACGGGAAAGGTGGCCCCCTCCCGTACACTTGGGGTATGGCCGCAATCATCCCGCTCATCATTCTCACGTTTATCGTCATTGGATATCTCGCCTGGCAGAGCCACAAACGAACCATCGAAACATGGCGCCGCGTTGCGGCGGAACTGGGGCTCGGCGTTTCCGGCGGGAAAGGCATGTCCCGTCCGACGCTCACCGGACATCTCGCCGGCCTCCCCGCCACCATCGACACCTACGTCGTGAGTTCGGGCAAGAACAGCACCACCTACACCCGCTACCTGGTCAGCTATCCGCCGCTCGGGTTCGACCTGAAACTGAAACGGGAGCACGCATTCTCCGGGATCACCAAAATGTTTGGGCAGCAAGATGTCCAGATCGGCGATGATCTGTTCGATGACGCCTTCCTCGTCAAGACCTCCGACCCCAGCCGGGCACGGGCGCTACTGACCCCGTCGGTGCGCACCGGTCTCGTGCGGATGCTCGCCTCCTACGGGACGACGGTTGTCCACGATGACCACATCATTGCTACCAAGGTCGGATTCGAGTCCAAGGGCGAGGTGCTCAAATCGACCATTCAGCGGGTGGTCGCCACCGCCCGGCTGCTGGCATCGCCCAGTGCGGGCGTCACCGATGCAATGGTCGTCGATCGCGAACAGGGCTTGCTCGACGACGTTGCCGGACGTATCCGGGAACGGATCGAGGCCACCCCAGACGACGTCGACCAGCGGATTTTCGAGGTCGAGACTCTTGCCGCCTCCGGTCACGAAGACGAAGCCGCCGACCGACTCAGGGAGCTCGAGCAACTGGCACCGGCGGATCCCGACGTGGTCGGTTGGCGCGAGGCCCTCGATACAACACGCTCATCCCACGCGAAGGCTCCCGCCATCGATGCGGACGAGTTGGCCAAGGACTTGTTCGCCGGCGACGACCTCAGCTTCGAGACCCGCAGCAAATTTAACGCCAAGTATGCCGACGCTCCGGTCAGCTGGGAGGGTGTCGTCAAGAAGGCCGACGCCGACCGCATCATCGTCACAGTGGCAACCGTCAGAAACGACCTATATGGGAACACCGACATTGACGTCGTTGTACCGAGCCCCTCGGGGCGACGCCCCGTGGAGGGCGAAGCGGTCACGGTTGCGGGAACCCTGGAGACGATCGACCCGCTGATGCGAAACCTGTTCCTCGCCGGCGGAGTGCTCCGCTAGCCGACCTCGGCACCAACCCGAGCACTCTCCTTTGCGACAATTGTCAGCAGGGCATCGAGCAGCCGTCTGATCTGGTCCCGGTAACGCTCGCTGGTCAACTCCCCACTGGTGAAGTTGTCACCACCCGGTACCAGCACCTCCGGCTTCTGCACCACCCTGAGGTCGCCGTGCAGCAACACCGTCCGCAGGTGCATCTGAGCTCGCACCGATCCAAGCCGGCCGGCCGCACCCATCAGCGCCGCCGGTTTCTCCTTGATCGGGGCATCGGGCCCGCCTCGGGAAGCCCAATCGATGGCATTCTTGAGGGGTCCCGGTATCGAGTTGTTGTACTCCGGCGTCGCTATGAGCAGCGCATCCGCCTGCGCAACCTGGTCGCGGAACCGCTGCACGGACTCCGGGAACCCTTGTTCCATTTCGACATCCCAGTTGTAAAGCGGAAGATCGCCGATTTCGGCAACCTCGATCTCGACACCCTTCGGAGCCATCTCGACGGCTGCGCGCAGGAGAGCCCGATTGAGGCTATCGCGACGGAGGCTTCCCGGAATACCGAGAACGTTGATGGTCATTTCGTTCCTAATCACTTGGTTGAGGGTTATTCGGAGCCGGTAGTCCTATTGTCTGAACATGGTCAGAACCACATTCGATCTCGGGAACATGGCGGCCGTCGATCGGTACAAGCTCCTAACGGGCCTGATCATTCCCCGGCCGATCGGTTGGGTGGGGACTGTAGATGCGGCGGGTATCCACAACCTCGCTCCGTATTCCTACTTCAACGCCGTCGCCGCCACTCCGCCGACGGTCATTTTCTCGTCGGGAAGACCACAGGGAACGGCCAAGAACTCACTGGCGAACGTGATCGCAACCGGCGAATTCACCTTGAGCATCGTGGACGAAGATCTGGTCAATGCGATGCACCACACCGCGGAGCCCTATCCAGCTGAGGTGAGTGAGTTCGATGCGACCGGCCTCACCCCCGAGGTCGGGAACCTCGTCGCGGCGCCCTTCGTGGCCGAGGCCAAGGCGGCAGTCGAGTGTCGGGTCAGCAGGATCATTGATCTGGGTGAGCCTGCCACTGCCTCGGTCGTCTTCGGGGATGTGCTGCTGGTTCACGTGGCCGAGGACATTCTGAATGGCACCCGTATCGATCACGGCCGGCTACGGGCTGTGGGCCGTATCGCCGGCACCACCTACGTGACAACCGCAGATTCGCTGTTCGAAGCCGACTAGGAGACCAATGATCCGCGACTATCGGGACACCGACCTCGAGGCGTGTCGTGACCTCCATGTGAGATTGACCGAGTGGCATCGCAAGATCTACGACTCCCCCGGCATCGGCGGGGACAACCCCGGCCTGCAGTTCGACGAGCATCTCGCCAAAGTCGGCAAGGAACGGATCTGGGTGGCAGAGAGCACAGAGGGGGTTGTCGGGATGATCGGTCTCCAACCCGGCTACGGAGAAAGCGCCCTGGAAATCGAACCGCTCGTCGTTGCCCCCGGGGCCCGCGGCAAAGGGGTAGGGGGAGCCCTCGTGCAACATGTCATCGAGGTGGTGAAGGACATGGGGCTCCGCGATCTCAATGTCCATGTCGTGGGACGCAACGCCGAGGCCATACGCTTCTATCACGACATCGGGTTCGACGTGATCGGCTACGTCGAGCTCATGTACGACACGAGCCCTCTAGAGAAACCGCTCTGGCGCGACGGCGAGACCGTGGCGGGCAGACGATTTCGGGTTTAGCCGGCTAATTGAAGCGTCACAAAAACCGCCGCAAGGATCAAGAGGACGATGACCGTGCGGAACCACACCCTGTCCTTCAGTTTCTCCGGTCCGATGAACCGGGTCCACCACCATGGATCTTCGCCCGGTTTGGTCTCCAGCTGAGGATTACCACCGAGCGGTTCGGGTGGCGGTGGCGGGGGGCTGGGCAAGGTCATATTCCCAGCCTAGGTCTCAGACTGACTGTGGGCTAGAGCCGGTCCCAGGGAATGCCGGCGACTATCAACAACAGCGACAGCAGGTACGTACCGGCCACGAAAAGGTAGGACCGGGTCTCGTCACGGCGGCTGGCCATTATCAACCCGAGGTGTGCGATTGCGAGTGCAGCCAACATGAATACGGGGTGGAGATACTTGAAGAAGAAGGTTTCGCTCCATCCATCATCGAAGATCCAGATGACGATCCCGATCGCCACCTGAATATCGACCACCATGACGCCGATCTGAAACGGGCCCGACTCCCAGGCAGCTCCGGACCGGTATCGATAGAACCCGAGCAGGGAACCACCGAGCAACGCCACCAACACCAGCCAGCGAACCCACGAATGGACGGTCACCAGAGTTTCCACGTTCCTACCTCCTGTTACCCGACCATTGTTGCGCCCGACACACCGTGTTCCTATTCCGATCCGGTGGTGACCAGCACTCGCCGGATTCTGCGGCGCCGAATCCCCTCCACACGCATGAGGCACTCACCGGCATCGATTTCGGTCCCGAGCGGCGGCAACTCCCCGGCGAGACCCATCACCAGGCCCCCGACGGTCGTCCAGTCCCCCTCGGGAAGCGAGATACCGATGGCGGTGGAGAGGTCCTCGGTCAGCATTCGCCCGTCAACTACCCAGCGTCTGTCTCCTACCTCACGCATCAACGGGGCGGACACCTGTCCTTCCTCGCTAACCACGCCGAATAGCTCCTCGACGATATCCTCGATTGTCACCATCCCCGAGGTGCCGCCGTGCTCGTCAATGATGACGGCAACGTGGGTTCCGGCCTCCTGCATCTCCCTGAGCAGGTTCACCACTCGCTTCGACCCGGCCACTACCAGCGGTGGGTAGGCAATTTCCCCAACAGGCGCCTGTCTTTTTGCGACGAGGTCCCTCTGCCGGACTATACCGACAATGTTGTCGATGGTTCCCTCGTAGACGGGGAGGCGGCGGTGCCCGGTGCGCAGCCCTATCTCCAGAGCCTCCTCTGCCGAGGCGGTGGCCGGAATCCCGGTCACATCCACCCTGGGGACCATCACTTCCTCGGCAACCCGGTCTCCAAGGCGGAAAGCGCCTTCTATGAGACTCAGGTCCGCACTCGTAATCTCCCCTTCGGTGGCAGCAGCTGCGGCCAGGCTGCGCAGCTCGCGTTCGGTGACGGTCGGTGTGGTGGCAATCCCTTTCCCGGGGGCGTGGAGATCGGCAAACTTGACCAGTACCGAGACGACCGGTCGCAGAACGGAAGTGAGCAGGCCGACCGGGTAGGCGAGGGCCATCACCACCTTTGAAGCGTTGCGATAGGCATAGGTCTTGGGGATCGCCTCCGAGTAGACAAAAAGGAAAATGGTCAGCACGAAGGAAGCGATCGTCACACCCGTACTGCCGAACCACCTCTCCGCCAGGATGCCGGTGACGGTCGCCGCTCCGATCTGGACCAGGAGAACGACGAGCAGAATCGTGTTGAGTACCAACGGCAGATCGTCCAGCAGACGCAATGTTCTCGACGCCCGCCTGCTCCCTTCGTCGGCGAGGGCCGCAATGCGCACCCGGGAAACTCGGACCAGGGCGGTCTCGGCAGCCGCCAAGACCACAGCTATGAGGAACAGCACCACAAAGAGTGCAATTAGTCCCCCGTCACGATTCAGGTCCATGCGTCAAGTGTAAGGGTCGGGATAGCCGTTCCCGCTACCCCCGGGGCTTGGGGGTCGGGTTGCCGTTGCAGTCGAGGCCTTCGCCGGGTCGGTAGCGAGCTCTCACGGAGTCCTCGAGTACTTCGCCGCCGGGACTGGTACGGGATCGGAATGTCTCGACGGAGCGGCATGCGCCAGATCGCCACGTGCTCTGACCGGTCTCTTCGACCTGCCAATACTCCGTCGAATACATCTCGACGGTTATCGAAGTGTCGGTGTAATCCGTCCAGATCAAGACCCCGTACGGCGTGTTGTTGATGAAGGACAGGTCGACGTCCGGGAAGTTGAGCGTCGCCTCCCGACCGAATGGGTAGCGGCTCAGGTAGATGGTGTGGGACTGGTAGTCGTCGAACTCTAAACCTGCAAAGAACGCCGCGTTGAACAGAGTGGTCGCAAATTGGGAGACACCTCCGCCGACATCGTCCTTGAAGTGTCCGGAATGGATCGCACCGGCAGCCACGAATCCCTTCTCTACGGTGCGCTCCCCGACGAACTCGTTGACCGAGAAGCGTTCCCCTGGGTGCAGGATCACGCCACGAACGATGTCCGCGATCTGATGAATGTTCGTGACCCGGGACTCGCAGCAGGCATGGTTAGTGGTGAACTCGCCGACCAACTCCGTTATCCCCAGGGTCTCCACCCTCTCCTCGCCGCCGTCCTCCTCGACAAGGCGGGTGGGAAGAAACACAAACGAGCTGCCGCCTCTTTCGGCCTCGCGATACAGCAACTCGGTGGCGCCGTCATCGCAACACTCCCGAGCCGGCGGCCCGTCCATCCCGTATGTGACGGTCCTGTCCTCCACCAGATAGACCGGCTGTGGGAAGTCGGATGTAAAACCATCGAGAAGACGTTCGAGGGATTCTGTGACGCGCTCCTCGTTGAACACCGGTACCAATCCGTCGTCGCCCAACGTCGACTCGATCCACCGTGTGATCGTGGTCGTACCGAGGTAGGCCGTTTCCTCGTTGAGCCGAACCGCCAGGTCGGTGTCGGCCAGATCCATCGCCGCCGCTAGGCCGGCAGCCACATCTTCATCGTCCAAACGGGGAGCCATCGCACTCCAATTCACGTCCACGGAGAATGGTGAAGCACCGAAGGCGACCTCGGCTGCAAGCGCTTCGGCGGCAAGAAGCGGATCGATGTACTCGCCATCAACTCCTTTGTTGACAACGAACTCGCCGGACTCCGCCGTGAAGCTCGGCTCGATAGGGGCTACTCGGACCCATCCCGGGGCGGACCGGATCATCTCTTCGGCGACGGCCACATCGATCGCATAGATCGGTTCGATCTGGACAGGATTGCGGAGGGCGCCGACCCAGGTGGAAAAAGACGAGACCGGATTCGACTGTCGTCCGGCATCGAGCAGGGCCAGGCGCATCGCCTCAGAATCCAGGCTTATCCCTGCCTCGGCGTTGGTGACCGTGATGTCGAGCCCGGGTGCGGCAACGACGACTGTTCCTGTTGCGGTTGTCGCCGCCAGTTCATCGAGAATCGGGTCGAGATCCCGCTCGGTGAATCCGCCCACGGGTACGCCGGCAATCGTGACGTTGCGGTTCACCTGGTCGACGTGGACCATCGTGTCAACACCCCAGGCCGCTACTGCGGTGAGGAGAAGACCAACAAGAACGAGGGGGGCGCCGATGAGTAGGCGTGCCGACCAACGGGACATAGCGCCGGAATCATAGGCGACCACAAGATTGAGGCAAGATATATCGATTCGATATATCTATATCGAATCGATATACTCGCTGCCATGTTTGATCTCGCCATCCTTGGATTGCTCCGGAGGAGACCGCGTCACGGGTATGAGTTGAAGGCACGCCTTCTCGAGCTCGGATTTGCCCGGGTGTCGTTCGGATCGCTCTATCCGGCATTGCGTCGTCTCGAGAAGCGGGGCTATATCGAGGCAATGCGGCAGACGGGAAGACGCAAGGCGTACCGGTTGACAGACATCGGCGAACTCGAATTCGCCAGGATCCTCGATTCAGCCGATGACGACGAGGACCTCCGGTTCAACATGCGATTGGCCTTCTTCGAATACCTGGAGCCGGCCGCACGGCTGCGCTCGCTGAAGCAGCGACGCAACCACCTGGTCGGGCGGCTCCGGACCGCACAACGAGCAATGGAAAGCACCACTTCGCAGGGTCCGCTGGACCACTACACGGCAGCTCTGCTGCAGCACAACATCGGGACCACCGAATCCGATATCGCCTGGCTCGACCAACTCATTGCGTACGCACGCACCGAACAGGCAACACAGGTCCCCCGGACCCTCATAGGAGGAAAGCAATGAACAAGGTCAAGGTGGCGATTGCCGGTATCGGCAATTGCGCCAATTCCCTGATCCAGGGCGTTGAGTACTACCGCGACGCCGAGGCCGCTACGGATGTTCCGGGTCTGATGCATGTCGATTTCGGCGGATACCACGTGGGCGACGTCGAGTTTGTTGCGGCTTTCGACGTGGATATCACCAAGGTCGGCCAGGATCTCAGCAAGGCGATGTGGGCCGGAGAGAACGACACCGTCAAGTTCGCCGACGTCGGCGGACTCGGCGTGGACGTCATGCGGGGGCCGACCCTCGACGGCCTCGGCAAGTACTACAACAGGACCATCGAGGAGTCCCCGGAAGAACCGGTCGATGTCGTCGCTGCTCTGCGTGCTGCCGACACCGATGTTCTCGTCTCCTATCTGCCCGTTGGATCCGAGAATGCGCAGAAGTTCTATGCCCAGGCCGCCCTCGATGCCGGCGTCGGGTTCGTCAACGCCATCCCGGTGTTCATCGCATCCGACCCCGAATGGGCCCGCAAATTCGAACAAGCCAACCTGCCCATAGTGGGCGACGACATCAAATCCCAGGTTGGCGCCACCATCCTCCACCGCAACCTGGCACGCCTCTTCGAGGATCGGGGAGTCGTCATCGAGCGCACCTACCAGCTCAACGTTGGCGGAAACATGGACTTCATGAACATGCTGGAGCGAGAGCGCCTCGAGTCGAAGAAGGTCTCGAAGACACAGTCCGTTACCTCGCAGATCGACAACGGGATCGCCGCAAGGGATGTTCACATCGGCCCATCGGATCACATTCCCTGGCTAACCGACCGCAAGTGGGCCTATATCCGTGTCGAAGGCAAGGCGTTTGGGGATGTTCCTCTCAACGCCGAGGTGAAGCTCGAGGTCTGGGACTCCCCCAACTCGGCAGGCGTCATCATCGATGCGGTCCGCGCCGCCAAGATCGCCCTCGATCGCGGCACGGGCGGACCGCTACTGGCCGCGTCTTCCTACTTCATGAAGAGCCCTCCGGTCCAGTATCGGGATGCGGATGCCACCGACAACCTCGAGGCATTCATAACCGGCGAGGACCGCACCGCAGCCGACCTGGAGGCCTACCTCCGCTAGCGAGCACACCAACCCAGGGTTCGCACGCATCAACCTGACGGCTGCCAACCCAGGGTTCCACGCATCAACCTGACGGCTGCCAACCCAGGGTTCGCACGCATCAACCTGACGGCTGCCAACCCAGGGTTCGCACGCATCAACCTGACGGCTGCCAACCCAGGGTTCGCACGCATCAACCTGACGGTTCGTCTTCGTCGGGGGTTTCCACCACTACCGGAGCGGCCGCGGCTTTGACGACACTCACAATCAACCCTTCCGGGATCATCCCTTTGCCGAGGTTGGCGTGTCGATCCCGGCGGCTGTCGCGAGGATCCCGCGAGTCGTTGCAGTGAACCAGATCGACCCTTCCGACGAGAGCGCTGATCCGGTCGACTGCCGTGGCCAGATCCTCCCCCGCCGCCCACGCATGACAGGTATCGAGGCAGACACCGACGTTGTAGTCACCGATCTCCTCCCACAGCGGCCCGTAGTTGTCGAGTTCCCGCACGACGGCATGCCCACCGCCTGCGGTATTCTCGATGAGCAGCGGCACCGAAGATTCGAAAGTGTCGAGGGCCTTGCGCCAGCGTTCAAAGCCGACGGCTATCTCCTCATCGTCACCGACGTGCCCCCCGTGCACGATTACGCCGCGGGCCCCTATGGCTTCGGCAGCTTCGACCACGTGTGCCAGCGTCTTCCGACTCGGGATACGGATCCGGTTGTTCGGTGACACCGGGTTCATGATGTAGGGAGCGTGGACGTAGATCGGCAGACCAGATGCGATCAGGTCTGCGGCGTCGTCCCGCGGTACCGGCTTCTTGTAGGACTGCGGATTCGATATGAAGATCTGAACGAGATCGGCGTCACGAGCGGCCGCTTCTCCGATCGGGTCTTTCGAGTTGGTGTGAGCTCCGATGAGGATCATTCTTCGTCACCTTCGCGAGGACGTTCCATTATCAGTTCGGATCGGATCACCACATCTTCAACCGCGGTGTCCCAGCCATCGGTGTCGACGTGCAGAGTGTTGCCACGCCACACCGCACCCCACAGACCGTCCGGATACCCCGTGCGGTCCTCGACATCGATGAGTAAGACAGGAGTCGGGATGCGGCCGTCGTCGTCGTAGTCACGACCCGACCGCACCGACTGGATTTCCTGCCACGGGATGTCGATGTATGACATCGGACCGGCAACTCTGAGCCGCATCGCGTCGTCATCCAGTTCGATGACGGAACGGGCCGTCAGCATCCCACCGGCTCCCACAACGACCAGAGCTCCGCCGGCAACAGTGAACAAGGTCCCCCAGATGAGATCTGTGCGTCGTTCGGTCTGTCCTTTCGACGTGATCACTCCGTCGTCGTTGGTTGTGGGCGGATCGGACAGCTTGTGGAGTATTACGACATCAAGGGCGGCAAGCAGCAAGAGAACACCGGCGGCCGTGAGTAGCAACTGGCGGGCAGGTGATTTGGTGGCACGAAAACTGGGTGTCATGGCGACACTCCGAGGTCGGAAGGCACAAGCAGCGAAACCAGCGGCACTTCGAGTGCAGCCAGGCTTGCTGCGGCCGCCCCGCTGCTGCGATCGACGAGAACAATCGCCTGCACGACGTCGACTCCCTCACGCCGCAAGACCTCAACGGCCTCCGCCATCGAACCACCGGTGGTTACCGTGTCTTCAACCACCACAACACGATCGCCCGGATCGACCGGCCCAACGAGGCGTCCTCCCATGCCATGGGCCTTCTCCTGCTTGCGGACGCTGAAGGCGCGCAGAGGATGATCCGCCACCACGGCTGCGGAAATCGCAATCGGATCGGCGCCCATCGTCATCCCGCCCACGGCGGTCGCGGTGTCGTCGATCACCTCGAGAATGCAGCGCCCCACAATCCGTCCGCCCGGTCCGTCATAGGTGGTTTGCCTGCCATCCAGGTACCAATCAGACATCTTTCCCGAGCTCAACACGTATGGACCATCGGTCTTCAAACCGTGCGCGACGAGATGCTCGACTAGCTCCGTTTGGCTGGGGGTGAGATTTCTCAAAAATAGCCCTAAAGGTTTTCCGAAGTTGGACCGATATCGTACTCAGACTGGATGCCTTCCTACCTCCCGTCTAAAAAAAGCCCGGATCGAGGCCGCCACATTGGCGGCCTCGATTCTGTTCTGAGTGGCATCTCTTCTCGCCTCGGATGGCGCCCCGAGAAGTTTTCTGCCGTTTCCCTTTAAGTATCCCCGGTAACTGCCGACAACAGTAGGGAGGGAAGACTCCTTCTCCTTCCGTACTCACACCGGAGGCCGCCCACAAGGCGGCCTCTAGTGTTTCTCAGCAATCCTCTTCAGGGAACTGGGCTCCGCTTCCGCCTGTCTATCTGTCGTGTATGTAGCATCGAGGTGTACCGCCAAGGAGTGTTGTGACCATCGGCGCCGCCCGGGTTGCAGAAATGCGAACCGCCTTTCGAGGCCTCAATCGCTTTTTGCTCTTTGCGTGGCGCCTGGGTCTCGGACGACTATTCGCCGGTCCCCGTCGCGGCTACGTCATGGTTCTGATCACTACCGGACGGAAAAGCGGTTTACGCCGGCTGGTCCCGCTCAACTTTGCCGAAGGGCCCGGATCCGTCTTCTGTCTCGCGGGGTTCGGGAGGACTACCCACTGGCTGATCAATCTGCTGGCCGATCCCGCGTGCGAGGTGTGGCTCCCCGATGGCCGCCGTCTCCTGGGTACCGCCGAGATCGTCACCGACGAGGCCGAGCGGATCGAGCTGGTGCGCCAGGTCCTGATCCGGGCCGGATTCGCTACATCAATGGCGGAACCGGGGTTGGATCCTCACCGGGCCGCCCCATCTGAGATTGCCTCGCTTGGCGAGAGATACGGCAATCGATACGAGGTGGTTCATATTCGGCTCGACGGTGCCGCCACCGGACCCGGAGGACCGGGCGACCTGTCCTGGCTTCTCGGCGTCTCGGCTGCGGGAGTGGCCGGCTATGTGCTCTGGCGATTCCGGCGTTCGGTCTCCTGATAGAGCACGAATCGCCGGCCGGTGGCTGCCGTCACCAGAGCGCTCCCGAACATCACCAGCAGCGCGCCCCACATGGCGAACCACGCCAAATTGAAGCCCGTCACAGGCAGGCCGACTTGGAAGCCAAAGTGCGCATCCAGGATGTTCAGCCCATCGGTGAGGTCGACCAGGGTGGCGAAGTCGGCAATACCGTCGCGGTCCGACGTCGCCAGCAGCCCTTCCGGAACAGTCGCCCTGTCGAGTTCCACCAGGTACACCCCGGGATCCAATTCGGTAAAGGAGTACCGGCCGTCCCCGCCCGTTTCCGCGATACCGACCAGGTCGCCCGCCTCGTCGTAGAGGTTCACGAGGACGTTCTGGATACCTTCCTCATCGGCATCGATGACCCCGTCGCCGCTGCGATCGATCCAGATCTTCGACTCCACGTCGAGCAATAGCGCCAGCCCAACATGCACCGCGACGGACTCGCCGCCCGCAACGGTGGCCGCAACCGGAGTTTCGGTTGTCTGCGCCATGCCGACCGGGATCGATTCAGCAGCAACCGAAACGGTGTACTCGCCCGCCGGCAGGGACGTGATCGCCCAGTGTCCGAATGCGTCGGAAATGGTGGTGACCCTCACATCCCCGGTGGCACCCTGCCAGACGGCCATGACTTCGACGCCGGCCACCCCGACTTCGGACGGGTCGATCGATCCATCACCGTTGCGATCGTTCCAAACCTGTCCCTCGAGTACGGCATTCCCGACAACGGCGAAGTCGATGTTCTCCTCGAACGCTCCGACTCCCACTGTGAAACGGGTCGTTGCGGGGTCATCGCCATCCGAGTCGCTGTGTGGGGTAGCGCCGACGGGAAGGGTGGCAAGATCGAGGTCTGCCCTGTAGAAGCCGGACGGAAGGCCCGGGATCAGGTGGCTACCCGACTCATCGGTTGTGGTGGTGAAGTCAACGTCGTCGTCGGTGCCCGGAATCCCATCCGATCCGAGGAACGTCACAGCCAGTTCGGCACCGGAAACACCGGGTTCACCGGTATCGACGGCGCCGCCTCCGTCAACATCCCACCAGACGACACCCCCAACTGATCCGCTCCCGCGGTAGCCGAAATCCTGGCCGGTGTTGGCCTCGGCAGCGGCCAGCGAGACGACCGCCTGCCCGTCGACGGTCCCGTCCGGATCGGCCGATTGAGAAACATCAGCAGGAAGTGCCGACCCGTCGACGACGACCCGGTACTCCCCGGGCGGGAGATGCTCGAAGACGTATGCTCCCGAAGTGGTCACTGTGCCGAGAGTCTCGTCGTCATCGGTGTCGATGGAGTTGTCAAAACCGGCCCAGGTCAACGCGATCGGTGCTCCGGTAAGCCCGGGTTCGGTCTCGCTGCGGGTGCCATTGCCGTCGAGATCCCACCAGACGCTATCCCCGATGGAGCCTTCCCCGGCGTAGCCGAAGTCGGCTGTGTCGTGCACGGCTCCGGTCGCCAGATCGGCAATGTCGATCCGGCCGTCATTGTTGGAGTCCTCGTCGGCAGAGTTGATCAGGCCCGCTGGAACTCCTCCGGTGACGGCAACTCGATAGCTGCCTGCCGGAAGCCCGCTCAGAAGGTAGGAACCATCTGCGGTGGTTGCCGACTCCGGTAGCGCCACGTCGTCGAGGCCCCCGGCGACACCGTCGGCACCGAACCATGTTGCGGTCATGCCGACCCCGGCAAGTCCCGGCTCGGTGGCGTCGGCACTGCCGTCGCCGTTGAGGTCGAGCCAGACCCTATCTCCGATACTCACTGAACCGGCGTAACCGAAGTCTGCTGTCGAATGGCCGGCTCCATCACCCAGCGCGACCGTTGTGTGTGAATCGAGGTCGTTGTCCTCGTCTCGACTGTTGGCCGCCGCGGTGGTGATGTGACCCGTGACTGCAACGTCGTAGACGCCGGGAGGCAGG
The DNA here is from genome assembly GCA_947258985.1 of uncultured Acidimicrobiaceae bacterium. Classification (GTDB taxonomy): domain Bacteria; phylum Actinomycetota; class Acidimicrobiia; order Spongiisociales; family UBA5794; genus JAAETI01. Next base: position 14,929 of record CAMYKI010000067.1, read on the forward strand.
TTGTCGAGCAGGTACTCGCCGAACACGTTGGTCACGAGCGAATACGCCTGGTCGTCGGCGTTGCCAACGACACCGTCGGGACCGGCCCAAGTGATCTCTACCTCCTGACGAGGGATCCCCGGCTCGTCTGGACTGTGGACACCGTCTTCGTCTAGATCGAGCCAGACCAGATCGCCGATCTCCCCGGTCCCGGTATACCCGAAGTCGGCGTCGAGGACGGTCCCGGCGGGGCCAAGAGTTGTCCTAGTCCGGTCGTCGAGCGTCCCATCAGCGTCAAACGTGGCCGTCATGCCAAGAGGAAGCGTCGTCACGTCAAGTGTGACCAGGTACTCGCCGGTGGGCAGGTTGCCGAGGGTGTAGCGGCCGCTCGCATTGGTGCCGATCGAGAAAGTCTCGTCGTCGGGAGAGCCGAAGGAATCGTCGGGACCGGCCCATTCAACGTCCAGGCTGACGCCGGCGAGACCGTATTCGTCAGGATCGAACACACCGTCGCCGTTGCGGTCGAACCAGACGGCGTCGCCGACAGACGCGGCGCCGACGTAGCCGAAGTCATGATCCTCAGCGACTTCTCCCGCGGTGAGCGAGGTGGTGGCGCTGTGCGGGGTGACGGTGCCGTCGGGATCGGCGGTAGGGAGCAACCCCAGCGGCATGCTGGCCGGGTCGATCGAGATCAGATATCCCCCGCCGGGCAAGCCGGAGAAGGTGTAGTGGCCGTTGATGTCGGTCGCCGTTGTGAGAATCACGTCGTCGGCCGAACCGGCGACGGCGTCGACACCATCCCACGTGAGTTGGATCTGCGTTCCCGGCAGCCCGGGCTCGCCGGCATCCTGGAGGCCGTTGCCGCTCATGTCGAGCCATACGAAGTCACCGATCGCACCGGTGCCGTTGTATCCGAAGTCGGCATCCAGATAGATCTGCGCAGTGCCGAGAGCCGTGACGGTGCTCGTGCCGTCGACAGGTCCGTTGTCGTCGTGGGTTAGGTTCATGCCCGCTGGTGTTCCGCCGGTAATGGCAACCACGTAGTCGCCTTCGGGCAAATCGGTGAAGAGGTAGCTGCCGGTGGCATCGGTGGTGGTGTTGTACGCCAGATCGTCGGCGTTCCCCGGAATCCCATCGAGACCGGCGTATGTGAGAGAAAGGTGGACCCCGGGTATCCCCGGCTCGCCGACATCGCCGACTCCGTCGCCGTTCATGTCCCACCAGACGGTGTCACCGATGGAGGCGGTGCCCTGGTAGCCGAAGTCGGCGTCCTCGAACACCTCTCCGGCACTAAGCACCACGTCGGTCGAGGAGTTGTTGTCGCCATCGGCGTCATAAGTGTTTGTGGCGGCTGCAGGAAGGCCGCCGAGCACGTCCACCCGGTACTCGCCCGACGGCAAGTTGGTGAAGCCGTAAAACCCACCGGCAGCGGTGACCGTCAGGAAGACGTCATCGTCGTCTCCGCCGAGCACCCCGTCCTCGCCCGGCCAGGTGAGCTGGATGGGTACCCCTACAAGACGGGTCTCCGTCGGGTCGATATCGCCCATCCCGTCGGCGTCCAACCAGACGAGATCGCCGATCGAACCGGTACCGGCGTAACCGAAGTCGGCAGCCAGATCGTTCTCCCCGGCAGTTAGCAGGAGACCTGCTGTGTGGGGTGTCCCCACTCCGTCGGCATCGTGGGTCGGGACCATGCCCGTCGGCAGGCTGGAAGCGTCTACGGCTATCTCGTAGATGCCCGAAGGGAGGTCCGAGAGGCCATAGGTGCCATCGGTGCCCGTGACTGCGGTGTAGACGATGTCGTCGGTGCTGACGATGCCATCGATTCCCAGCCAGGTCACAGTCAGGGAGATGCCTTCGAGACCGTATTCGTCGGGCCCATGGCTGCCGTCGGTGTCGGTGTCGAACCAGACGGCGTCCCCGATGGATCCGGTTCCGGTGTATCCGAAGTCAACGTCGAGGTTGCTTCCCGCCTCTCCGAGGACACCGGACCATTCGTGATCGATGGTCGCATCGAGGTTGTGGCTCGGGACCAAACCGGCCGGGATGACCGTGTCGTCAACGGCGACGGTGTACACGCCGCCGGGCAGATATGTTCCCCCGTAAGAACCGTCGACGGCCGTGCTGACCGCGGTCACTTCATCGTCACCCGTGCTGAGGATCCCGTCGGGTCCGTGATAGGTGATGGTCACAGGGACACCGATGAGAGGGGGCTCGCCCGGATCGACTACACCGTCGTTGTCAACGTCGAACCAGACCCGGTCACCGATCTCGGCAAGGTCGAGCTCAACGGACACCACGTCTGCCGGTGTATCCAGGTACTCGCGGTAGCCGTGTCCATTGGCCACCCGTTCCGCACCGGGGACGGCGAAGTAAGAAGTGACATCTGCGGTGTTGATCAGCTCGGCGGCGAGGGGATCTTCGTCCGTCCAGTCGAGGGAGAGCGGAACGGTGACTTCGTAGTCGAATGCAACCGATGTTCCTGCCGCCAGGGGACCGGGCAATGTCCAGGTGATGGTGCGCGGGCCTGGATCCCACACGCCCCCGCCGAAGATCGACGTCGGGTCGGTGACATCGTCCGGGAGAGAGTCGACGACGGTGATGTCGTAGGCCGGGCCAACGTCGAGCCCAGAGGCGTTGCGCAGCACGAGCGTGTAGTACAGGGTCTGACCGGGTTGGGCCCTCCGGTAATCGGTGTCGTCCACCTGGCCGGAAACGTCTTTGTCGAGGCTCAGATCGGGCTCGATCAGCCGGACCGTCGACTCCACGGGGCCGGTGGCGACGTGGAACGGTCCAGGGGTGAATCCGGGGTCATCGGAAAGGACGTCGATGGTGTTGCCGTAGATCGTCGCCTCGTTGGTGTGCATATCGCCGGCGCTTCCCGCGTCCGCGACATGCGCCCGGTAGGAAATGGTGAAGGTGCGCGTCTCGGGGGCGGCCAGGTCAACGTCACCGAGGAAGAATGAAGTGGTCTGCCCCGAGGTGTAGACGTGGTCGACGCTGATGCCGGGGCTGCAGACTCCCGCCCCCATCGCGCAGGACGTCGAGTCGATTCCGTCGAAGACCATCCCGGGAGGCAGCACGTCGAGAATGTTGGCGTCGTACATGATCATTCCGGCCGGGACCGTGATCGCTATTGAGTAGACGACCTCTTCGCCGATCGTTGCCGTTGTCGGGATGACAGACTTGCCGATGGACATGAGGGGGGACACGAGGGTCATCGAGTCGGCGGCTGTGTAGCCGAATCCACCGCTGCGCTCCCCAGCCACGTCGCCCGGCATCGACGTACCGGTGATGTTGACGTCGTTGGTGAAGACAGAGTTGACGATGACGGGGTTGTCTATGGCTACCCGGTACGTGACGGTTGCCGGCGTGCCCGGCTCGACAGAGGCCAGATCCCACGTGATGGTCCCTCCGATGCCATCACCAGGAGTGGGATCGGCAACCCACACTCCGCCGTCGTTGATGGTGGTCGGTGTCATGCCTTCCGGAAGGGTGTCGATGACGGCGACGTCGTGTGCGGTCGACACGCTGCCGGCGTTGGTGTTCGTGACCTCGAGCGAGTACTGGACGGTCTCCCCGCCGATCACCGTCCCGTCGTTTCCGTAACTATCCGCACCGGTTTTGTCGACTGCCAGCAGCGGCTCGACGATGGTTGTGGTGACCGAAGCATCGAAGTCGTTCCGGTCTCCGTCCTGGTCGAACCAGGTGAATGTTGCAGTGTTACCCACCACAGCCCCGCGGGCATTGATTGGGATGTCGATCACCCGGGCAACCACGGTGACCGTCAACGTGTCGTCCCCCGAACCGGATGCATTCGTGTACGAAGGAGCCGGCCAGCTGATGGTGACCGAGTCCGCGTCCGTGTCCTCGACCCGGGCTAGCGCTTCCTCCCCCGTGTACACGTGGCTCGATGAGACAAAATCGAGGTTGGCGGGAAGATCATCAACGAGTTGCGCGTCGTAGACGGTGGTTCCCTCGGGGATAGTGGCGACCGCGGTGTACGTGATGAGTTCGCCAATGGTCGCTTGCCAGTTGAGATCGTTTCCATCTTCACCAACTTCGGTTGTCTGACTGAGGCCGATGCTGGTGTCGCCGGTGACCACGTTCGAATAGTCGTCGGCGGCGGTGGTGTTCTGGCCCCCCAGACCCGACTCGATGTTTGCCACCGGGTAGTAGATGAACGAACCGGAGCCGTTGTTGATGGCCGAAGTGAAGGAGCGGACACCTGCCTTGTTCTCCAGCTGCTGCTTCGGGGATATGCCGGCGGGGACGACGACGTCGTAGGTCTTGGTGACTGTGGTGCCCGGGTCTATGGAGAAGGTGGCTGCACCGGCCCACTCGATCCGGTTGGTAGTGTCGTTGCAGACACCTCCATCGGCAATGGCGACAACACTGCTGCTGCACGTGGAGTACCAGGCAGGGAGCAAATCCCACACCTCCACCTGCTCGGCTGTGATGTCGCCGGTGTTGGTCAGAGTGAGTTGGTAGGTGACTTTGTCGGTACCGCGGATCTGAACCCCATCCACGTTGGCGCCTCCTCCGAGCGGAACGTCGTTGACTGCGATGACCCCCTTGATGAGATCGACGTCCGGTTCCAGGATCTCGGCTCGAGCGCCGGCATTGGTGCCGTACGAGCTACCTGCGGTGTTGGTGTGGGTGGCGTCGGCTGAGTTCAATACCGTGTCGCCGGAGGTCGTAGCCGCGGGATCTACGACGGTCGACGAAAAAACAATCTCCAGAGTCTCACCCGGTGCAACATCTCCCGTGGCATCACCGATCAACCACGAAAGAGCCGAATCTCCCGGACCGTTGCCGGACCCGTCGATGTCGCCGACTGGGACGGTGTTGCCCGCCCCCGGGGCCCAGGTGTCGTTCGCTGTGTATCGCTGACCCGGAGGCAGGGTGTCCGCAATCACAGTGCCTCTGGTGGTCACCCCGGACGGGTAGTCGATAGTGACCCGCCAGCAGACCTGGTCGCCGATGCGGTATCCGTCGCCTTGCAGGGGCTGCCAATCGAACCCGGTTCCATCGCCGCAAACGGCAGGGCCGGTCAACGAGGCTGGACGGGTTGCCGCTTCCTTCGCCATCGTGAACGAGGCTGCGGATTGGCTCGCAGACGAGTAGTCGTTGATCACCGATCCGTCGACGGTGCCGGTGAGGTGGGCCATGTTGTTCCACGAGTCCCGAGCCAATACCGGCCCGGCGGCGACGCCACCCTCGCGATAGTGGCTGCGGGTAATGGTCTGGTAGGTGATCTCTACTTGCTCAGAGACACCCATCTCGGGTAGGTCCCATCGCAGCGTCCACGATCCGTCGGCGTTCTCGACGGCAGAGCTGTAGGGCAGCGACGGCAGAACACCACCGGGACAGTCGGCGCTGCCGGCACCGTACGGGCATAGACCGTCGGGCAGAGCGTCGGTTACGGAGATGCCGGTGGCGGAGCCGACCGCGTCATTGGTTTCCACCCGAATGGTCCAGGTGCTCAGCGCACCGGCGTAGATGGCGTTGTGGTCGACCGTCTTCTGCACAGTCAGTGTCTCGTCTGCGGCGTCGGCCACCCTGGTGCCGGGAATCAGCACGAGCGCGCTGAGCAGCACGACAAAGGCCGCGCTGGCGCGCACCGGGCGCGTACGCAGATGAGACGCGTGCGTCATAGTGACAACCGCCTGATTGCTGATCGGTTCGGGCTCTTTCGGATCAAATACCAGTCGGCAGAACGCAAGACCAATAAACATGAGCGTTCTGGCCGGTGTTTGGTCGTCCACCCGCCGCTATCGCACACGTCCCAACCCAGGGTTCACAACCAGCAAAATGACTGCTCCCAACCCAGGGTTCACAACCAGCAAAATGACTGCTCCCAACCCAGGGTTGGGGTCCGGCCTCTGGTTCAGTCGGTGGCCAGCCCGCGAATCAGGAAGTCGACGGCGATCTCGGCGGTTCCATGAACCTGCTGTTTTGGGTCGGGGGAATCCATGATTGCCTTGCCGGCACCCATGACCGTCTGGAACATCAGCTGCCCGGCAATCCGCTGGGGAAGATCACGGAAATCGCCGGCGGCGACGCCGTCGGCATAGATCTCGGCGAAGGCACCCACCAGATCAGCGTGGGCGGCAGCGACGCGGCGCTGTGAGGCCTCGCTCATCCGCATCGATTCCGTGTGCAGGATCAGCCCAAGGTGGTCGAGGCCGACGAACTCAACGGTGCGAAGTCCCAGCTCGCGCATGCGGTCGACGGCGGTCAGATCGGGCGAGATGGCATCGACTATGTCGGAGACCACCAACGGCATCCGCTCTTCGACAAGTTGCACCAGGAGATCTTCGGTGCTCTCGAAGTACTCGTAGAAAGTGGTACGCCCGATGCCGACGGCGGCAGCGATGTCCGCATGGGTCGTGTTCCGGAATCCATGATGTGCGAACTCTTCGAGGGCCGCATCGAACAGTGCGGTCCTGGTTTCTTCGCGAGAGGATCGGCGAGGAGTCATCGACTGCTCAGTCTATCTAGCGGCCGTATCTGCGGTTGCTGTGGCTGTAGTCACGGATCGCCCGGAGGAAGTCAACCCGACGGAACTCGGGCCAGTACACATCCACAAACGAGAACTCGGCGTAGGCGGCTTGCCAAAGCAGGAATCCGGAAAGCCGGGTCTCACCGCTGGTGCGGATGACCAGGTCGGGGTCCGGGAGATCCGGCGAATACATGAACGCACCAAGCCCCTCAGCATCAATCTTCTCTGCGATCTCATCGGCGGGGCAGCCCTCTTCGACCAGCTTCCCGACGAGTTCCCGGGTGGCGTCGACGATCTCCTGGCGGCCCCCGTATGCGAGAGCGATGGTGACCCGACGGCTTCCCTCATTGCACTCGCCCTCGAGCACCTTGGCGGCATCGGTGAGCCGAGGGGGAAGAAGATCCAAGCTGCCAACGAAACGCACCGACACATCGTGACCCCGCACCTTCTCCGGGATTTCATTGAAGAGGTCGATGAGCACGTCGTAGTACGGCTCCAACTCGTCAGCGGGTCGGGACAAGTTCTCCGTGGAAAGCAGCCAGCAGGTCACCGCCGGGATCTCCAGTTCATCGGCCCAGCCGAGGAATTCCACGAACTTCTTCATGCCCTCGCGGTAGCTCGCTTCGTAATCGGGGAGACCCTCTGCCCTGGCGTAGCGCCGATGCCCGTCGTGGATCACCCCGATGTGCCGGGGGAACATGTCGCTCTCCAGAAACTTGAGGATGCGAGATTCGTAGACGCGATAGAGCGGCTTCTTCACGATCCGCTTCGCTTTGTTCACGTTCACGAGAAGTGAGTCTAAGCATCCCCGGGGGCTGAGCGGGAAACCCCCACTCAAGCTGCGTCGCTTCACCATCCAGAGCAGTTTCCATAGGAAACTGCCAACGTGCCGCAAAGCGGCGAGCCCACATCCCCCCAAAAGAAGGGGAAAGACAACAGTCCCCCGTCAACCGAAGCTGCAGTTTCCGCAGGAAACTGCCAACGTGCCGCTTCGCGGCACGCTCAGACAGCGAGGAGCCTCTCGGGAACCGGCACCACCTTGGCCCGAAAGTACTCACTCAGCGCCTTCGCCTGGGGGTCGAGCTTGTTGGACGTCGAGACCCCCTCACCGAGGTAGCCCTCCAACAGGAAGTTGATCGCCCGCAGATTCGGTAATGCGTAGCGATGGACCCTGAGGTCACGGGTCTCGGGGAGGAGCGCCCTCAGCCGATCGGTTGTGAGGAATCGGGTGAGCCACGCGTACGCCTCATCGGTGCGAGCCCACACCCCCAGGTTGGCGTCACCGCCCTTGTCTCCTGATCTAGCCCCCACCACCCGACCGATCGGCACGTCTATGGACTCTCCGGGTACCTCTGCTTCGTCGAGTGGTGGGTCCCGGTACTCAACCACCGCATCACCACCGGATGCCGGAGGAACCTCGAAGCTGCGGCCGCCCACTGTGACAACCGAAACCGGCTGAGGCACGGTGCTGGGCCAGTATTCGAGTACCGACCTGCCGTTGGTTGGGGGTGAGGTCAGCGTGAAACCGGGGTAGCTGGACAGGATCAGTTCCACCACGGCATTGGAGAAACGACGACCAACCTTGTCTGCATCGCGATCGGTAACGGTGACCTTGAGATGGGCGAATGATGCTTCGTGGTTCGGAGGATCGACCTGGTCGGTGCGCAGCAACTGAACATCGACCTCGTCGAACTGCTCGCTTCCACCCAGGGAGGCCCACAGCGCCGCAACGGCCATGTCGGCCTTGGCTTCGATGTCCATGCCGGCAACGATCATCGTCATTGAGTTGCGAAATCCGCCGTGTGCGGTGGCGGCTACCTTTGTGGTCGGCGGCGGAGCGACTCCTTTGGTCCCCCCGATCCTCACCCTGTCTTCGCCAACTTCTTCGAGGCTGAGCGTGTCGAGCAACGCCACCACATCCGGGTTGGGATAAGCCGGGGCACCGATCTCGTAGAGAAGTTGTGCGGTCACGGTCCCAACAGACACGAGCCCACCGGTGCCCGGGTGCTTGGTGACAACCGCCGACCCGTCGGCGGCGACCTCTGCGATCGGGAGACCGGGGATGCCTTCCACTTCGGCGAAGAACGAATAGTTGCCGCCGGTGGCCTGAGCGCCGCATTCGATGACGTGACCTGCCGCCACTGCTCCGGCGATCTGGTCATAATCCGCGGGCACCCACCCGTGATGCCATGCGGCAGGCCCAACCACCAGGGAAGCATCGCTGACCCGGCCGGTGACGACGATGTCTGCACCGGCATCGAGTGCCGCCGCTATTCCCCAACCGCCCAGGTAGGCATTGGCAGTGAGCGGATCGCCCAACTCCGCAAACCTCTTGCCGGTCACGTTGTGGGCTAGCCGATCGGCTAGCTGATCCATGTGGGGCATCAGATCGTCACCACTCACAGCAGCCACCCGCGCCTTGCGGCCGAGGCCGGTTGCCATTCTCTCGACCGCCGCAGCCAGTCCCGCCGGGTTGAGACCGCCGGCATTGACGACGATCTTGATTCCTTCATCGAGGCAGATTTCGAGCACCCCGTCCATGTGATCGAGGAACTGTGCCGCATATCCCGCTGCGGGATCTTTGAGCCGCTGCTTCGCCAGGATCGCCAAAGTCAGTTCGGCGAGGTAGTCCCCCGTCAAGACATC
>CAMYKI010000067.1:24093-27369 GCA_947258985.1 uncultured Acidimicrobiaceae bacterium
TTGGCGATCCTGATGGGCTCCGCCACTAGCGGACCTCCCTCTGCCAGGTGGTGCCCTTTGTCTTGGTTTGGAAACCGACCGCTTGGTAGAGGTGCTGGGCTCCGCTCGGGCTCGATGAGTCGACACCGATCATGGCTGCTTCTAACCCAGCGTCTCGCATCGTCTGCATCGATCTGGAGAGTAGGGCGGTGGCAATGCCTTTCCTGCGCCATTTCCGCAGCACCCCGAGCGCACTGATCCAGGCTTCGGATTGGCCCGCCGACTCCCAGTCCTCCTCGTACACCTCGTTGTAGGAGTAGCCGGCGATCTCGCCCTCAGCGATGGCGATGTAGGACAGGTCGGGACGGAAACCGGGGGAATCGAGCACGTTGTTCTGCCAAGCATCCTTGCTCATCGGAACACTCCCCCAATGGTCCGCAAAAGCGGCGTTGTGGACCAGACGGGTGGCCGCGTTGTGGCCGTCCTCCCAGGGCACGACTGAAAACCCGTCCTCGATAGCCGGTTCAACTGCGTCGCTGAGGAGCCGCTCCATATCCCACCAGTGGCGGACGGGTTCGAACCCGCGCTGTCGGAGTCGATCTGCAGCCCCTTGTTGGCTCTTGTAGAGCCAGACACACACAAACCGCCTTGGTGATGCAGACGTCGCAAGTTCCTGCTTTCCAGCTCCTACAGCCCAATCGGTGAGCGGCTCGTCCAGTGGCGGACGATGATCGGGACGAACGTAGGTAGCCACATATACGCGGTCCTCATCCGTCTCCCCCTTGCGGTGGTACATCGTGCCATAGGCGGCAATCTCCCCATCGGGGGTTCTTCCCACGATCGTTCGCTCGTCAAGTGGGGCAAACGCCGACTCCAGCTCATGCGCCATGGTGTCTGCGCTGAGACGTTCCGGGGTGTCGTCGTGCTCTGCAATCTCGTTGTAGAGCACCGACAGCGCACCGGCGTCATCGACGGTTGCAGGGACCCAGTTGATTCCGAGGTCCGGAGGACTCGAGGGATATACCATCTGCCGATTATCGCCGATGTGCATCTATCCGCGCCTCGATTAGCCTTTCGAGAATGAAGTTTTCTGACAGCATCTCCCGCTGGACCCTCGGCAAGATGCAGAACCCGGTTCGCGGGTTCCTACACGGCGGCGCTGCCGTGGCGTCACTCGTGGGTTTGGTTTTCCTCATGCTGCGCGCCGAAACGTGGCCGGCCCGTTTTGCGGTGGTTGTCTTCGGTCTGGGACTGATCGGCCTCTTTACAACGAGTTCGCTCTATCACTCCATCCCCTGGCGCCAGGTGTGGAAGATACGCATGCAGCGCCTCGATCATTCGATGATCTTCGTGCTGATAGCAGCGACCTATACCCCGATCGGTGTGCTGATTCTCGACGGTTGGTGGCGATGGGTGGCGATGGTCGTGGCGTGGGGAATTGCTGCCGTCGGCATATTGCAGCGGGTCTTCTCGACAATGGATCGGCACGCGTTCTCGTTCAGCCTGATGCTGATTCTTGGGTGGCTGTCACTTCCCATCATGTTCCCCCTGGCCCGCGAGGCCGGTGGTGGGGCGGTGGTGCTCATGGCCATCGGTGGTGGCCTTTACACCGTGGGCATGGTCTTCAAGGTGACCAAGTGGCCCAGGCTCTGGCCGCGGGTCTTCTCGGCACACGAGTTGTTTCACGTGTTTGTTGTTGCGGCGTCGGCCGTGCACTGGACAGCCACCTACCGCTACGTCCTGACTGCAAGCTGACCCCGGCTGCCAACCCAGGGTTCACAAGCGTCAATCTGACAGCCACCAACCCAGGGTTCACAAGCGTCAATCTGCCGGCTACCAACCCAGGGTTGCTAGCTCTCGGTGGGGTTTTCGCGGTTGGGGCGTTGCAGCACCAATAGACGGCCCGGCTCGTAGCCTCCGTTGTGATAGGAGTAGTGCTCGCCCGGGCTGAACACCAGCACGTCACCATGTCCGACGAGGACGGTCTCGCCCTCACAGGTGAACTGCACTTCGCCCTGGAGGCCGACGTAGATCTTCTCTTTGCGCTGCTCGGCGAAAGGGGGGTGCTCGGCACCTATCGGTACCTCGACGACGGCCATCGAAAGCCGGGTGAAGGTCTCCGGTGTCATGTCACGCACGGTGAGGGTACCGAAGGGAAACGGGGCTATGTCTTCGTAGGGCTTCAGTTCCACATTCGCTCCTCGACAGATCGAGAGAAACTCTACGGAGGCCCACAGGCATCTCGAAATCAGAGAGCCTTTCAGGCACCGCTAGGCACGCGATGAGCCCCCGTGCCCGAATCAGGAACGGGGGCTCTCGCTGTCACGCCTCAACCGGGCGATTTCTAGGAGGCCAGCCACAGAGGCTCGCCGCCGGTGAGGATGTCGTAGGCCTCGAGCATGCTGTTGTGGTCGTAGGGCCGGGTCCTGGTCTGGTTGATCCGCTCATCCATGAGTCCCCAGGCGATGACGTTGGCCGCATGCTCGCCGCCTGCCAGGTTCCAGTTCTCCGAGTTGTTCCAGGTGTCTGCCTGTGCGATCTCCAGGAGGCCTGCCCGGGTGCCATCGTCCAGCGTGTGCATGTCCCAAGCGTGCGCCAGTTCGTGCAGAAGGGTGAAGTCCACTCCGCAGCTGTGAATGACGTATCCGGCACCGTTCGAGTCGGTGAGCGATCCATTGTTGCCGCCACACTCTGCCCGATCCTCGTGGAGGTGAATCTCAACGGGGGGCAGCTTTAGCCCGGCCTGCTCGAACCTGTCGAGTGCCCAGGTCGCCAGATCGTGCTGCTCGACGGTCTCGGTGTGGATGGTGGTCTCCGTGATCAGGATTTCGACCTCTTCAACCTGGTCTGCCTGGCCGATTGACTCTTGGCGAACCGGCGCCGCAACGGTGACCAGAGGAGTCTCCACGGTGTGGTTCTCGGTGCCGGCTCCGCCAAGAGTCGGGGCGCCGATCCCGGTGGCAACAAGGGCCGACGCCAGGACTGTCCTGAGTGCTGTGGTGGTGGTTGTGCGTGACATGCCCCCAAGGTGCGGGAGGGGGCTTAGGGACCGGTTAGGTATCGATTAGGCCAGGCCTAATCCAGCCGTGAGAGCCTGTAAAAGTTGACGATTCGGAGGTATTGAACGCGGCCTTGGGTGCAGGCTCTAAGCTCTACGGAAGCGGTCTAGTAGGCCGCCTTTTTCTTTCCCTGGCTGCCCAACATGACCACCACAAATCGCAAGCGGTCGAAGCCCAAGATCTCCCCCAGGGCCGTCGCCCTCACAGTTGCGGGAATCCTGTTCCTCATACCTCTGCT
>CAMYKI010000067.1:27390-31254 GCA_947258985.1 uncultured Acidimicrobiaceae bacterium
GCTCTTCGAGTTCGACGGCCTATCCGATGCGGGCCACCGCATGTTTGCCATCTTCCTGGTCGCCATCGTGCTCTGGGTGGTGGAACCGATACCGCTGTACGCAACAGCCGTGTTGATCATCATCCTCGAGATCCTCATGATCAGCGACAAGGCGATCGTCGACCTGCCCGCTGCTTTCGAGCCGCGAGCTTTCAGTGGCTACTACGCCGCCCTTGCCGACCCGGTACTGATGCTGGTGATGGGCGGGTTCTTCCTGGCCATGGGGGCATCGAAGTTCCGGTTGGACCGGGCCATGGGCCGCATCCTGCTGCGTCCGTTCGGCACCGACCCGGCCAGGATCATGCTCGGGCTGATGCTCATCACGGCCGTCTTCTCGATGTTCATGTCGAATGTGGCGACGACGGCGACGATGATGGCCGTCGTTCTCCCCGTAGTTGCCGCCCTAGCTCCCGCGGACCGGCTGCGAGCAGGCATGGTGCTGGCAATCCCATTCGCCGCGAACATCGGAGGCATCGGCACCCCGGTGGGCACTCCCCCGAATGCCATCGCCATCGGGCAACTGGCCGGCGCCGGGATCGACATCAGCTTCGGGAAGTGGATGGTGATGGCGCTGCCCATGGCCATCCTGCTCGTGTTGATCGCCTGGTGGCTGTTGGGACGGATGTTCCCGTCCGATACGAAGTCCATAGATCTGAAGATCGAAGGCGAGTTCGAAAGATCCCGCGACGCTCACATCTTCTACGGTGTCTTCATCGTGACCGTGTTGTTGTGGATGACGGAATCGTTCCACGGTGTCACCTCCAGCATCATCGGTTTCCTCCCCGTCGTGGTGTTGCTGGCAACGGGTGTCTTCAAGGAGAAGGACATCCAGAACGTGCAATGGCCGATCCTCTGGCTGATCGCCGGCGGTATTGCCCTCGGCAAGGGAATAGTGGATTCGGGGTTGGACGAGTGGGTGGTCGATCTCGTCTCGTGGGAGTCGTTCGGGACGGCCACCATCGTTGCAGTCTTCGCTGTTGCCGCCCTAGTCCTGTCGACGGTCATGTCGAACAGCGCAAGCGCCAACCTGCTGGTACCGCTCGGGATCTCGCTGACAATGTCGAGCACCCTCGACCTGGACCCGTTGGTGGTCGGCTTCATGATCGCAATCGCGGCGTCACTGGCGATGGCACTACCGATCTCGACTCCGACCAACGCCGTCGCCTACAGCTCCGGCCTGATCAAGACAGGTGACATGGCAAAGACGGGCATCCTCATCGGAATCATCGGGCTCATCTTGTATCTGGTGGTGGCTCCGGCCATCTGGTCGGTACTGGGGGTCGTATGAGCATCGGACATCCCGTCGTCGACATCGTCTTCTGCGCCTCGAGCGATCCGACTACCCGGGCAGACCTCGAAGCCGACCTGGAACGGCTCGCCGAGGGCACCTTCACTGTGCGCGGTGTGGCAACCGCAGCGGAGTTGATCACGGCGGCCACCACCGCCGGCGATAGCGGCCAGTTGGTTCCCCTGGTGTTCGTCGACCAGTACCTCAGCGATGCTTCCGGTGTCGATACGTTGCTGGCGCTTGGTTCAGAACCGGCGTTGAGCAGCGCCCGCAAGGTTCTCATCGCCGAGAGCCCGGATCGCACCGAAACGGAACGGGCCGCCGCCGCCGGGGTGCTCGACGCCACTCTTGCAGTGCCGTGGAGCGAAGCGCAGTTGCGGTCGCTGGTCTCGCGACTGGTTACCCAGTATTTCATCGCCGAGGCACCTCAGGAGGTCGACGAGGTGACCGAAGTCGTGGATGTCGATGTCTTGTCAAAGGCCTTCGTTGAGGTTGAAGAGAGGGCCAAGGAAGCCACCGCCCGGCTGGAACGCCTGCAGCGGTCATTCCTCGACGACCGGTCCTTGACCGATGACGAGGTGGAAGAGTTGGTTATCCAGGAGATCGACCGGGCGCTCGACAACCCGCCGCGGACAACGGTGCCGGCAGGCACCAGGATCGTGTCCGCTGGAGATACGGTCGACGGTATCCGGGTAGTAGTAGACGGTCGAGTGCACCTTGCTCTTGACGTCGATGATCGCTCAATAGGGTTCCATGCCCGTACCGCCGGCCGGGTCATCGGACTGAATACGATCGCCCAGGCCCAAGCCACCGCGCTCTTTAACGTCGAAGCCATCGAGGACACGACGTTCATCCCGCTGACGCTGGAGCAACTCGATGAGGCGCTGCGCCATAGCCCGACCCTGGCGATTCATCTGGTCTCGGTGCTACTGCGAGGCATGGCGCGGCGCAACCGCAGGTCGATCGAGCTGAGGCTCCAAGTGGACCGGCTGGCCCGGGACCTGGCAAGAGAACGCGACGAACTGGCGGCGACGCTCGACCGGCTCAACCGTACCCAGGCACGCCTCGTCGAGTCCGAAAAGCTGGCGACGCTCGGCCAATTGGCCGCCGGCGTGGGTCACGAACTCAACAACCCGGCTGCCGTGGTCAGCAGAGCAACCGACTTCCTCGCTGAAGACATCGAACACCTCACCGCGGGGACACCCGGGGGTGAGGTGTTTGTCGATGCGGTGCGGGTCGCCCGGGAAAGGGACCCGGTTTCGACCCGGGTGAAGCGCCAGCAACGCAACGATCTTGCCCGGGCTCTTGGGGATCGCAGCCTTGCGAAGCGGTTGGTAGAGATCGGAATCACGACCAAGGCACAGTACGAGGAGAGATTTGCCGACAGCCCCGACCCGGAGGCTCAACTGGACCGCATGGAGAGATTCCACCGGATCGGAACCACGCTGCGCAACGTTGACACCGCGGCGACCCGCATCGTGCGCCTGGTCGGTTCGGTGCGTTCCTACTCGAGAAGCGATGAGATCGTAGAAGCCTTCGACGTGCCCCCAGGTATTGAGGAGACCCTATTGCTGCTTGGCCACGATCTCGGGCACGTGGAGGTGGAAACGACGTATGCCGACAACCTTCCGATGGTCACCGGATATCCGGGAGACCTGAACCAGGCGTGGACCAACCTGATCTCCAACGCCATTCAGGCGATGGACGAGGAGGGCGCACGGTTGACGATTGATGTGGGTGCCACAGATGACGGCAACGTCGCGGTGTATATCACCGACAACGGGCACGGCATACCGGAAGAGAACCTGGAGAAGATCTTCGAGCCGGCGTTCACTACCAGGGCCGGACGGGTGGAATTCGGGCTTGGACTGGGTCTGCAGATCGTGAAAGACATCGTGGTGCGGCACAATGGGTCGATCACGGTGGAATCGGAGCCGGGCCGGACCAGTTTCGGAGTCGTGCTGCCGAGCGCAATCAACGGAGAAATCGAATGAGCCGTCTTGTCATCTTGTGTATCGAGGACGAGGACGAGGTGCGTGACGCCGTCGTCCGCGATCTCGAGGTGTTCGAGCCGACCTTCCTGGTCGAGATGGCCGAGGACGCCGACGATGCACGCCAGGTCGTCGATGATGTCGCTGAGGCCGGCGACGGGATTGCGCTGGTGATTGCCGACCATCGGCTGCCAGGAATGCAGGGCACCGACTTCCTGATCGAACTCCACGGCGAGCCGGCAACCGCCAAGGCCCGCAAAGTGTTGCTCACCGGGCAGGCCGGGCACGAGGATACGATCCGAGCCATCAACCAGGCCGACCTCGACCACTACATCTCAAAGCCGTGGACTCCTGAGGAACTGCATGCGGTGGTCCGGGAGCAGCTCACCGAATACGTGCTGCGCAACATCGAGGACGTGCTGCCGTACGTGGCGATGCTCGACGGGCCACGGTTGTTGGAACGGGTGGCGCGGGACACTCTCTAGTTCTCGGATTCTGGCTCCGGTTCGGGCATACAGCGCTCGATCTGGTATCGCTCGCACTCCT
>CAMYKI010000068.1 GCA_947258985.1 uncultured Acidimicrobiaceae bacterium
GTCCCCTCCGCACAACCTCATACCTCGACCCAAGACCGCGGGTGCTCAAGAGGTGGGTTGGAGATTCTCCAGCGGGCGAAGCCCGTGGCACGAGTCATCTCCAACGTACCTCGCTGCATAAGTCGGTGACGACGCCAGCGCAGGTTGCTTTATCAAAGCTCCCTCCTGTCTAGGTGGGAGCCTTTCCTTTGGAAAGGTTCGAGTTTCGTGAAACGAAACTCGGTCTCGTGTGGAAGGGTCTCGCCCCGAGCTGAGGAAGTGTTCATGCAGGCGAGGGCCGAGTCTCGTTGTACGAGACTCGAACTTCATTGCATGAAGCGTAAAACAGTAGGAGGAAGACAGATGCCAAGACCAGAAAAGGTCCAGGCCGTCGCCGAGATCAAAGAGCGTCTCGAGCAGGCTCAAGCAGTGTTCCTCGCTGAGTACGCCGGTTTGTCGGTGAAAGAACAGCAGACGTTGCGGCGCGGCCTTCGCGCTGGCGGCGCTGAGTTCAAGGTCGTGAAGATGACCCTGGCGCGTCTCGCCGCTGCTGAGCTGGACCTAGCCGACCTCGATGAGCTCTTCCTCGGACCGACCGGGATAGCCTTCGCCGACGGAGACCCGGTCACCGCCGCCAAGGCTCTCAAGGAGTTCGCAAAAGAGAACGAAGCCCTTTTGATCAAGGGTGGTCTTCTCGGGCGTGAATTCCTCTCACCGGAAAGGATCAGCGAACTAGCCGATATCGAATCGCGCGAAGTCTTGCTGTCCAAGATCGCCGGTGTGATGCAGGCGCCGATGGCGAATCTCGCCGGACTGCTCGCGGCGATGCCACGCAATATGGCATCCGCCCTGCAGCAGCTGGTGGAGAAGAAGGAAGAAGCCGGGGGAGATGCAACTCCCGCGGCCGACGCCGACACCGCCAAGGAAGAGACGACCGACGAAGAACCAGCCGGCGAAGCCGTCGCCGCCGATGCATCGGCGGAAGCACCCTCGGAAGAAACCGAGGACAGCACAGACGACTCGTCCGCAGCCTCCGCTGAGGCCGCGGAATCCGATGAGGCCGAGGAAACCCCCGAAGCCTCTAAGGATGAATCTCCCGCCGAGGAAGAAGAGGAAAAGGACACCGCAGAGCCGGTGGCCAAAAAATCCTCCGACTCAGCTAAGGAGACCGACAAATCGGACGAGGAAGACGGCGACGACGCGAAGTCCATTGACGAAGACCCTGCCGAAGAGGCCGAGGAGGCATAACCATGGCAAAGGCAAAGATGACGACTGAGGATCTCCTCGGCGTCTTCGAGGAGATGAGTGTCCTCGAGCTATCAGAGTTTCTCAAAGCATTTGAGGAGAAGTTTGACGTAACCGCTGCCGCCCCAATGGCGATGGCCGTCGCGGCACCCGGTGCTGGTGGTGGCGAAGACGCCGCCGAAGAGCAAGACGAATTTGATGTCGTGCTCACAGGCGCCGGTTCGCAGAAGATCCAGGTCATCAAGGTAGTGCGTGCACTCACCAGCCTGGGTCTCAAGGAAGCCAAGGCAGTCGTCGACGATGCTCCGGGCAATGTGCTCGAAGCGGTCGACAAGGATGCCGCCGAGGCAGCCAAGGCCCAGCTCGAAGAGGCCGGCGCCAGCGTCGAACTCAAGTAGCCAGACGGTTCTTGCGGAGACCACTTCGGGATACCGAAGTAGGGATACGCAAGAGCGATTTGAAACGTAGAGAAGGAGCGGGCTCAGCCCGCTCCTTCTCGCATCAGGGGTGCTTGTAGCTCCGGCGCTTGGCGGACTCGGCCTTCATCCATGCCGGACCGTCGGTCGCCGGCTTCTCGTCCGCTTAATACATGCGGTGCTAGATCTTTGTTGCCGCGGTCGGCTCTGGAAGCGCCGGCGTATCGTGAATGATCATGGCTCGAGTCTCATCCGGCCGGGGGTTTCTGAACCGCGAAATAGGTCGATAAGCTCTTGAACTAGTGCAAGATTCGCGGTATCGTCGCCGGGTCAGTTGAAGAATTACTTTCCCGCGACGCCGCGTTTGCATCGCCAGGGTAGCTGTGTGCTATCCTGGTCTTTCGCCGTCTGGACCCTGCCCATCTGCAACACCCATTCCGTGACCTGATCCGTCATCCCACAACCCGAAGAGGAGTCTCCCTTGGCTCGTGCGCGCACCGACCGCCTTTCTTTCGCCAAGATCCCGGAGGTTCATGATCTCCCTAATCTCTTGGCCGTCCAACACGACTCTTTTTCGTGGTTTCTCGAGAACGGTCTGAAGCAGATCTTTGGAGAGGTATCTCCAATCGAGGACTTCACCGGGAACCTCGCCCTGGAACTCACCGACCACCGCTTTGGTGATCCGCCGCTCGATATCGAGGACGCCAAGGAGCAGGACTCCAACTATTCGAAGCCGCTGTTCGTGACCGCCCGGTTCCTCAATCGCGAGACCGGGGAGATCAAGGAGCAGCAGGTGTTCCTCGGCGACTTCCCCATGATGACGCCCAACGGCACATTCATCATCAACGGCACCGAGCGTGTCGTGGTGAGCCAGCTCGTCAGGTCTCCGGGCGTCTATTTCGATCTAACCATCGACAAGACATCCGACAGGGATATCTTTGCCGCCAAGGTCATCCCGGGACGGGGCGCCTGGCTCGAGTTCGATATCGACAAGAAGGACACGGTCGGTGTCAGGGTCGATCGGAAGCGCCGCCAGTACGTCACCACTTTCCTGCGGGCCCTCGGCTTTGGCGAGAGCGACGAAGAGCTCATGGCATTGTTCGAGGACGGACCCGTCTCCGAGCTCATTTCCAACACGCTGGAGAAGGACCCGGCGACGACGAAGGACGAAGCTCTCCTCGACCTGTATCGCAAGCTTCGCCCGGGCGAATTGACGACCATTGAGTCGGCGCGCGGTCTCATCAACAACCTGTTCTACAACCCCAAGCGTTACGACCTGACGCGAGTCGGCCGCTACAAGCTGGATCTCAAGTTCGGTCGGGAATCCGTTGATCTCGATTCCTACGACGCCAACGAGCACGGGTTGCTCAGTCACGATGACATGCTTGAAACCATTCAGTACCTCATGGACTTGCGGATCGGGACGGCTGGTCGCCGCGTTGATGACATCGACAACTTCACCAACCGTCGTGTGCGGACCGTCGGTGAATTGATCCAGAATCAGATCAGGGTCGGGTTGACCCGCCTCGAGCGAGTGGTCCGAGAGCGGATGACCACGCAGGATCCTGAGGCCATCACACCGCAGAGCCTCATCAACATCCGGCCGGTCGTTGCCTCGATCAAAGAGTTCTTCGGAACCAGCCAGTTGAGTCAGTTCATGGACCAGCCCAACCCGCTGGCAAGCCTCACCCACCGCCGGCGTCTTTCTGCGCTCGGCCCAGGTGGCCTGTCTCGGGAACGAGCCGGCTTCGAGGTTCGCGACGTTCACCCCTCGCACTACGGGCGCATGTGCCCGATCGAAACTCCGGAGGGTCCGAACATTGGGCTCATCGGTTCGCTTGCGACCTATGCGAAGGTCAATCGCTACGGCTTCATCGAGACGCCGTACCGCCGTGTGAGCAAGGGCAAGGTAACCACCAAGATCGACTACCTCACGGCAGCTGCCGAAGAGGACCACATCATCGCGCAGGCAAACGCCTTGCTCAATCAGGACGGGACCTTCACGAACGACAGGGTGCTGGTGCGCAAGACCGGCGGCGAGGTCGACCAGGTCTCAGCCGAGCAGGTCGACTATATGGACGTCTCTCCGAAGCAGCTCATCTCGGTTTCGACCGCGCTGATCCCGTTCCTCGAGCACGACGACGCCAACCGGGCCCTGATGGGATCCAACATGCAGCGGCAGGCTGTGCCTCTGTTGCAGGCCGACGCCCCGTTGGTCGGTACCGGCGTCGAGGGGCGTGCTGCCCGTGACTCCGGGGATGTCATCCTCAGCTCGGTGAACGGCACCGTTGTCGAGGTCACGGGCGAGAAGATCGTTGTGAAGGAAGACGGGGCCAACAAGAAGCACACCTTCAACCTGAGTAAGTTCGAGCGCTCCAACCAGGGAACGTGCATCAATCAGAAGCCTCGTATCGCAGAGGGCGACAAGGTCAAGGAAGGCGATCTGCTGGCCGATGGGCCCTCGACCGACGAAGGCGAACTGGCGCTGGGCCGCAACCTGCTCGTGGCATTCATGCCGTGGGAGGGCTACAACTTCGAGGACGCCATCGTCCTTTCGGAGCGTTTGGTCAAGCACGACTTGCTCACCTCGATTCACATCGAAGAGCACGAGATCGATGCCCGCGACACCAAGCTCGGTGCGGAGGAGATCACCCGGGACATCCCCAACGTTGCCGAGGAGGTGCTGCACGATCTCGACGATCGCGGCATCATCCGCATCGGCGCCGAGGTGGGCCCCGGCGACTACCTGGTCGGCAAGGTCACCCCTAAGGGCGAGACAGAACTGACACCGGAAGAGCGGCTGCTGCGGGCGATCTTCGGCGAGAAGGCCCGCGAGGTTCGCGACGTGTCGCTGAAGGTACCCCACGGCGAAAGCGGCAAGGCCATCGCCATCAAGGAATTCCGCCGCGAGGACGGCTTTGACCTTCCCCCCGGCATGAACGAGTTGGTGCGGGTCTATGTCGCCAAGCAGCGCAAGATCTCAGCCGGTGACAAGCTCGCCGGCCGCCACGGCAACAAAGGCGTCATCGCCAAGATCCTGCCGGAAGAGGACATGCCGTTTCTCGAGGACGGGACCCCGGTCGACATCATCTTGTCGCCTCTTGGTGTCCCTTCCCGAATGAACCTCGGCCAGGTTCTCGAGACTCACCTCGGATGGGCCGCGTCCCGTGGTTGGGAGTCGTTCGACGACATTCCCAGCCCGGCTGCCGGCGGTGCCGCTCCCTGGCAGACCGTGGCTACCCCCGTGTTCGACGGCGCAGGTGAAGGCGAGATCATCAAACTGCTCGAGAAGACTCATCCCAACGAAGAGGGGCTGGCTCTGGTCGACGGCACCGGCAAGGCCAAGCTGTACAACGGGCGAACGGGAGAACCTTTCGACTCACCCGTGACGGTTGGGTACATCTACATCTTGAAGTTGATCCACCTGGTCGACGACAAGATCCACGCCCGCTCGACAGGCCCGTACTCGATGATCACTCAGCAGCCGCTGGGTGGCAAGGCGCAGTTCGGTGGCCAGCGATTTGGGGAGATGGAAGTCTGGGCCCTCGAGGCATACGGCGCCGCCTATGCGCTCCAGGAGCTGCTCACGATCAAGTCCGATGACGTCAAAGGACGCGTCAAGGTATACGAGGCGATCGTCAAGGGCGAGAACATCCCCGAGCCGGGAATACCAGAGTCATTCAAGGTACTGATGAAAGAAATGCAGAGCCTGTGCCTCAACGTCGAGATGTTGTCGGCGGGTGAGGAAGTGGAGTTGAAGGAACTTGAAGAGGACGTGTTCCGCACTGCTGCTTCCCTCGGCATCGACATCTCCCGTCCCGAGCGAGCGGAGGTCGAGGCGTGACGCACCTTTGGCTGCGTCACGAACGCGACATGACGACGATTTCTACAACTGTGGGCACAAACGCTGGAAGGTGGGCGCCACGTGACTGAACTTTTTGACGAACTGAGGATCACCCTCGCCAGCTCCGACCAGATCCGGTCGTGGTCGTACGGCGAGGTGAAGAAGCCCGAGACGATCAACTATCGGACGTTGAAGCCGGAAAAGGACGGCCTCTTCGACGAGCGCATTTTCGGGCCGACGCGGGACTGGGAGTGCTACTGCGGCAAGTACAAGCGCGTGCGATTCCGCGGCATCACCTGTGAGCGCTGCGGCGTCGAAGTCACCCGCGCCAAGGTGCGCCGGGAGCGCATGGGTCATATCGAGTTGGCCGCACCAGTCACGCATATCTGGTTCTTCAAGGGCGTTCCCAGCAGGCTCGGCTATCTACTCGACATGTCACCCAAGGATCTCGAGAAGGTTATCTACTTCGCCGCGTATCTCATCACATCGATCGATGACGAAAAGCGTCACACGGATCTCACCGAACTCGAGGAGGCTACGACTCACGAACTCGAGCTGATCCGTGAGGAATTCGAGGAGTGGAAGTCCGGTCGTCTCGAGCAGCTCGAGGCCGAGCTGAAGCAGATGGAAGAGGCCGAAGCCCCCACCCAGGAAATCTCCGCTCGGCGGCGCGACGTTGAACGCGAGATCAAGGATCGCGAAGAGCGGGCGTCGGTCGAGGAAGACCTTCTCAAGGAGGCCTTCGACACGTTCAAGACTCTCAAGCCCAAGCAGCTCGTCGAATCCGAGCAGCTATGGCGTGAGATCATCGATCGTTACGGTGACTACTACACCGGCGGCATGGGCGCCGAGTGGGTGAAGGACCTCATCACCCGCACCGATCTCGACAACGAGATGGATCTGCTGCGGGCAGATCTCGAAGCTCGCTCCCAGCAGCGTCGCCAGCGTGCGATGAAGCGTCTCAAGGTGGTCAGCCCCTTCGCCGGTGGCAAGAACGATCCGGCCGGCATGATCCTCGAGGCCGTCCCGGTGATCCCGCCGGATCTCCGCCCGATGGTTCAGCTCGACGGTGGCCGCTTTGCGACCTCCGACCTCAACGACCTGTACCGGCGTGTCATCAACCGCAACAATCGTCTCAAGAGACTGCTCGATCTCGGTGCGCCCGAGATCATCGTCAACAATGAGAAGCGCATGCTGCAGGAAGCGGTTGATGCCTTGTTCGACAACGGCCGCCGCGGCCGTGCGGTGACCGGGCCGGGCAGTCGCCCGCTCAAGTCGCTGTCCGACATGCTCAAGGGCAAGCAGGGCCGGTTCCGTCAGAACCTGCTCGGCAAGCGCGTCGATTATTCCGGCCGTTCTGTCATCGTCGTCGGTCCGCAGCTCCGACTGCACCAGTGTGGAATACCGCGGATGATGGCGCTCGAGTTGTTCAAGCCGTTCGTGATGAAGAGGCTCGTCGATCTCGATCATGCACAGAACATCAAGGCCGCCAAGCGGATGGTGGAACGCCGCCGTCCCCAGGTGTGGGATGTCCTTTCCGAGGTGGTTCAGGAGCATCCTGTCTTCCTCAACCGGGCGCCGACGTTGCACCGACTCGGCATCCAGGCCTTCGAACCGGTTCTGGTCGAAGGCAAAGCCATTCAGATTCACCCACTCGTGTGTGAGGCCTTCAACGCCGACTTCGACGGTGACCAGATGGCCGTGCACCTGCCGCTGTCCGCTGAGGCGCAGGCTGAAGCACGTGTCCTCATGCTGTCGACGAACAACATGCTCTCGCCGGCGTCGGGACGCCCGATAGTCACGCCATCACAGGACATGGTCATCGGGATGTTCTATCTGTCCGAGGCCGTCGATGGCGGCAAGGGTGAGGGTCGGACGTTCGCAGACATCGACGAGGCCGCGATGGCCTACGAGATCGGCGACATCGACATCCACGCAAAGATCAAGCTGCGCGTCGGCGATACTGCGGGCGACCCGGTACGCCACGCAGCGCTCACCGAGACGCTCGAGCACCTCATCACCGAGGAGGCCGTCGACGGGGATGTGTTGCTCGAAACGACATACGGACGGGCGCTGCTCAACACCGCCTTCCCGCCGTCGTTCCCGTACATCAACGCTCCGGTGCTGAAGTCCGATATTCGCACACTCGTTGCCGAAGTCATCAACGACTACGACAAGCCGGACGTTGCGGGGACGCTCGATGCCATCAAGAGCCTCGGGTTCCGCTTTGCGACCAAGGCCGGTCTGACCATCGGGCTCGAAGACGTGAAGACCCCGCCGGAAAAGGAAGCGATTCTCGACAGCTATGAGCAGCGTGCCTCCAAAGTCGAGTCGCTCTATCTCAAGGGTGTCATCACCGATGATGAGCGCCGCCAGGAGCTAATCGAGATCTGGACGGAGGCGACCGACGAGGTCAAGGACGCGATGCAGGCCACGCTCGAGGCGGAGCAGTTCAATCCGATCGACATGATGGTGCGCTCCGGTGCCCGCGGCAACATGATGCAGTTGCGGCAGATCGCCGGCATGCGTGGTCTGGTGGCCAACCCAAAGGGTGACATCATCCCGCAGCCGATCAAGTCGAACTTCCGCGAGGGCCTTTCGGTGCTCGAGTACTTCATTTCTACTCACGGTGCCCGCAAGGGTCTGGCCGACACAGCCCTGCGTACGGCCGACTCCGGTTATCTGACACGTCGCCTTGTTGACGTTTCCCAGGAAATCATCATCCATGATGATGAGACGGATGACACCGGTCTGGCGATCACCGTTCGTGAAGGCGACAAGCCCATCCGCAATCTGCGGAACCGCATATTCGGTCGCATCCTCGCTGAGGATGTCAAGGTCGGCCGCAAGCTGGTCGAGACGAGCAACGGCACCAAGCTGCGCGCTGGAGAGCTGGTCGATAGGCAGGCTCTGCAGGCCATCTCGATGGAAGAAGAGCTCGAGGAAGTCAGGGTGCGGTCACCGCTGACCGACCAGTCCCGCTACGGCATCAGCAAGGGCTCGTACGGGCTCAGCCTGGCGACCGGACTCATGGTCGAATCCGGCGAGGCCGTCGGGATCATGGCAGCACAGTCGATCGGTGAGCCGGGTACCCAGCTGACCATGCGTACGTTCCACACGGGCGGTGTTGCCGGTGAGGACATCACGCACGGTCTGCCGCGTGTAGTCGAGCTCTTCGAGGCCCGGACCCCCAAGGGCAAGGCGCTGCTCGCAGAGCACGGTGGAGTGATCCAACTCCTTGATGACGAAGAGGGTCGACGCATCCTGGTTGCAGACAAGGATCAGGAAACCGAATACCCGTTGCCAAGGCGGGCCCGTTTGCGGGTAGCCGAGGGCGACATCATCGATCCGGGAACACAGCTCACCGAGGGCCCGTTGGACCCGAAAGAGGTGCTGGAAGTTCGCGGGGTGCGTGCCTCGCAGCGCTATCTGGTCGACCAGGTCCAGGAGGTCTACCGGAGCCAGGGTGTCGACATCCACGACAAGCACATCGAGTTGATCGTGCGTCAGATGCTGCGCAAGGTTCGTGTCGTCAATTCGGGCGACTCGCACTTCCTGCCGGCGGAATTGGTCGATGAGCAGGAGTTCCGCGACGTCAACCGGTCGCTCGTCGAAGAGGGCAAGGGCCCCGCAGAGGGACGCCCCGAGTTGATGGGTATCACCAAGGCATCGCTAGCTACGGATTCGTGGCTGTCGGCGGCTTCGTTCCAGGAGACCACCCGGGTGCTCACCGAGGCGTCCCTGCAGGGCAAGTCGGACTTCATGCGGGGTCTCAAGGAGAACGTCATCATCGGCAAGCTCATCCCGGCGGGTACGGGAAGCACCAACTACCAGTCGATCCAGCCTTCGTTGCCGGACGCGACTGTGGTCAGTGCCCTCGGCCTGTTTGGCGACGAGATGCCGGAGCCGCTGTCGTCGGAGGAAGCCCTTCCGGCAGACCCGGCGCAGTGGCTTGCCAGCCTCGGCGCCCAGGACGGCGACGCTGCCGAGGACGAGTAGCCGCACAACCAACTAGTAGACACGAGGGCCTCCCTAAGGGGGGGCCCTCTGTTCTTGCGTATCTCAGGTCGCATATGCGACCTGAGATACGCAAGAACGGGTTGGGGGGGCCGGTTGGGGGGGCCGGTTAGCTGCGCAGCCAGCGCACTGCTCGGGCGAGAAGTGTTGCTGCCTGGTCGCGGAATACTCTCTCCCGGGGGCAGTACTGGTCGGTGGTGTTGTGGCAGCCCCGGGTGATACCGATGGAGGCGATGGCGTTGATGTCGTTCTCGAACAAGCTGCCGTTGTCGTCGACAAAGTAGTCCACCGAGCTTGCGGGGATCTTCAAGGCTCGGGTGAGAAGTGCGGCGAACTGGCCTCGTGTGACCGGGTCGGTGGGGCACGCCAGTTCGGGCCCGCAGCCGCGCAAGATTCCGCTCGCCGCCAGCCGGTTCAATGTGCCTTCGGCCCAATGCCCGTCATCGTCGGAGAAGAAATCGATAGAAGTCGCCGGCGGTTCGAGGATCCTGTCAAGAAGAGCCGCGGTTGCGGCTCGCGAGAGATTGTCGTGCGGGCAATAATTGTCCGGGCTGCAGCCGAAGATGTACTCGTTCTGGAACATCCACTCGATGTCGTTTTCATGGATATTGCCGTCGTCGTCGGAGAATCGGCTCGGGCAGCCGACCCGGCCGTCGGCGCTGATCGCCAGATCATCGATTCGCAGTGTCAGGTCGCGATCGTTAGGGATGGTCGAGCCGCCGAAGTAGACGTTCAGCCAGAACGTACGGATATCCAGCCAGTCTTCGGCTTCGCGTCTGAAGGCGAGATCGGACCTGGAGAATGCCGGGTTGTTGTCGACCCAACCCTCGAGCACCCCGTCATTGGCGCCGGGTGTGTTGAGCTTGACGTGACCCTCGACGCAGTACCACCAGTTCTGATCGAGCACGGCATCTTCATCCCAGAGCATGAACTCGCCGCACGAACCCGGCTGGTCGAGGTGATACACGTAATACCCGATAGGAACCTGATCCTCGGCGACACCGCCAAACCCAGCAGGCTCGAAGAGCATCCGAGCGGACCACCCTGGATAGGTCTCGGTGGACGGGTTGCATCCCCGCGCCGTGAAGTTCGGCATCCCCGCCGGTCCCGGGAGTTTTCCGCTGGTGATGGGATGGAAGTCATCGAGTCGTATCCGATAACGGAACCACGCCTCGTCGACGTCCCCGGGCAGCTTCCACAGCGGACCGGTGCCGCGCCGTAGGTTTGGGGGGATGTTGACTTCGAGGCCGTTCAGCCGGTAGCCGCGGGTGATGCGGGTGTTGCGATCGTCGCTGAATCGCCAGTCCACCCAGGTGTCGTGCCATTCTTCGCTCTCAAATGGCTCGGCGAATGGAAGTGTCGGCGGCTCGGTGGTGGTTGTGGTGGTCGTCGACGGCGGCGGTTCCTGGCGAGCGGATGCTCCGGCGGTCTGAACGACACCGGCCAGCGCCACCATCAGAACCAGAGTGAGAATGCTTCGTCGCATGTCGGCGAGGCTAACCAACCTCAGGTATAAACCGATCCAAGGAGTCGAGCGGCGGTGTTCTCACGCCGGGTTTGGTCTTACAATCGGAGTATGAGGATGTACGTGATGTGCCGAAACTGTGGTCGCTCTCTTGCGGGTGCTCACGGTCTGTGCCGGCTGTGTTTGCTTCGGCAGATCCCGTCACGTCGCGTCCAGGCCAAGTTGGCCCCGAAGACGCGCCGCTGACCGTGCTCCGCTTCCCCGTACTCCGCATTCCGGTTGCCGTGCATTGGTCGTTCGCCCTGATAGGAATCCTTGTGCTGCGCGTCTACGACTTCCCCGAGGTGGTCGGCTGGGTCGCCGGGGTCTTCTTCGCCGTTCTCGCACACGAACTCGGGCATGCCATTACGGCTCGGGCCTTTGGCGCTCAGTCCGTGACGATCACTCTCTTTGGTCTCGGTGGACTGACCCAGTATCCGGCCGCCACGAAGCTGACCCCGGGACAACGGTTCCTCATCGCCGCTTCGGGTTCCGCTGTCGGCATGGCGATCGGGGGCAGTCTCTACCTGGCTCGCAACACAGATGTTGTAGCGAACCTCTTTCCCTTCGGCCACGCTCTCTACTCGGGCTTCGTGGTCGCCGGCTTGCTGTGGGGAGCGTTGAACTGGCTTCCCATCTTGCCTCTCGACGGCGGCAACATGGCCTGGCACGCCCTCGAGTTCGTGACGCCATCGAAGTCGCTTCGCATTGCCAAGGGATTGACTCTGCTCACCGCCGCGGTCGTCGCCTACGTGGCGATCAGTCTGTGGGACAACACCTTTGGCGCCGTCTTCGTTGTCATTATTGCGCTCCAGGGGATGCGAATCCCGGAACGGGGCGCTCCGCCAAAGCCGCGGCCACAGCCGGCTTCGACCGACAGCACGGAACTGCTCTCCATCTTCGACAACCCGAAGGACCAGAGCGACTGATGGCGCTCGTCGATACAACACCACGGTCCCCGGTCACCCAGGCACTGCAGCTCGTCGTCATCATTGCGGCGCTCATGTGGCTGATCGAAGCGCTCGACTCCCTGTTCCTCGATGGGCGACTCGACCAGCAGGGGATCGAGCCGCGGACGCTCACCGGTCTTGACGGGATCCTGTGGGCGCCGGTGCTGCATGGGGGATTCGGGCACCTGCTGGCCAACACACTCCCGTTCCTGGTTCTGGGCGGCTTCGTCGCCTTTGCCGGGGTGCGTCGATTTCTAATCGTTACCGCCTTCGTGGTGGTTCTGGGCGGTCTTGCGACCTGGCTTTTCGCCCGGCCTGCAATCCACGTGGGCGCAAGCGGTCTCGTATTCGGGTACGCCGGCTTCCTACTGGTGGCAGGATTTGTTGAGAAGTCCCTGAAGGGCATCGCCGTTGCCGTCATCGTCGGCGTGCTCTTTGGGGGAATGGTGCTGCGTGGTATTGCGCCCGTCTCGGCTTTCGTCTCATGGGAGTCACACCTGTTCGGTCTCGCCGCTGGAGTGCTTGCCGCGTTCACTCTGGCGGACCCCGACGACGAACGGCTTCAGCTGCAGTAGCGCCCCAATCACCGCTAGCCTGCAATCAGGCTCTGTATGGGGGTTTCATGAAGAAACTGATTCTCACGGTCCTATTCATAGGTGCGCTGGTCGCCATCGGAATCAAGAGCGGTGTCATTCAGATTGATCATCCGATTGACGCCTGACGGATGAGCCCGATTACCCCGGAATCTGAGGTGGTCGGTGTCGTCGACTATCACACAGCCGGGGAACCCTTTCGCATAGTCGTTTCCGGCGCTCCCGACCTCGACGGGGAACGTGTTATCGATCGACGCACCTCAGCCGCCAGATACGCCGATTCGATTCGTCTCCTGGTTGTGAACGAGCCCCGCGGTCACGCCGACATGTACGGGTGTTTCGTCACACCGCCGGATGACGATGGTGGCGATCTCGGTGTCGTCTTCTTTCACAAGGATGGCTACAGCACCGCCTGCGGACACGGAACCATTGCGCTCGTCACCTGGGCGATCGAATCGGGGTACCTCACCGGGAGCGGACCGCGCCGCACCGTGATCGTCGATACGCCTTCCGGGAGACTCGAGGCGAACGCCGAGGTTGGCGCCCGAGACCGGGTCACTGCGGTGACATTCAAGAATGTGCCGTCCTATGTCACGGGGAGGCAGATCCCTGTGCAGCTTTCGGAGGGAGTTGTCGGAGTCGATATCGCATACGGCGGCGCCTTCTACGCATCGATCAACGTGTCGGATCTGGATATGACGGTCGCACCGGAGAACCTGGCCAAGTTCATCGCTCTGGGGCGCGAGACCAAGCAGGTCCTCCACAACAATCCGGCCGCGATGCACCCCCATGATTCCCGGCTTTCCGGGCTGTACGGGACGATCTTTTTCGAAGATCGCGATGCCCAAGTTGGTCTTCACCAGCGCAACGTCACGGTATTCGCCGACGGCGAGGTCGACCGATCTCCCTGCGGCAGTGGAACATCCGCCAGACTCGCCATTCTCGACTCGGATGCCCGGCTGCGCCGGGGTGAGGAGCTTTTGCATGAGAGCATCATCGGCACGACGTTCACCGGCCGGGTGGTTGCCGACGCAGAAGTCGCCGGTCACCATGCCGTCGTAACGACGGTCCGTGGCACTGCTTTCAAGACCGGAGAATCACGCTTTTACGTCGATCCGGAGGACCCGATCGGGCACGGTTTCCAACTGAGATAGTCGAACGCGGCTGCCCCGCGTGGGTTTTGGCGTCGCAAACCGGAATACATTCCGGGTGGCTTCAGGTGGTGTGCGCGACGGGTGTGATCCTGGAGGTGGGATTGTGGGCCGTCCGAAGACTTCGTGGCTGGTAGCGCGGGAGGCGTT
>CAMYKI010000069.1 GCA_947258985.1 uncultured Acidimicrobiaceae bacterium
CGTTGTCCGACACCCAAACCGTCACCATCACCGTCACCGAGGTCAATCTGCCGCCGGTTCTAGGTCTGATTCCGCCGCAGACGGTGGACGAGATGACCGTTCTCAGTTTTGTTGCCCCCGCTAGCGACCCCGACGTACCGGCCAATGCTCGTACCTTCATCCTTACGGGAGCGCCGGCGGGGGCAACAGTAGATCCCGCAACCGGAGTCTTCACCTGGCTTCCGAGCGAAGCACAAGGCCCCGGCGTCTACGTCTTTGACGTAACCGTGTCGGATGGTGGAGCACCGGTCCTCTCGGATTCGCAGCCGGTGACCGTGACAGTCAACGAGGTCAATCTTGCACCGATGGTCAACTCTCCCGGACCGCAGAGCTCGGCCGAAGCGAACGTCATCACGCTGCCGATCGTTGCCGTAGACACCGACATTCCCGTCAACGTCCTCACGTATGCGGCTACGGGCCTGCCGGATGGCTTGTCCATCGACCCCGCGACCGGTGTGATCTCGGGGACGATCGACTACACCGCCAATGCCGCCTCGCCGTTCGATGTCGTCGTCACCGTCACCGACAACGGAGCGCCGGTACGTTCCGGGCAGACCAACTTCGCCTGGACAGTGGCGGACACCAACCGTGACCCGATTGCCGGTAACGACACGGTGACCACCGCTGAAGACACGACCGTCGTCATTGATGCCCGTCTCAACGACAGCGACCCGGACGGCGACCCGTTACTAGTGATCGGATTCAGCCCACCCGCCAACGGGAGCGTTGATCTGACTGCCGGTACTCTGCGCTACAGATCCGACGCCAACTACAACGGCCCGGACAGTTTCATGTACACGGTCGCCGACGGGCGGGGTGGCTTCGCCATCGGCACCATTGATGTGGTTGTGACCGCGGTGAACGACAGCCCCGTCGTCAATGCCCTCACCTCGCTGAGTATCGACGAGGGCTCCGCGGCGATCTTTGTCGCATCGGCCACCGACGTAGAAGGCGACGCCGTGACCTTCTCGCTGGGCGGCGAGCCTCCGGGTGCGACCATCAACGCCGCTACCGGCAGGTTCGCTTGGACACCGAGTGAAGCCCAGGGTCCCGGGAGCTACGTCATCGACGTGATCGGGACCGACGACGGCGCCCCGGCGGCCTCGACTACCCGGCAGGTCACTATCAACGTTGCCGAGGTCAATGAGGCGCCCGTGATCGTCAACCCGGGCACAACCGTTTCGGCCGAGAATCAAGCCGTATCCCTGGCAATCGTCGCTACCGATCCGGACCTGCCTCGCGGAACGCTCCGCTACAGCGCCGGCGGGCTTCCGCCAGGCCTCAGCATCGATCCGGCAACCGGCGAGATCTCCGGTGTCATCCCATTCGACGGCACCTCGGGATCGTCGTACCCCGTGACCATCACCGTGCGGGACGATGGTGTGCCGGAGCTGAGCACGTCGGCCGGCTTCACCTGGGTGGTCACAAACACCAACCGGGCTCCCACCGCGTATGACATAGCCGTATTCGCCGACGCCGGCGTCCCTGTTTCGCTGATCCTCAACGGAACCGATCCCGACGGCGACGCACTCTCGTTCTCGATCAGCAGCCCGCCGACCCGGGGAACGCTGACCGGCGGACCCCGTCTCTATGACTACATGTCGCCGGTGACGGCATCGGGTACGGACAGCTTCACATATACGGTCTCGGACGGAGATCTCCAGGCGACCGGCGTCGTTACGGTCACCATCACCCCCAACCTCCCGCCGACCGGCGGTCCCGACGAGTACACCGTGCGCAGCGGGGGAGTGCTGGTCGTCGATGCTCCGGGTGTGCTCCGCAACGACCGTGACCCGGAGGGTGAACCGATCAGTGCCATCCTTGTTTCACCACCCGAGCACGGAGACCTGACGCTCGAGCCTGACGGTTCATTCACCTATCGCAACACCGGCGGTCTCGCCGATATCGATGTCTTCAGCTATCGGGTAGATGATGGGATGCAGTTGTCGTCTGTTATCTCGGTGATCGTCAACTTCGTCGACAACATCGCCCCGACTGCGGAGAACGACACCGTGTCTCTCGATGAGGACACTTCTGCTGTGTTCTTCCCATTGGCCAACGACTTTGACGAAAACGACGAACCCATATTGGCGAGCAAGGTTGATGATCCGGCCCACGGAACCATCGATTGGAGCCTCGACGGTGCCTTTGTCTACCGGCCGGCACGGGACTGGAACGGCACCGAAGTCATCAGTTACGAGATTACCGATGGTGACCTGGTGGCCTCCGCGTCCATCACTATCGAGGTGAGGCCGGTCAACGATCCTCCGGTGGCATCTCCCGCTCAAGTCATCGGACAGTCGGGTGAGCCGCTCACCATCGACCTTTCGCCGTATGCAACTGACGTCGACGGCGATCCGATTGAGTTCATTCTGGAATCTCCACACGACGCCTCGGTAATCGAGGTCGGGTCGGGTCTGTTCGAGATCAACCTCGACGGCGTCATCAGCGACCTACCTCCGCTTACTTTCGTCGCCAGCGACCCGATGGGAGGGAAGGACACGTCCCTGCTGACGATCGTTGTCGAGATCCCGGCCGAGCTTGTCGGGGTGCCTTCGCTCGTCTCCGACGATCTATCCGGGGGGAACCCCGATGTCACAGCATCCGAGGACTCGGACCCACCGGGTGGCGGCCCGCTGGTGACAGGTCTCCGGCTGATGGTCGGTTCGGTACTCGATACTTTTAGCGCATTCCGGATACCGATGGCTGCCCTGCTGCTGGTGTTCCTCGGGTCGCTGCTGCTCGGGTTCAGCAGACGTTTTGCATTCTCCAGCGCAGCTACGGCTCTGCCCATGGCTGCACGCACGAAGGTCGACATCGTGATGGCCCCCTCGAGCGCAGGTGTGCCCGCCCGTGAGGAGCCGGGAAGTCACCAGGGAGTCGTACACCGCTTCGCTCCCGACGCTGTTGGGATCGGAGCCACCGGGGCGCGCAGCCTGTTGCGCAGTGAACTCTGGATAGAGGTCGATACGCCGGATGGCAGCGCCTGGATCAATGCAGAGTTCCTGACGGAACAGCAGCCAGCGGCAGTCTTCAAGGATGATGAGCGGCCGGGTCGGCAGGTTGCCGACTTCGTTGACCGGCTCTACCACAACGACGACCTGCTGCCCGTGACCGGCGGACGGGATCTGCACGTCGCCCTTTATGGCCCGCCGGTTCGGTTTGCGGCCGGAGCTCTGCCGCGGATGCTGAGCGGTGGCTCTGTCTACTGGTGGTGGGGTCCCGAGGGCGACACGCCGCGGCACCAGGGCACGTTCGCCGAGACGGTCGGTGAGTCGTTCGCCATGGCATACCGCAACCAGGGCGTCCACGCATTGAAGTCGAGCCTGGCGATTCCGGTCGAGTTTGTGAACATGCACAGCCTGGTGGTCGGCAACCATGAGCTGGGGGAGGGTTGGCGTGTGTTCTTCAGGTTTGAGGGCGGAGAGCCGTTGATTGCCGGCTTGATGAGCGAGACGGCGCCGAACCCGGCAGCGATGCACGGCCGTTCCGACCTGCAGGCCGTCTAGCTGTCAGGATCGGGTTCCTGAACCCTGGGTTCGTGGCCGTCAGAACCGGGTTCCTGAACCCTGGGTTCGCAGGCCCGGAGCAGGATGGGACGCGAAGCGACCGGCGTCGGAGGCAACCGGAACGCCGGCCGGATCGTTTGGCCGTTTCTTTCTCAGTGGCCGGGGGGGCCCGTGCTCACTTTCAGTCTCAACTCGGACGGACGGGGGATGAGTCGCTCACCTGTGTGGATGAGCTTGTGCCCGAGCCACTCCCGGAGGCCGGTGCGATGCGTGGGCTGCGGTGTTGCGTAATAGTGGGGTGAATCGGCGCCTTCGAGATGGCTGTCGGCCAGGTTGCGGGCGAGATCGAGGTAGTTGAGGCCTTGCATATCAGGTCCTTTCGCTGTGTGGGGTGCCGGCCGCTGCCGATGTGGCGACCGGTGTTGTCAGGAATGCGTCCAGTAGGCGTGAGGCTTCTGGAATGGTGTCGCGGCGCAGGCTGTACGACTTGGTGTCACCGACGGTGATTCGTACAAGACCTGCTGTCCTGAGGATTCGTAGATGATGGTGGGCGGTTGACTTCGCCAGCCCGACCCGCTCGGCAATCTCCATGAGGCTTGCGTTCTCCTCGCTGAGGATCGACAGCATCCGGAGTCGTCGTTCATCGCCGAGGGCTTTGTAAAGATCGACGAGGTAAGCCGGGGGAGCGTCGGGGTCGGCCATGAGATGTTCATCGGCGACCGAATAGGCAAAGATCCGCAGTCCCTCGTGTTCGATGATGACGTTCCAGGGACGGATGATCTTGCACGGGATCAGCATCACGCCCGTGATCTGGGGCTGCATCTTGAAGGTGACGCCGTTGGTGGCCGCTTCGACGAGTCTTGGAGCATCCATTGTCCGACCGAGGGCTCGCTTCTCATCGGCATCTCGCTCCAGGGCCGGCATTGTGTCGGCAATCGGCCGCTCCAGCACGGCGTAGACGGCGCGGAGGATGTCGGCGAGCCACTGCGGACTGCGGGTGACCTCTGTTTTGAGGAAACGGAGGAACCCGGGGCTCATCTTCTCGTGATCCGCAAGATCTGCAATGACGGCCATGTCACCTGAGGCGGCTGCCGCGGCGCTATCCGGGTCGACCTGGCCGTGACAGCAGCCGTCTGCGATGAGGGACCGACGCAGCTCCGTTGGATCCATTGCCTCGAGGTAGTCGAGGAAGCTCTCAACCGACCCGGTGCGACCACTCGACTGGGCAATCCCGATCAGGGGGAGCCACAACTCGCCCGATTCGGTCAGAACGCCAAGCTTTTCGGCCTCCGGCCCCGTAACACCATCTTCTAACCGTTCGAAACATGTCGGAGCGTACTCGTAGTCGCCGGTGTCGTTCTTCGTTCCCCAGGCAAACATACTGAGCAGTAGCTCGTAGACAGGGGACGATTCGACAGTTACGGCCAGCGATTGAGCTTGGGTTGTGAAATCGCGGACCTTGGGGCTGTCGGCGCTCATGCGATGTCCTTCATAGCGTTCGATATATATCGAACTATACGAAATCCATGCCAGCCTGTCAAGCATCCATACAGTCTGGCGTACGTGAGAGCGGTATAAGGCGCTGAGGTACGCCAGACTGTGTGCTTCGGTAGGATCACGTTTCTGAGCGGGCCCGTAGCTCAGCTGGTTAGACGGTGCGAGCCCGAGCCGAGCGAGTTGCCGGGTCGTTGGCCATCGATGAGCGGCAGCTCGGGCTTGTGCCGAAGCGGACGGATGAGTCCGCTGCTCGTCCTGCGGTAGGATCACGTTTCTGAGCGGGCCCGTAGCTCAGTTGGTTAGAGCAGCGGACTCATAATCCGTAGGTCGCAGGTTCGAGTCCTGCCGGGCCCACCAAGCCAATACGCTGTGTCTATTGGGGATTCAACTAGCTAGGCACCAACTGATGCCAGGTCGCCACTCGTCAATGTCCGTTTCCTGTCCGTCCGCGCAGCGCGTATTCGTCCATCGAAACGCTCTGAAAGTGCTTCTTCGGCGTCTGATGTGCTCGGGGTTGGTTTTGCGTGGTAAAAAGACAGGATGACTGAGAATGGCCCTGTTGCGCCACTGACCACCGCCACCCTCGGACAACTCGATGCCCGCATCTCGGTGCCTTCGTACGACCGGTCGAGGCTCACACCGGGGATCGTTCATATCGGTGTCGGCGGCTTCCATCGCGCCCACTTGGCGACCTACGCAGACGAGCTGGCGACATCCGGCCAGCGCACCTGGGCGATCGCGGGGAGCGGGGTCATGGACGTTGATGCACGAATGGCCGACGTGCTCAAAACCCAAGACGGCCTCTACACCCTCATCACCCGCAGCGAAGCCGGGAGCTCGGTGCAGGTGATCGGCAGCATCATCGACTACATCCTGGCCGCCGACGACACGGAAGCGCTGGTCGCCCGCATCGCCGACCCCGCCACCAGGATCGTCTCCATGACCGTGACGGAAGGCGGCTATCCGGTCAACGAGGACTCCCGCACTTTTGACCGGACACTGGCTCCGGCAGGACCCGGAAGCGCCTTCGGGATCATCGTCGCCGGCCTGCACCGGCGGCGCGACCTCGGGGTCGGGCCTCTCACCGTCATGAGCTGTGACAACGTGATCGAAAACGGCGACGTCGCACGTGTTGCTGTGCTCGGAGTCGCCGAGGACGTGGATGCTGCGCTCGCCCGCTGGATCAAGGACAACGTGACCTTTCCCAATGGCATGGTGGACCGTATCACTCCTGCCACGACCGACGCGGATCGAGCGTTCCTGGCCGACGAGTACGGGCTGAGCGACGGCTGGCCGGTCGTGACCGAGCCGTTTCGGCAGTGGGTGATCGAGGACGCCTTCGCCGCCGGGCGCCCACCGTGGGAGGACCTCGACATCACCGTCACCAGCGATGTGGAGCCGTACGAGCTCATGAAGCTGCGGCTCCTAAATGCCGGGCATTCCACGATGGCGTACCTGGCAGCACTGGCCGGGATCGAGCTCGTCGACGAGGCGATGCGCGAACCACTCATCAGGCAGTTCCTGACGTCGTTTCTCGAGAACGAGGCCGGGCCGGTGCTGCCGAACACCCCGGGCATCGACGTGCCGTCCTACCAAGCGAAGCTGATCGAGCGCTTCTCGAACCCGGCAATCGGCGACCAGATCTCACGGTTGTGCCTCGACGGCTCTGCCAAGTTCCCCAAGTTCCTAATGCCCACGATCCGAAATCAGCTTCGCGCAGGCGGGCCGATCGAACTGTGCGCGCTGGCCCTCGCTGGGTGGTGCTCATACCTCGTCGGCGTTGCCGACGACGGAAGCGAGTTCGTGCCGGCGTCCGATCCGGACCTGGAGAACGCTCGGGCGTTTGCCGAGCGGTCGTTGTCAGATCCGGCACACTTCCTGAGCTACACCCGGGTCTTTGGCGACGACCTCTCTGCTGACGAGCGCTTTTCCACCGCCTTCGTCGATGCGCTCGTGCAGCTGCGTTCGCTTGGCGTTCGAACGGCGTTGGCCGCAGCCTTGTAGCCAAAGGCATCCTGTTGGGGCCGGTTGATGTATGTGCCTAATGGGGGGTATCGGCCATCGTCGCTCCTTTCCCAACGCAACCGCATAACGCTCGGTTGATCTGGCTACGCAGTTCCTCTGGGCCTTGCATCTGACAGAAGGGGCGTGGGTACAGATCGACGGAGGTGCAGGAACGGTGACAGTCCTATGAAAGTCGAGGCCGCTTGCGATTGGATCGGGCACCTGCTCAACACCCGAGCGAGGCAGTTCGTTTTACGAACTGCTCTACCGCCTAGGCCGTTGGTTCGAGTTCTGCCCTGTTAAATCCACTCGTTGTGGTTTCGACGACGCCGGCTGCGATCGCCTCGATCGAGAAGCCTCAAGCTCGGTCTCGCGAACTTCTGGATTCGGATACGGGAATAGGCCGCGCTCGGCGTTGTTGGCTGTTCAGAAGGTCACAGCTAGGAGCAGCGGTCAATGGACGACATGAATCAGCAGGTAATCAAGGACTTCCGAGCGAATGACGGAGCTGTTGACGTCGCTGCGGGCGGATTCTTCAGGGGAAAGCCGGTCTTGATCCTGCACAACACCGGAGCCAGGACCGGGAAGCTGCGAACAAACCCGCTTGTGTATGCAACCCACGACGGGAGCTACGTGGTTGTCGCCAGCAAGGGCGGCGCAGCCAATGATCCCCACTGGCTCCTCAACATCCGGGCCAATCCCGACGTGACCGTCGAGGTCGGAACCGAGAAGTTCCCTGCCCGCGCCACCATCGTCGAGGACGGCCCGCTCCGGGACGAGTTGTACGCCAAGCTGGTGGCGATCATGGACCAGTTCGCCGAATACGAGGCCAAGACCGCCCGACGAATTCCGGTAGTCGTGCTCGATCGCGCAGGCTGACGGTTCGATGATGAACGTGGCGAGTTCGATTGCGCCGGACCGCCTGAGGCGCTCCAAGCTCGCGACCTTCCCATCCCCACACCGTGGCGGGGGAGGTCTTGGTCAAGGTCGAGGAGTTTGGGCTGAACCGGTTGGAGCTTCACTCGCGGCTCGGCCCGGCCGAGGGGGTAACGTTTCCTAGTGTCCTGCAGGCGATGCGCACGTACCCATCCACCGTACGTACACGATTGAAGAGATCTCCGAGGCCCACGCAGACATGGAGGCTGGAAAGGCCACCGGGAAACTCGTAGTCCTTCCCTGAACGCAGCTACCGGCGTCCACCGAGCTTTGCCGAGTTGGAGGGGGCCGCAATGATCTACCTACACTCCAACCAGCCTTGCGAGATTGGTCTGGAATCCGCACGACCTGAACCCAGCAATAGCCAGCATTGCGAAAGGAAGAACGATCGGTTCCATCGCCATCAAACTCGACAACGTCTCCAAGCAGTTCGAAGGCGCATCCTCTCCGGCCGTGGCCTCGTTGAACCTCGATATCGAGGAGGGGTCGATCGTCGTACTCATCGGTCCGTCGGGTTGCGGCAAGACGACCACCTTGCGGATGATCAACCGCTTGATCGAGCCGACTTCCGGCCGAATCGTCATCAACGGCGAAGACGTCACCCAACGGCCTGTAGCCGAACTTCGTCGCGAGATCGGATACGTGATTCAGCAGGTGGGCCTCTTCCCGCATCAGACGATCGCCAACAACATCGCCACCGTGCCGAAGATGCTGGGCTGGGAGAAGCAGCACATTTCCGATCGCATCAAAGAGCTCGCGAATCTGGTCGGACTCGAGCCGTCACTTCTCGAGAGGTATCCGGACGAGCTCTCTGGCGGCCAGCAGCAGCGGGTAGGTGTTGCGCGAGCGTTGGCTGCAGACCCGCCGGTTTTGCTGATGGACGAGCCTTTCGGAGCAGTAGACCCCATCGTGAGGACCCGACTCCAGGACGAGCTCCTCGAGCTACAGGCCCGGGTCGGCAAGACCATCGTTCTTGTCACGCACGACATCGACGAGGCCCTCAAAATCGCCGACCGAATCGCCCTCCTCAACGTTGGCGGCATTCTCGAGCAATACTCCTCTGCCGATGAGTTGCTGGCAGAGCCTGCGAACGCGTTCGTTGAGGAGTTCGTTGGCGAGGATCGCAGTGTCAAACGGCTACAACTGAGGACGGTTGCCGATCTCCCGTTCCACCAGGGACCAGTCATCGCAGCCACCGCGGGGGCAGCAGCAGCTCGCAACGTCATGAGGGAGTACGCGTCCGAGTGGTTTGGCGTGACCTCGCAGGACGTGTTCCTGGGATGGGTTCATGGCGACGACCTCCAAGACGAAACGCCGCTCGAGTCTGTGCCGCGGTCAGTCCCCGCTGCGCAGGTGCAGCCCGACAGTACGTTGCGCAGCGCCATGCAGATCATCATGACGTCTCATACCTCGGTTGCGGTGATCGACGACGGAGGCCGCTTTGGTGGAGTCGTCACCTTGGAGCTGATTCGCTCCAGTCTTGAAGAGGAGACGGGGCGATGATTCCCCTGCTGGCCCAAGCGGCCAACCCCATCATCCGATGGGAGTACTTCATCGACGAGTGGGACCAGATCCGACGCGCTCTAGTCGAGCACCTAGAGCTGACCTTGTACGCCGTGGCCCTCGGATTGATTGTCTCGGCCGGCCTATCGGCAATCGCGCTTCGCTACCGCTGGACGATCGCACCGATCAACGGTTTCACGGCGTTTCTCTACACCATTCCGAGTGTCGCTTTGTTTGGCATCCTGGTTCCCTACTTCGGTTTGAGCAGGCTCACTGCGGTCCTCCCGCTGGCCGCCTACACGCTCCTCATCCTGGTCACCAATATCGTCGCCGGGTTCAACTCGGTGTCTCCGGAGGTGCGGGAGGCTGCCAACGGGATGGGCATGTCACCGACCCGCCGGGTGCTTCACGTAGAGTTGCCACTGGCGATGCCCTACATCATCGCGGGTCTCCGCATCGCCGTGGTCAGCACGGTCGGGCTCGTGACGGTCGCTGCCATCATCGGCCAGGGTGGCCTCGGGCGGCTCATTCTCGATGGTCTACGCCGAACCTTCTGGACCCCGATGACCATCGGGGCTTCGCTATCGATCCTGCTTGCCTTGGTGCTTGATGCGGTGATCCTCTTCGGCGGCAGGTGGCTCACCCCGTGGGCGCAGCGGGGAAGGAGCGCATTGTGACGGTGATCGCTCAAGCGGCAGTCCCGCGGGATGTCGGGGTCTTCGAGTGGCTGTTTGATCCCGACAGTTGGGCAGGCACCGATGGCATTCTGTCGTCGCTCGCCGACACCGTCATTCTGTGCGCAATCGTCGTCGTGGTCGCCACGATCACAATGGTGCCCCTTGCTTCGTGGCTGGCGCATACCCGGCGCGGCGAGGTGTCCGTCTCGTGGTTGGTCACGCTGAGTCGAGCCATCCCGACCTTTGCGGTCGCCGGCCTACTCGTGCCGATTTCGCTTCGCAGCGGCTGGGGCTTCGAGCCATGGCCGATCTTCATAGCGTTGTTGCTGCTTGCCTTGCCGCCGATATTCCTCAACACCTACACCGCGATCCAGCAGGTCGATCCCGGAGCGGTCGATGCCGCACGTGCTATGGGTTACAGCGAGACAGAGGTGCTGTTTCGCGTCGAGTTGGCGCTCGCTACCTCCGTGATCCTCGCCGGCGTCCGAGTCGCAGCCGTGACCGTGGTTGCCACCGAACCGATTCGTGCATTCCTGGGCGGCGACGGGCTCGGCCGCTACGTGCGCGACGGGCTTGGACAGAACAATGACGGACTAGTCATCGCAGGCGCTATCCTCATTGCCGGTCTGGCCGGCTTGACTGCTTTGTCGTTCCGGTCGGTCGAACGTTTCGCGCTCCCGGATGGAGTGCGGCGACTGGCAACGACCGCAACCCGGTAGAAGGACCCGATGAAATTCTCAATACTCAAGAAGCTAATTCTCCTTACGGTGGCGCTCGCCGTCGTCATGACCGCCTGCGGCGACGGAGACGGCGATTCTGCCGTCGATGGACCCACCATTCGCCTCCGCGGCCAGGACTTCAGCGAGGCCGTGACAATCGCAGAGGTCTATGGCCAGTATTTGCTGGCCAAGGGCTACGACGTCGAGATCCTGACGCCGGCGGGTTTCCGCACCGAGGCGATCGACGGGCTGCGCAATGATGAACTCGACCTCATCGTCGACTACATCGGTGGTTCCCTCACGGCTCTCGCACCGGATGCGGCAACTTCGGCGGATCCCGACGCCGTCGTTGCCATTATTGGTCCGGCGTATGAGGAGATCGGCGCCACGCTTCTCGACTACTCACCAGCGGTCGACGGTGATGCTTTTGTCGTGCGGGGCGATTCGCCGGCAACCACTATCAGTGATGTTGCCTCCCTCGGATACGTGTTCGGGGCATCTGCGCAGTGTTTTGAGCGGCCCCAGTGTTACCTCGGCTACACCGACCCCGCGGTGTACGGCATCACCTTCGCTGAGACCGTGACGGTCGAATTCGGCCCGCTCCTCGGTGAAGCGCTCGCCGCTGGCGAGGTCGACGCCGTGGTTTGGAACACGACTGCGCCACAGATCACCGAGCAGGGTTTCAAAGTCCTCGAGGATGATCAGGGATTGCATCCGGCACAGAACATCGCGCCCATCATCTCAACCGAGCTGCTGGACGCGTATGGCGATCAGTTGCGCAACGACCTAAACGAGTTGAGCGCAATGATCACCACGGCCGATCTGCTGGCGTGGAACACGGAAACGGACATCGCCAAGCGTGAGTCCGATGACGTTGCCACCGAGTGGCTCGAGGCCAAGAGCCTCAACTAGCCAAGCGGACAAGCAACCAGGTCAGCCGGCGCGTTGGTCGTTCCGCTCAACTGCGCCGCGATC
Source organism: uncultured Acidimicrobiaceae bacterium (assembly GCA_947258985.1). Taxonomy (GTDB): domain Bacteria; phylum Actinomycetota; class Acidimicrobiia; order Spongiisociales; family UBA5794; genus JAAETI01. The sequence goes on from CAMYKI010000069.1 coordinate 11,860, forward strand.
TGGTGGCTTGCCTGATGGATCTTCTTCGGAACTTCTGTGTTGTTGCAGACGCGGAAGAACGTATGCCATGACGTCGGGTGCCGGGTTGACCAAACCGAACCAAAACGACCCGGGCCACTCGATGGCGATCGGGAACCTAATCGGTTCCCTGCCCGGGGCTTTGAGGCGTAAACGTCCGACGAGGCCCACGACGATCCTCGAATGCCGTGTCACCCCTGGTCGGAACCATGGTCAAGAGTGGCACGGCGCAGGACATCCAAAGGGCTCCTTTGATACGTACAGTTTGCATGAGAATTGCTGTAGCTGGAGCGACTGGATATATCGGCAGCAGGTTGGTTCCCCAACTGCTCGATGCGGGGCATGAGGTCGTGTGCCTAGCCCGGACCCCAGATAAGCTCAACGACCGGACGTGGCGCAACGCTGTCGAGCTGCGCCAATGCGACGTCCTCGACGCCGATCAAGTGGATTCCGCTCTAGAAGGTATCGACGTTGCCTACTACCTCGTCCACTCAATGGCGACCAAGGGTGATTTCGCTGCTGCCGATCGAACGGCTGCCGCCAATTTTGCCGACGGTGCGGAGAAGAATCGTCTCCGTCGCATCATCTATCTGGGCGGTCTCGGCAGCGGCGACGAGCTCTCGTCACATCTTGACAGTCGCCAGGAAGTCGGCGCCGTCCTCTCCGCCGGCCCCATCCCCGTCACCGAGCTGCGGGCCGCCATCGTTATCGGTTCCGGTTCGGTGTCCTTCGAGATGTTGCGCTACCTCACCGAGGTCCTGCCGGTTATGACCACACCGCGTTGGGTTGAGACGAAGTGTCAGCCAATCGCCATCCGCGACGTCCTGACACACCTCGTCACCTCACTCGACGATCGCCCCGGTAGCCATGTGTACGAGATCGGCGGGCCAGATGTGGTCAGCTACCGCGAGATGATGCAGCTATACGCCGAAGTGTCCCACCTGCGCAGACGCATCATCATCCCGGTGCCGGTACTGAGCCCTCGCCTCTCGTCACTTTGGATCGGCCTCGTCACTCCCTTGCCGGTCGGTGTTGCTCGGCCTCTTGTCGATTCGCTCCGCAACGAGGTGACGGTGCGAGCGGATCGGGTGCGGCGCCTGCCCGGGGAACCGATGTCGCTGCGAGAGGCTATCGGACGGGCGCTCGATCACGACGACCGCCTCGAAACACCCAGCAGATGGTCGGACGCCAGTTCCAGCCCGGCCCGGCCGTTCGCCGGCGACCCCGAATGGGCAGGCGGAACGCTGCTCGTCGATCGACGGACCGTGGAGACGAGTGCTAGCCGCGAGAACCTGTTCTGGGCGTTCAGCAGAATCGGAGGCTCTGTCGGGTACTACACGTACAACTGGGCGTGGCGGCTGCGCGGTGTTCTCGACACTCTCGTTAGTGGTGTTGGTCTCCGTCGCGGACGGCGCCATCCCGAGGAAGTGCGGCTCCACGACACAGTCGACTTCTGGCGTGTCTCAGCTTTGATGCCAGGGGAGTTTCTACAGCTTTCGGCTGAGATGCGTCTGCCCGGCGAGGCGTGGTTGGAGTGGCGTGTCGTCGAACACGATGACGGGCGGCGACTCGAGCAAGCTGCCTACTTCCGCCCACGGGGTCTTGCCGGACGCCTGTATTGGTATGCGATGCTCCCTTTCCACAACGTGATCTTCGAGAGAATGGTGCGCAGGATCGCCCAGACAGCCGAGGGACGCGCACCGGTAGGGATCGCCGCCTGAGGCCCCAGGCTGTGACCGGTTTGGCCCACTGCCGGCTGTCGAACCGCAGAGGCGCCGTTTGTCACACCAACCTAACGGGTCTCCAATGATCGGGCCGGCATCGAGCGGCTTCGCGCGAACAGCTTGACGGCTTGGTTGACGACCGGGGGTCAACCCCCCGGTCGT
>CAMYKI010000070.1:0-15366 GCA_947258985.1 uncultured Acidimicrobiaceae bacterium
GCGATGCCGTCACCGTGGACGATGATGTAGGCCAGCACTCCCAGCCATGGGATCAGGATCACGAACAGCACCCACAGTGCTTTTGTGCCGCCCGACATGTCCTTGTTCCGGAAGACGTCACTGAGGACGGTGATCAGCACCCAGAACCAAGCGACGAACAAGAAGAATCCGAGCATCGAGGCGAAGAAATCCATTACCGGCATGTCGAGCTCCTTTTGCAGACGACAGGACGATAACGACGGGGTGTGGTACCCGCTACTAGCCCAAGCGCCGTTTGCTCGTTGGGTGGTCGGATTCGACCTTGGAGCGCCTGGGGCTCAGCCTTCCGACCAGGAAGGCTACGAGCACGATGAGAAGGATCTGCCCGAGCAACGTTTCCAGAATCACCAACGAACGTCCCACGTTCGTCGCCGGAGCGAGGTCCCCGTAGCCGAGAGTTGTAACGGTCACCACCGAGAAATAGATGAAATCGCTCGAGGTCCCGGCGATACCGTTGTTGAAAAAGTCCTCCTCGATGAGGACGGCCGTCCCGGAGTAGAGAAACGAGAAGGCAAGGGCGACCTGGGTGTAGGCGGTCAACCCTCCGACCACCTCCCGCACCGTGATCCCGTCCATTTCGAAGATGTGCCGCACTATCAGCAAGACGGAGGCCGCCAATCCTCCCGCAGCGGCAAACGAGACAGCGGCCAGTACCGAGGTCGCTTCGGTGAAACCGGCACCCACGGACAGCAGCGCAAGTCCCACTGAGATCCATGTGGCGTTTCGCATGATCCGCCTCGTCACGCCGGTGGCTTGCAGCGTTCCCAGGACGACCAGGATCACTCCAATGGCTACAAGCACACGGATGATCGGGGGGCCCCCAGTGAACATCGCAAAGAAGAGGATGCCGAGCAGCAGCAGAAAGAGGCGACCGTAGTTGTTGGTCGCATTCTCCAAACCGGGCCGCGTCTGACTCTCTTGTGTCACACGGCGAGCGTAATCAGAGAGTCCCCGCGCAGCGCGTCAATTCATCCTGATGGCATGTTGCGCGTTCTAGAGTTGGATTGGCTGCCCTTCCCTGGCGAGAGAAATGAGGATGCAATGACGACCGCAGACGACTTCGTGCGACCGGATATCGGCAGGTGGTGGTGGATGTGGCTGGTGGCCGGGTTCGTCTGGATCATGGCTGCTCTGGTGATACTGCAACTCGACGAATCGTCGGCCCGCACCGTCGGAGTCATTATCGGCATCATGCTGTTTGTCGCAGGTGCGCAGTACATGGGAGTGGGTGCAGTGGCCGAAGGATGGCGGTGGCTGTGGTATGCCTTCGGGATCCTGCTGATGGCGGCTGGTTTGACGGCGATGCTAAATCCGGTGGAGGCATTCGCCGGTCTCGCCGACATGCTGGGCTTCCTTTTTGGATTGGTGGCCATCATCTGGCTGATCGAGGCCCTGGCCACCAAGGACGTCAATCCGTTCTGGTGGCTCAGTTTGCTTTCCGGGATCCTGATGCTGGTCGTTGCCTTCTGGGCATCCGGTCAGTTCCTCATCGACAAGGCCTACACGCTGCTTGTATTCGCCGGTATCTGGGCCATGATGAAGGGCGTCCTCGACATCATCCAGGCATTCAATCTGCGCAACTCCGGGCGGATCGCAGCTACCTTCTGATTTGGGCGGGCGTTAGCCGACAACCGAGACAGATGCTCCCGGCGGCAGAGTGTCGTAGACGACCGTCTCTCATCGCGTCTGGCGTACGTGAGCGCCTAATAAGGCGCTCACGTACGCCAGACGCGTGGGGCGCTAGGTGGCGGTGTCCATTTGCAGGTACTCGATGCCTTTGATCCGTCCGGGCTCGAGCTTGGTTTCGGGGGAGACCTGTCGTCCAGCTTCTTGCTTTGAGATCAACCTCGGTGAACTCAGCTCCCACTGATCGTCCTTGATCGTGAGGGTTGCGCTTTCGGCGGCGAGGATGTTCTGAACCCAATCACAGCTCCTTGAGCCGTACATCACGATGAAGATGAAGCCTCCGTCCACCGGGTGGGCGTCGAGAGGAGTCCTGTATGTCTTACCGGATTTTCGCCCGACATGTGTCAGCACCGGTCGTTCTCCGCGCTTGAGTTCCATCTTGTTGAAGGTTCTCTTGTTGACTTGAGCTAGCCATTTGGGGACAGGCACTCGATCCTCCCGAGCTGTGTTTCGTCACGATACGTCATCTCGCTAGAGCCCGCCCGACTGACCTGTTTTGGCGTCCGTGAGCGGAATATATTCCGGGTGGCTTCAGGTGGTGTGCGCGACGGGTGTGATCCTGGAGGTGGGATTGTGGGCCGTCCGAAGACTTCGTGGCTGGTAGCGCGGGAGGCGTTCCTGCGCTCCGTAGCGGACATCGCCGGCGGCAAAGATGCCGGGAACACTTGTTTCGAGAGGTAACGGATCACGCTTGAGAGGCCAATCCGGGGGTCGTCTCCCGCCGCGGACCAGGTCTAGGCCCGTCTTGATGAACCCGGCTCCGCTGCGCTCGACCACATCGGAGACGAAGTCGGTCCGCGGGCGTGCTCCGATGAAGATGGCCATCGCCGCTGCCGGCAGCACTTCGATCTCCTCACGGTCCAGACTCTTCAGGGAAACCGCATCGAGCTGTTCGTCGCCATGGGCGGCAGTCACTTCCGAGCGCGCCCGCACGTCGATGGCGGCGGTAGCGCCGATCTGATCAACCAGGTATTGCGACATGCCCTGCTCGAGGGTCGCAGCCCGGGCGACGAGGTGAACGACGCTGGCATAGCGGGCAAACAGCATGGCCGCCTGGCCGGCCGAGTTGGCACCGCCGACGATGATGACGGGACGATCGACATAGAAGGCGGCTTCGGTCAATGCCGCTCCGTAGTAGACGCCGGCCCCTGTCAACTCAGCGATTCCGGGAGCTTTCAGCTCTTTGACCGAGACACCCGATGCGATGAGGACGGTCCTGGCGGCCAGCTCCGTCCCGTCATCGAGTTCTACGTACCGGTAGGTGTCGCCGGGTCGGACGGAGGCAACCTCGCGGGTGAGCAGAATCTCTGCACCAAGACGTTTCGCCTGGATTGTCGCTCGCTCAGCCAGTTCCGCACCGCTGATCCCGGCCGGGAACCCGAGGTAGTTCTCGATGCGCGAGCTGGTGCCGGCCTGACCGCCCGTGGCGGTCTTCTCTACCAGCACGGTACGCATTCCCTCTGCCGCACCGTTGACCGCTGCGGCAAGGCCGGCGGGACCTCCACCGATGATCACGAGGTCATAGGTGTCGCTTGCCGCCTCCGTCTGTATTTCGAGCTTGTCGGCAATCGACCGCGGCGAGGGCGAGTTGGCGATCTCTCCGTCCGGATACAACACGACTGGAAGCGGCCCGATCGCACCCAACTGCTCAACCAACGCACGTGCCGCCGGGTCATCTTCGATATCGAGCCATCGGTAGGGGATGCGATTGCGGGCGAGGAACTCCTTAACGTCGTGGGATTGAGGCGACCACAGGGTGCCGGCCACCCGGATGCCGTCGTACGGCACTACCGCGGTTGCCTGCCAATCCGCCAATAGTCCCTCGAGCGGCGGGATGAGTAGCTCTTCCGGAGGATCCCACGGCTTCATCAGGTACAGGTCGAGCTTGATCTCGTTGATAGCGTCGATCGCCACCTGCGTGTCGGCGTAGGCCGTCAGCAATACCCGCTTCGCGTGAGGTACCAGAGCGCTGGCCGCTCGGAGAAACTCGGTGCCCGTCATTTCCGGCATACGTTGATCGGCGACGATGAGGGCAACAGGTGTGGCCCGTGCGACGAGTTCGCCGATGATTTCGAGGGCCTCGCCGCCGGACCTCGCCGTCAGGATCCGGTAGCGATCGGCAAAGGCCGGTCGCAGGTCTCGTTCGACCGCCCGCAAGACCAGTTCGTCGTCGTCGATGGCGAGAATCGCAGGCTGCAGGGTTCCTCCAGGAAGTAGATGCGTTCTTACACCGAGTTCTAGCAGCGGCGGCCGCCCGGTGTGCCCCTGCGGGCCTGCCTGTCGCTACTAGCTGGCGCCGCCTGGTGACAGCAGGCCCCGTTCGTACCCGGCGCCGACGGCGGCGGCCCTGTCGTTGACCCCCAGCTTCTCGTAGATGTGGAGCAGGTGGGTCTTCACGGTTGCTTCGCTGATGAACAGTTCGGCTGCAACCTTCTTGTTGGTCGCACCGCGGGCGACCAACAAGAGGATCTCCAACTCCCTCTCGCTGAGTGTGTCGCGGACCGGGTGCCGAACCTGGCCGAGCAGCTGCTTGGCGATGGGTGGCGACAACACAGATTCCCCTGCGGCCGCGGCTCGCACAGCTCGCCGCACCTCATCACGCGGCGTGTCCTTGAGGAGGTAGCCGGTGGCTCCGGCCTCGATTGCCGGTAGAACGTCACTCTCGGTGTCGAAGGTCGTCAAGATCAGCACGCTTGCGCCAAGGCCGCGATTGACGATCTCTCTGGTGGCGTCGACGCCACCGAGTACCGGCATCCGCAAGTCCATGAGGACGACGTCGGGGCGAAAGACCTCGGTTCGGCTCACGGCTTCGCGCCCGTCGGCGGCTTCGCCGACGACTTCAAAATCGGGATCGCCGGCGAAGAGGCCTTTGATTCCGTCTCGCACCACGGGGTGGTCGTCCACGATCAGGAGGCGTATCGGGGCTTCTGGATCAGTCATTCTGGGGATCCGATCTCGGCGGTGGGGATACGCACAGACAGGGCGGTTCCCTCTCCAGGGGCGGATTCGACTTGCAGGTTCCCGTGAGCATTCTCAACTCTCTGACGCATCGCCGCAAGACCAAAGCCGCTCTCGAACACAGCGGTTGCGGGGTCGAAACCCTTGCCGTCGTCCCGAATGTCCAGGGCTATTGAGCCGTCCAGGAACGAGAGGGTGATTCCAACGCGGGATGCGATGGAGTGTTTTGCGGCATTGGCAAGCCCCTCCTGAGCAGCGCGCAGAAGCACGACCTCGATCTCCGGGTGGAGAGGACGCCGCTCTCCCGTAACGGTCACCTCCACCGGTACTTCGTTGACCGCAGACCAACTCGTTGCGATGTCGCCGAGCGCCTCGGGCAGCCTGGTTGCCTCCAAGGGTCCGGGGCGGATGGCTTGAACAGACCTGCGCACCTCAGTCAGGCTCTCACGGGCCAGGTCTGCGGTTGTGTCGAGCCGACGGTGGACCTCCGCCTCGTCACCCCATGTCTGGTTGATCGCCTCGATCTGGGTGATGACCCCGGTGAGGCCCTGGGCGATGGTGTCGTGAATCTCTCTGGCCATGCGTTGCCGCTCGTCGAGAACACCCGCCTCGCGAGCCTGGGCAACAAGCTGTTCGTGGAGGCCGACGTTTTCGTCCATGGCAACCTGGAGTCGTTCCAGTGCCCGGCGTCGCTCCTCGGCAATCTCCGTGACCTTTTGACCTCCGTATATGCCGGCGAAGACGGCGACGGTCTGGATTGCCACAACACCCAGGTAGATGGCCCACGTGGTCGGGGTGCTCTCGGTGATGATGATGTGCGAGTGGATCACGAACCCGGTCGCCGCCATGCCCGCAAACATGAGGGGCCACGGGCGCAGTAGCGATGCATGGAAGAAGCCCGTGATGCCGTAGACGAGATAGATGGGCGATCGTGTCATCAGCAGAGCTGCGATGACTATGAACCCGACGAAGTAGAGGCGCACAGCACCCTGCGTAACGTCCGTTGGAGAACCCAGGCGTGTGAACGCCAGCCAGGTCCAGCCGGCTGCGAACAGCACCAACACCAGGTCGAGCAACCGGTCGGATGTCGATGCCGACCGTATCTGCGCAACAGCGACTGAGAGCGCCAGGGCGGCGTATGGCACCCATACGAAAATCGAGTTGATCCAACGCTCCCACGAGGAGAGGGCCGATGATGGCTCAATGTCGTATTGGATCGATCGGTCCACAGCTACTCCCTACGGTGCCGTGTCGATAGCGTCTTGCTGATGCCCGAGACCGTGAGCACAAGCCTAGGGGAGGGTCGCACCACGGTTTTCTACTCCCAGCGGAATACACGTACGGCGATGAAGCCAATGACTATTGCCCAGACCAGCATCACGACGATGTTGGTCATGCTTGGAGTGAGGCCGAACCAGGAATCCTCGAGAGCCTGGACGGCGGACCCCATCGGGGTCAGGTCGCTCACTGTGAGCAACCCGTCGGGCATGATCCGCCGCGGTATCCACAGACCGGCAAAGAAGAGCATGGGGAAGTAGATCCCCATGCCGATCGCCTGGCCCGATGTGGTTGTGCGGGCGAGCGCCCCGACCAGGAGACCGATTGAGAATATGGACGCCGCTGCCAGGATGAAGGAGATGGCGAACCATATTGGCTTTTCCGGGAAGGTCACGTCGAACGCCGCCACTGCCACGACTATTGCTAGCACAGCGGAGGCGATCGCCACCAAGGTGTGCACGGCCAGCTGGGCCCACAGCAGCCGTGCGGGATGCACCGGCGTGGTACGAAGGCGCCGCAGGATTCCAAACTGACGGTATGTGCCGAGTATCGGCGGAAGTGTTACCAGGCCCAGGGTCGCTAGACCGAGCACCAGCGCCATGGGTGCGTAGACATCGATGTATCTGGCACCGTCGAGGTCGGCGGCCGGTTCGTCGAAACCGGGGAAGAAGTATCCGAGGGCGAGCAGCAGGATCGCAGGGAAGACGAGGCCGAAGAAGAGGGCGATCGGGTCTCTCGCAAAAAGCTTGCCCTCGGTACGGGTGATTTTCATGGTGGCAGACATCAGCTGTCCTCCCTCTCTCCTCGTGCCGCTGGTTCGCCATCACTATCCGTCAGGGCGAGATAGGCATCCTCCAGGTTGTTCTGCTCGATGCGAAGACCTTCGGCGATGATGCGCCGCTGGGCCAGCAGCGCCGTGACCGCATGGACCACGTTGCCGGTGCCGGTGACGATGATCTGGGCTCCGTCATGCGCTACGGCGGTGACGTCGGCGAGTTCGGCTAGTACGTCGTCTTCGATTGGAGCAGACGGTCGGAATCGGAGCTGCTGTTCGGAACCGATCCGGTCGACAAGACCTGTCGGCGTGTCGATGGCTACGACCCGGCCCTTATCGACGACCATGATCCGGTCGCAGAGACGCTCTGCCTCTTCCATAAAGTGAGTGACCAGCACCACCGTTACGCCTGCATCCCTGATTTCTGTGATGTTGGCCCAAACCGATCGACGCGCCTGCGGGTCGAGCCCGGTGGTCAGCTCATCGAGAATGGCGAGTTCTGGCGAACCGACCAGCGCCAGCGCCACTGCGAGACGCTGCTTCTGTCCACCCGAAAGCTCGGAATACCGTGCATCTGCTTTCTCCCGTAGACCGAGGCGTTCCAGCAGTTCATGCCAATCGGCGGGGCTGTCATAGAACGAGGCGTAGAGATCCAGCGCTTCGGCGACCCGGATCTTGTCCTGCAGCCGGCTCTCTTGGAGTTGCGCCCCCATGCGTTGGGTGATCTCGTAGCGATCCTTGATGGGATCGAGCCCGAGGACGCGGATCGTTCCTCCGTCGGGTTGCCGCAGCCCCTCTACAGACTCGACCGTCGTGGTCTTGCCGGCCCCGTTGGGACCCACGATTCCAAAGATCTCGCCTTCGTCGACGCTGAATGAAATGCCATCGACGACATTGGTTGTGCCGTAGGTCTTGACCAAACCTTCGACTTCTATGACCGCCATAGTCGCTCCTCTCGAACCTCTTGCTCCCAGTCTGAGGTGACAGACTCCTCGGGTATATAGCCCGCCCGGCTAGATCCCATCAACCGATCGGTTGATGCCCGAATACCGACTCTTGGCTGACTAGACGCCGAGCGTTGCTCGACGGATGATGCGATGGAGTCGAAGAACGGGAGAGACGATGAATGAGACAGCAGGAACTACGCCGGAAGAGCGCGCTCACCAGCGTGTGAAGAGCTTCACCGACCTCATGTGGCACGTCGCCACCTACGTCATTGTCAACGCGTTTCTGTGGATCATCGTGCCGGGAGCGGCCTTCTGGGTGACCCTCTTTTGGGGCATCGGCCTGGCATTCCACGTGGTCGCGTACTTTCTCGATAAGCGTGGCGGGCAGTCCCGCAGGTACCGCCGGTTTCTGGCGGAGGAGCAGGAGCGCGAGACTGGGGACCCGGCCTAAGCGAAGACCGGGCTGGTCTTGGAACTGGAGCACTTGATGAGAGCAATCGTTCAGCACGAGTACGGTCCGCCCGACGCCCTTCGTCTCGAAGATGTCGCCAAGCCGGTGCCCAAAGACGATCAGGTTCTGGTGCGGGTGGAGGCAGCCGCAATTCACGTTGGAGACTGGTTTCTCACCCAGGGCGTTCCCTACATCATGCGGCTCGGGACCGGGCTGCGTAAGCCACGAAAGAGAGTCCCGGGGTTTGACGTCGCCGGCCGGGTTGAGGCCGTGGGCAAGGACGTCACGACGTTCGCAGAAGGCGACGAGGTCTTCGGGGAAGCTTCCAGTGGTTCTTGCGCCGACTTTGCCACGGCCGCCGAGGACAAGCTGGCTCTGAAGCCGGCCGATCTGACATTCGAGCAATCAGCCGCCGTCCCGGTTTCGGGCGTGACTGCCTTGCGAGGCATCCGCGACTCGGGCAAGGTCGAACAGGGTCAGAAGGTCCTGGTCAACGGCGCCACGGGCGGTGTGGGCGTATACGCGGTCCAGATCGCAAAGGCTCTCGGCGCGGAGGTCACCGCCGTTTGCAGTACCGACAACCTGGATCTGGCACGGTCGCTCGGAGCAGATCATGTCGTGGACTACACCCGCGAGGACTTCACCAAGAGCGCGCAGCGCTATGACTTGATCCTCGACAACGTCGGCAACCGTCCGCTTGCTGAATGCCGACGTGCGCTCACCGACAACGGGGTTCATATTCCCAACAGCGGGCGTTCGCAGGGCCGTTGGGTCGGCCCTCTGGGCAGAATGTCCAAGGCGGCTCTAGGATCAGTCGTTTCCCGCAATCAGGGTCGTCCCTACTACTCACCCGTCAAGAGGCAGGAACTCCTCGACCTCACTGCCTTCATCGAGTCGGGCAGCCTGACTCCCGTTATAGACCGGACGTATCCGCTCGCCGAAACTCCGGCAGCTATGGAATACGTTGGGCTTGGCCACGTGGCCGGCAAGACGGTCATAGCGCTCTAGAGCCGGGACTCCGATTGCGGCGTCGGGCGGGCATGATTGCTGTTCCCCTGTGCTTTGGCATTGCTGCCGTTGTCCGCAAGATTCCATTCGCCTCGAAGGTTCTCTGAAACGGTGCGTTCGAACAGTCAGACGTCGCCGAGTGGCCCCAGTCCAAAGGGCCATACGGCCAGGTAGACGTCACCCGCTTCACAGCGGATGATGGGAGCGAGCAACGGAGGAGACGGCAATGGCGATGTCCCATGACAGCACCCCGGAGGAGCGAGCGGCGAAGCGGGTGGAGGAATTCACCGGCCTGATGTGGCACCTTGCCGTATACGTCATAGTGAACGCCTTCCTCTGGATCATGGACTTCGCCCAGGGCGGAGGCTTGGAATGGGCCTACTGGGTGACCATTCCGTGGGGAATCGGTCTGGCGTTCCACGTGGCCGCCTATTTCCTAGATGAGAGGGGCATGCAGGGCCGCCGATACCAGCGCTATCTCGAAGAGGAACAGAGGAAAGACGCCGGGTGAGGGCGATCGGACCGCCTCGGCCTGGGTGGACCTACTCGACCGATTGAGGCTCGTCGCCGAGCGAAACATAGATCTTCCGGAACACGGCCTGGGCGACCATCAGCGCGATCACCAGTCCTATAACCATCAGGAAGCCGCCGAGTTCGACATGCTCCCCAAAAACGATGTCGATGACTTCGAGAATTAGGAACTTGCTGGCGAAGAGGATCATCCACACCGCGACGACCCGGAGGAACTTCGACAGCGCTCCATCACGTTTGGTGAAGAAGGCCGACACACGGTGCTCTACCGCCATGATCGCATCGAGCAGGATCTTCAATACGACCGCGGTGAAGATCGAGATCGTGAACGAGTCGATCACGACCGAGTCGAAGTGCTCGACGAACAGGTTGAGAACGATGATGTAGATGAGAACATCGGCCGTGTAGGAGCCAAAGGTGCGTTGTCGCGGGCTGATCGAGATCATGCGGCGACTCTAGCGCCGCGGCGGTCGATCAAGAGAGAGCTGCGGCAACCCGGCGGGCGTTGGTTTCCCACAATCCGATGAGGGTCTCGGCCCCAGAACCGGCCTCACCGAGGGATCCCGTGAACAGCTCGACCACAGCAACCTCGGTGCCGGAACCGGCGGCAACGGCCTCTGCCAGCGCTCGTGGCTCTGTCGTCTCGGCGAAGATGGCGGGCACCGCGCTCTGCTCAATGGCGTCTGTGAGGGCGGCGAGTTCGGCTGAGCTGGGGTCTGCCAGCGTCGATCCGCCGGGGATGACCACACCGAGTACGTCAAAGCCGTAACGGTCGGCGAAGTAGCCGAGCGAGGCGTGATTGGTGACGAGCACCCTGTTCTCCGCAGGAATGTCTCCGACAATGCCGTCAACCTCTTCATGAGAAGCGAGCAGCCGGGCGGTGTATGCAGAAACCCGATCGTCCCAATCGGGCGTCCCATCGATCGTCGCCAGCTCGCCCCCGATGATCTTGGCTGCCTCGGCTACGCGAATGGGATCGAGCCAGAAATGCGGGTCGTCGTTGTCTTCCTCGTCGTGCTCATCGTGAGCGGCGTCTTCCTCGTCGTGCTCATCGTGAGGGGCATCGGGCGAGAAGGGGAGGGGGTCGACCAGCGGGCCTATTTCGATGACATTGGCACCGTCGGCGACTGCGGCCTCGAGCACGTCGCTCAAGCCTTCCTCCAATCCGAGGCCGTTCGCGAGTACGAGGTCGGCACGGTTGATTTCCGCGGCCTGTTGGGAGGACGGTTGATAGCTGTGGGGATCGGCGCCTATCGGCAGCAGCACCGTCACCGATCCGTGATCACCAACCACGTTGGCCGCAACATCGCCGAGGATCGTGGTTGTCGCCACAACGTGAAGCCCATCGCCGCTGTTCTCGGCATCCCCGGCGCATGACGTGGCGACAAGGAGCAATACGAGCCACGCTGCCATCGCCTGCGCCCATCGGATCTTGCCTGCCATCGTTCCCTCTCCTGACCTGATAATGAGAATCACTCTCAATAATGATAGCACGGGCCCTTTCCAACGCGTCTGGCGTCCCTGGTGGCGGTATACCGCCACCAGGGACGCCAGACGGCTGCCTACACTCGAAAGATTTCGCAATCAGGGGCCGAACCGCAACGTTTGCGCCGCGAACTCGGCGTTGTCGGGGCCACTTTTCTGGGGTTGGGCTCCATCGTCGGTACGGGCGTTTTTGTCAGCATCGGGATCGCTGCGGGGATCACCGGTGCTTCGGTGACTCTCGCCGTTGGGTTGGCGGCGTTTGTTGCGGCATTCAACGGATCCAGCAGCGCACAGTTGGCCGCGGCTCACCCGGTCAGCGGCGGCACCTACGAGTACGGATACGAATACCTGTCGCCGACCGCCGGGTTTCTTGCTGGATGGCTGTTCCTTCTCGCAAAATCGGCCTCGGCGGCGACAGCGGCTCTCGGGTTTAGCGGATACACACTGAACTTATTCGATCAGGGCGATGATTGGCTGATAGCCCTCGCGCTTGCCGTGGTCGTCGCGGTGGTACTGATCGTCCTGGCAGGGATACAGCGCTCATCACAGGTCAACATGATCGTGGTCGGAGTGACGCTTCTCGCCCTCGGCGCATTCGTTGTGGTCGCTCTCGGCGACTTCGACTCCGGCAACTTCACTCCTTTCCTCGGTGGCGAAGAGGGGAACACGTTCGGATTCTTCGAAGCTACCGCCCTCATGTTTGTCGCCTACACCGGGTACGGACGCATCGCCACCCTCGGGGAAGAAGTGCATCACCCGCGGCGCACCATCCCTCTTGCGATCGGGGTGACGTTGCTGACCACCGGCGTCATCTACATCGCGGTCGCAGTGGCCGCGGTTGGAGCCGCCGGGTCAGATGGTTTTGCCTCACTCACGGAATCAACGGCAGCCCCGCTCGAGGCCATCGTGCGTGCCCTCGACCAGCCCGCTGTCGCCACCTTTGTAGCGTTCGGCGCAGTCACCGCCATGCTCGGGGTGCTGCTCAATCTCATTCTCGGGCTGTCGCGAGTGCTGCTGGCGATGGGTCGTCGCGGGGACATGCCTGCAGCCACAGCCAGGCTCGATGCCGCCGGACGCACGCCCGTCGTAGCGGTCATCATCATCGGCGTGGTGGTAGCCGTCCTCGCCGCCTCCGGCGACGTGCGGCTGACATGGTCGTTCTCGGCTTTCAATGTGCTCATCTACTACGCGTTGACCAATGCAGCGGCGCTGCGACTGCCGGCCGACTCGAGGCTATTCCCCCGGTGGTTGGCGATCGCCGGTCTCGTCAGTTGCTCATTCCTCGTGATCTTCATCGATCTGCAGATCTGGGCGGCCGGCATTGTGGTGCTGCTGGTCGGCTTCGTCTGGCATCGGGTAGCTCTCACCCGGCGCAGCAAGCCGGAATAACCGTGAGCCCGCAGCCTTGCGCCGGCCGGCTCACGGTTCTTCACGGTCTGGCGTACGTGGTGGCGGTATACCGCCACCACGTACGCCAGACGCGGGGGTTTCTACTCGACGACGGTGATCTCTCCGTACATACCCATCGCCAGATGCGGCGGTCCGCCGGCGACCTGGGGCGGCTCGCCATCAGATTCGGCCGCCGCCGCCAGGTACTCGTCCGGGTTGGCCCCGGTCGGGATCGCACAGATGACGGCGTAGCGGCCGGGCTCGCTCAGCGTTCCGGTGCCCTCCACCACAAATCCCTCAGCCCCGGGCGGGGCGATGACCACGGTGGCCAGGCCCGGGAAGAACGCAGCGAACTCGTCCGGGGGCAGCTGCACAAGGTCATCGATGCTTCGGTCTTCATCGTCGGGCAGCCTTATCGCGACCAGTTCGTGGAGTTCGACCATGCTCTCGTTCTCGAGTGCAAGCGTGGTTCCGACCTTGACCCGCTCCGGCAGTCCTTCGAATCCGTAGTCGACCGCGGTCACTACGACCGGCTCGTCGGTTGAGGGGAGGCTTTCGCCGCTGCATGCCGCCAGTGCCATCGCTAGGGCGGCCGATATCACGGCGACAAGTAGGTGCTTCCGTTTCATTCTGTTTCTCCTTCTCATTTGTCGTGTCTTCTTCAGGAAAGGGGAGCCGGGGGAGGGCCGAGAATTTCGATGCCGTGCTGGGCGCAGATCTCTGCAACCAACGCGGGGTCGATGGGGCCCGGTTCGGGCAGCGTCGGAGTGACGGTTGCCGTTCCGAGGGCTTCGACCATCATGTCGAACTCCGGCGTCGTTGTCGTGGATGCCGTGACACACGTGAAGCGAGCGGTATCGGACAGGACCTGGAACGTGTGCGGTCTACCGTGCGGTAGGAATGCGTGGGTGCCGGCCTGCGCCTCGATCTCCAGATCGCCACTGCGAAAAACAATCTCACCTTCGAGGACGATGAACAGCTCATCCTCGAAATCGTGACGGTGGAGCGGTGGGCCGAAATCCTTGGGTCCAACGAACTCGACAACGCTCATCGACCCGGCGTCGTTGCCGCGGATCTTGATGGTTGCGAGATGGTTCAGGAAGTGAAGGTGGTGACCTTCGTTGCTCGGGAGCACTGTTGGCTCGGGGCGGACGGTTGCTTGTTCGTAACTCATGCGGCGATGGTGCCGCACGACCCTTCAGAAAACCTTACGATCGATCCCCGGACCCCATTGGCTCCACTTCGATTCCAAGCTCGGCCATCGCCGTCGACCAGGCCGCGTGGGCGTGCCTGGCCTCGCCTCGTTCCCCGGCCGCAACGAGATTCTCGACAAGCATCCGGTGGGCGGCTTCGTCGTACTTGTCCGCTTCAATGAGCCGTCGGCTCAATTCGGCCGATCGCTGGTAGTGCTTCTGCTCGCTGTAGCGGGTCGCAAGGTTTCGGGCGGCCGAAACGAATCTCGATCGCGCCTCATCTCTCGTCGGTCCGGTCCAGTCGTCGTAGCGGTCCTCCGGCAGGAACTCTCCGGTGTAGGCGGCAACAATCGCAGGTTCGTCCTTCGCGGCATGGAAGCGGTCGAGGTCGGTTGACACCTCGTCGAGGTTGAGGCGCACAGTTTCCCGGTCGGCGATGACGCCTCCGCCCAGCACCCGTCGCACCGCCGAAAGCTGCACGGACAGGCGGGCCCCCAGCCGCGGCCGATCGAATTCGTCCGGCCACAGCAGGTCGATCAATTCGTCACGGGTAACCGGCCAACCCCTGGCCACAACCAATCGCTTACACAGCTGCCTGGCACGACGCGAACCCCATTCGGACGCTGGAACCGCCGTGCCGCCGGTATCGACGCTGAAGCGGCCCAGGGTCACGATATTGACCGATGGATGTGGCCGGGTACGCCGCGGTCGCGACTTCAGCTCACCCGTGACGAACTTTTCCATCTCGCGCATCCAGGTCTCCACGTCTCCGGCGTATCCGAAGTGATCGTTTCCTTCGAGTTCGACCAGACGGGCGTTGGGTATGCCGGCTTCGAGCTCGCGGCCGAACTCGATGGGGACCACCTGATCGCCGCTGCGGTGGAGGACGAGGGTGGGAACTTCGAGCGCTGGGAGTATCTCTCTCACGTCCATATCGAGCGAGAGTTCGAGCAGTTCCCGGAGAGAATGGGTCCCGGCGGCGTGCCTCTCGTAGCGTTGGTGCCAGGAGCGGAACGCCTGATCGCCGGCAAGCGACGGGGCGAAGCGGTCAACCACCGGCGACTGCGCAGTGCCCCAGACCTCGACGAACCGCTGATGGCGGTCGATCTGCTGCTCCCGCTGCTTTGCAGTCATGTTCGGCGGCATCATCGACGGTCCGGATCCCCACAACGTGAGACTCTGGACACGATCCGGGTAGGTCGCAGCAAACAGAAGCGCCATTGGCCCACCCTCCGAGTTGGCAAAGAAGTGGGCGCGTTCGATGGATGCGTGATCCATGACGGAGCGCAGGTCATCGACCCTCTCGTCGATACCGGGTACGTGGCTGCGGCGGTCCGAAGACCCCGTTCCGCGTTTGTCGAAGTGCACAAATCGACAGAACGAGGCGAACCGATCGAACATTGCCGTGATCTCAGGGCGTTCCCAGGCCATCTCGATGTTCTGCGCCATCGGCGGGATGGAAACGACCGTTGCAGGACCTTCTCCGAACACCTGATAGGCGATCCGGGCGCCGCGGGCCGGGGCGAAGCGGATTGGGGGGATGGGAGTGTGGTCGGTCATGGTCAAGCTGTGAGTAGGGCGGTTCGGCTGCCGGGATCCTACGGCACCACATCCCTCGTCGCCATC
>CAMYKI010000070.1:15400-26347 GCA_947258985.1 uncultured Acidimicrobiaceae bacterium
GTCTGCGTCCACGCTCTGGCGTACCTGGTGGCGGTATACCGCCACCAGGTACGCCAGACGCGATAGGCGGGGCTAGCTGCCGGCTAGGTCGGGTCGTCGTTCGGCCGTTCGTGCCATCCGATGAACCATGTGCCGCCAGATGGGAGCATGGAAGGGCAGCAGCACCCACCAATACAGCCTGCCGAGAAGTCCCCGGGGAACGAACCAGGCGGTCTGTGTCAGCCGGGACCCGCCACCCTCGACGGGCTCAGCCGACCATTCGAGCCAGGCGGTGCCGGGCACCTTCATCTCCGCCTGGAGCAGTAGACGACCAAGGTGAGGTTCGATTTCGGCAACTCGAAAGAAGTCGAGCGATTCGCCGGGACGCAGGTCTTCGGGGTGACGTCTTCCCCGCCGCAGCCCAACCCCTCCGATGATCTGATCGATCCAGCCCCGGATCGTCCATGCCCAGTTCATCGAGTAGTAGCCGACGTCACCGCCGATGCGGGTCACCGCCCAGAACAGATCTTCGGCACGTGCGGTCGAGTCGGCCACCCGTTGATCGGTCTGCATCAGCGCCCCCGACCACGCCGGGTCGCCGGGCAGCGGAGCTGCGGGGCTCGTCAAGGCGTCGGACCATCTGGTTTCGACGTCGGCGCGGGACACCGAGTACAGAGCCCGATCAAGGGCTTCCCGGTAGGGCAGAAGCGTGTCGGGAGCGAACCCGGGCGGGGAAGGTCGTCGAACCACAACATCGTTGAGCACGCTTTCGATAAGCGGTCGGGCAACGTTCACCGGCAGCGGCGTTACCAGGCCGACAAAAGGTGCCGACAGGCTCGCGCTGAAGACCGGCAGCGGTATGACCATACGTTTGCGAAGGCCGGCAACATCGGCGTAGATCCGCATCATGTCGTGGTAGGTGAGGATGTCCGGTCCACCGATGTCGTAGATCTTGTTGGCCGGATCCGGATCATCTAGGACCGACGTCAGGGTCTCGAGCACATCACGAACGGCGATCGGCTGACATCTCGTCTCGACCCAGCGGGGCGTCATCATGACCGGCAAGACTTCGGTCAGGTGCCGCACCATCTCGAATGACATCGAACCCGACCCGATGATGACGGCCGCCCGAAGCTCGGTCACCGGAGTACTTCCCATCGCCAATACCCGTCCCACCTCCTGGCGGCTCGAGAGATGTTCAGACAACTCGTCGTCTTCGGCCCCGAGGCCGCCTAGATAGATGATCCGGCCGACTTCAGCCGCATCAGCAGCGTCACGGAAGTTGGCGGCGGCTCGCCGGCCTTCCTCGGCAAAACGCTTGGGGGATCCCTTCATGGCGTGGATCAGGAAGTAGGCAGCGTCGCAACCTTCGAGGGCGGGACCGAGACTTTCCGGCTCGAGGGCGTCGGCGGTCACCACTTCGACCTGATCGCGCCACGGATCGAGGGTCAACGACTCCCAATCGCGTGTCATACAGCGAACCTCATGGCCCTGCTCGAGGAGTCGGGGCACGAGCCTGCCACCGATGTAGCCGGTTGCACCTGTCACGAGGACTTTCATGCCTTGAATCTACCGGTTGGGGCGTCGCCGCGCTGCTGGGTTGCGGCGCGTAGAGTTGTCCCCCGATCAACGAGGGAGGGTCGGTGCATCCAAGCGACGGAATCATCAATGTCAACGAATACGAGCTAATCGCCGGGGTCGAGCCATTCGTATCCGCTATTTCGGCGCTTGCAGACCGCACGCAACGCGAGGGACATCCCGGTGTTTTCGTATACCGGTGGTTCGTCAACGAGGACGAGGGCAGCGCCGGCGCGGTGATCATGTACGAGAACGCCGATGCCTGGGTGGGTCACCATCATTTGGCGTACGAGTGGGAGGAAATGCCCGCCCTGCAAGCGACGGTTTCGCTACGACGGCTGGTATTCATGGGGCAACCGAGCGCTGAGATCAGGGAGTGGGTCGGCAAAGCCAACCTCCCGCTGGTGCACTACGAGACGTGGGCCGCGGGCTTCTGACCGTCGATTCCTCCGCTCGGGGCGACCGGGTTGCTGGTTCCCAGGGCGGCGCATCATGTCGCCAAGGATCGATCCAGCAGATCGTCGACCGTTGCCACCCGCTGTGTGTCCCACTCCTCGAAGTCCACGTATCTGGTCTGGCCGGACCCTTCGAGGAACTCCGCCTTTCCGAGAAGGTTGCCGTGTTCGAACAAGACGCGGACCGAGTCGGCGCTGGGGAACACGCCAACAACGTATCCCAGTTCAACGTGATGGAAGCCAACGCCATGCCATCCCGGATAGACGCGCCGGTCTACCCAATCTGCACCTCGAGAGATGTGTTCCAGAAGCCGATGGGCTAGTGCAGCGACCTCGTCGGTGTGCTCGGCGAGCAGTGAATCGACATCCATTCGCCGAGGATATCCCATCGGGACGCTCTGGCGTACGTGGTGGCGGTATACCGCCACCAGGTACGCCAGAGCGGGTAGATTCGGGCCATGCTTCCTTTCAACCACCCAGAACGGACCGCCGACGAACGCACCACTCTCATTTCGTTTCTGGATTACCACCGGGCGATGATTCTGTGGAAACTCGACGGGCTCAACGAGGAACAGGCAAAACGTTCGATGGTCGAGTCCGGGACGAGCCTGCTCGGGATCGTCAAGCATCTCGCCTGGGTGGAGCGCTGGTGGTTCGTCGACTACATCGGGGAGACCGACCTCGACTACCCATGGTCGGACGAGGATCCTGACGCCGACTGGCGCATCGAGGACGACGAGTCCATTGCGTCCATCTCGCAGCTGTACACCGACGCGGTGGCCGAAGCCAACGCCGTGATCGCGGCAGCAGGGGACCTCGACGCAACCGGGACCAAGCTGGAGAGCCCCCGATCGCTGCGGTGGGTGTTGGTTCACATGATCGAGGAAGTTGCCCGCCACCTTGGCCACGCCGACATTTTGCGTGAGCAGATCGACGGCACCACCGGCTATCTTCCCGGCGACTGATCAGAGAATCCGGGTGAACAGGTAGGCAAAAGCAGGTTTTGTGTACGCCACACCCTTGCCGCGCTGCCTAATCAGGTCCTCAGTGACGGGTTTGGTCGACTTCGGTATCAGGTAGCCGTCTAGGTTTTTCGAGCTCACCTTGTAGTCGCCGGATCTAGATTTCACGACTCCGCTGAGAACATACCGGTCGTCGAGTGACGCCAGGGCGGCATCCCCGTGGCTGGGGTTCACCAGCAAGGTGCCCCCGACGCGCAAGTAGCGGGTGCAGCTCGCAGAGATGAACCCCGCATAGAGCGACACGAGGAGGTCGAATGACTCGCTGTCGAGGCCGAGTTCGGTGGTGTAGTCGGCGTGGATGAACCTGAAGTCAGGGTCCGCCGGACTCCCATCGTGAGATCGGATTATCTCCTCGACGCCTCGCCGGTCGGCGAAGAAGCGGTTCGCCCGAGCGTCCACATCAACGTACGTAACCGCACGGAACACGAAGGATGGGGCGACATCCACATACGAACCGGGATAGAGCACAGTCTCCGCCTTCGCTGCGGTGGCGATTGCCCGGAAGAGACGCCATCGGTCGCCCTTGTGGCGGTCCTGCATCTCCCACAGCGACAGGGTCTTGGGTTCCATCGAAGAGACACTACAGCGGGGTACGACGTCAATCCCGGCTAACCCTCGTGCGCTCAGTCGCACGAGCCGGGCATCCCTTTGCGCCACGATTTTCGACGCATTCGGCGACGATGAACTACATGGGACGCCATCCGTGAGACAATTGGCGCCGCAACCGACGAAAGAGCCCTGATGTCAGGCAACGCAACATTCAACCTCGCCGATACCGCCCTTGTTTCTGTAGCCCATGTCGACGCGCCGGAAGTCGTGCCGTCGTCGCGGTTCGACGAGATTCTCGCCGAGACGTACGAGCGGGTCGGGGCGCAGTCCGGGCTCCTGGAGAGCCTCGCCGGTATCAAGGAGCGACGCTGGTGGCCGGAAGGGCATCTGTTCACCGATGCCGCCGCCGCAGCCGGGGCCAAGGCAATCGAAGCCAGCGGCATCAGGGTCGAGGAGATCGGTCTCCTCATCGATACTTCGGTCTGCCGCGACCGGCTCGAACCCTCGTCGGCAGTGACGGTCCACAACACCCTCGATTTGCCGAGCTGGGCTCTCAACTTCGATCTTTCGAACGCCTGTCTCGGTTTTGTCAACGCTCTGCAGATCGCCGGGAACATGATCGAGAGTGGTCAGATCAACTACGCCCTGATTGTGGACGGCGAAGGGAGCCGGTATCCCCAGGAGCGGACGCTCGAACGGCTTTCGGGCCCCGACGCGACGATGGCCGACCTATTCGCCGAGTTCGCCACGCTGACGCTCGGATCGGGAGGCGCCGGCGCCGTAGTGGGCCGACACTCGGACAATCCGGGAAGCCACAAGGTGGTTGGGGGTCTCGCCCGTGCGGACACCAGCCACCACAACCTCTGCATCGGGTCTCTGGAGAAGATGAGCACCGACACCAAGGGTCTGCTCGATGCCGGCCTTCACGTCTCGAAGCTGGCCTGGGGCGACGCCGAAGAGCGCGGATGGCTGGACGCCGACAGATACATCATCCACCAGATCTCCCAGGTGCACACCTCCATGTTGTGTGAGCGGTTGGGCATCGACATCGCCAAGGTGCCGCTCACCTTCCCGTTCCTCGGGAACGTCGGGCCGGCTTCGATCCCGATCACGCTTTCCCGTGAGGTCGAGTCGCTCAATGCTGGGGACAAGGTTCTTCTAATGGGCATGGGCTCCGGGATCAATGCATCGGCCATTGAACTGACCTGGTGAGCTCGAGAACCCAGCCGGCAGCACTCCCGCCCAGCGGCCTCCCCGGCCTGGATCCATTCTGGTCGCGGCTGGTAACTGCCGTCGATAGCGAGGGCGTCGAACGCACCTGGCACGTCCTCGACAACGGCGTGGAGGACGCCGAGATCACGCTGCTGTGTGTCCACGGCAACCCCACCTGGTCGTATCTGTGGCGGAAGCTTCTGAGTGGTGCGCCATCCGGCGTTCGGGTTGTTGCCGTCGACCATCTCGACATGGGCTATTCGGAACGCACCGGGACGCTTCGCAGGATGCAGCAGAGGATCGACGACCTTGCCGTCGCCGCCGACGCCCTCGACATCAGGGGACCTGTGGTGATCGTCGCCCATGACTGGGGAGGCCCGATCTCTCTTGGCTGGGCAGCAGGCCACCGCGAGCAGTTGGCAGGGATCGTCCTGATGAACACGGCCGTCCACCAGCCGGCCGGTTCACCGGCACCCACACTGATCAGGATGGCGCGCAGCAAGTCCGTGCTCGGTCCGTTGAGCGTGCGCACCTCGGGATTCCTGAAAGGAACGCTACGCCTCACCAGCAACCGTCCTTCCCGGCCGGTGCGTGAGGCTTACCTTGCGCCCTACCAGTCGGCTGCGCGGCGCCCTGCCATTGGAGCGTTTGTTGCCGATATTCCGCTCGAGGAAGATCATCCGAGTCGGCCGGCGCTATCGATGGTCACCGAGGCACTCAACGAGATGACCGATGTGCCGACGCTGCTGCTCTGGGGCTCGGCCGATCCCGTGTTCTCCGATCTGTATCTACGCGACCTGCAATCACGACTGCCGCAGGCCGAAGCGCACCGGTTCGCCAAGGCCAGCCACCTCCTCCCGGAAGACGTCGACATTGCATCTCCGATCTTCGAATGGCTCTCCGGTTTCGACACCGATCCGGATCCCGGCGGAGTCCGCACGGATCGGCCGTCGATGTGGGCGGCGATCGAGCGCCGCCGGCACGATCCGGAACCGGCAGTCGCCGAGATGGACGGCACCGAGGTCACTCGATCGGTCAGCTTCGCCGAGTTGGCCGACGACGTGGGGAAGACGGCCCGCGGGCTGAGCGCTTCCGGTGTCCGCAGAGGCGATCGGGTTGCGTTGCTCGTGCCACCGGGTATCGACCTGACGGTATGCCTCTACGCCTGCTGGCGTATGGGGGCGGTGGTAGTCGTGGTGGATGCCGGCCTGGGAGCGGGGGGGATGACCCGGGCGCTCAAGAGTGCCGCCCCCGACTATGTGATCGGGATCAACAAGGCACTTGCCGCGGCCAGGTCCATGCGATGGCCGGGCAAACGTATCGCCGTCGAGCCGTTAGGCCGGAGCCGTCGGGGCGCTCTCGGAGTGTGGGCGAGCCTCGATGAGATCAAGAACCGTGGCGCCGACGTCGCGGAGCCGCCGGAACCAGACGCCGACGATGCGGCCCTTGTTGTTTTCACCTCCGGAGCGACCGGGCCCGCCAAGGGAGTCACCTACCGGCATCACCAGGCCCAGGCCAACCGCGATGCCCTCGCCGAGGTCTACGACATCGGGCCGGATGATCGGCTCGTTGCCGCATTCGGACCGTTCGCCCTCTACGGCCCTGCCCTGGGAATCACCTCGGTCGTTCCCGACATGGAAGTGACGTCTCCGGGCACACTCACCGCAACCGCATTGGCCGGGGCGGCGGCTGCCGTGGATGCGACGATGGTGTTTGCCTCCCCGGCGGCCCTCAAGAACGTCGTGGCCACCGCCGGTGACCTCACCCCGGCGCTGCGGTCTGCTCTCGGCAAGACCCGCAAGCTCATGTCGGCCGGCGCTCCGGTACCGGCGGAGTTACTTCGCGAGGTTGCGCGATTGGTGCCGAACGCAGATCTACACACTCCGTACGGCATGACGGAGGTGCTGCCGGTGGCCGACATCACACTTCGGGAGCTCGAAGAGGTGGGCATCGGGGACGGCGTGTGCGTCGGGTTCCCCGCTCCCGGAGTAGAGATTGCTATCAGCGCCCTCGACGGTGACGGAGCGGCAACCGGTGATCTGGTCAACGCTGCGAATGTTGTCGGAGAGGTGTGCATCAAGGCGCCCCACGCCAAAGATGAATACGACAGGTTGTGGATCACGCAACATGCGTCGGCCGAGCCGGGTGGATGGCACAGGAGTGGTGACGTCGGCCACCTGGACGACACCGGTCGCCTGTGGATCGAGGGCCGTCTGTTCCACATCATGAAGACGGCCCACGGCATCGTCACTCCGGTGGCCATCGAACACGCCGTCGAAGCGCTCCCCGGTGTCGGGATGGCGGCCGCGGTTGGAGTAGGCCCGGCGGGTACGCAGCAGGTCGTGGTTGCCGCAGTGCCGGATGAACCGGTGCGTCGGCCCCGGGTCGCCGATGCGGAACTGGCCGCCACAGTCCGTCGCGCCGTTGCAGTTGATGTTGCCGCAGTGCTCCTTGTGCCCGAACTGCCCGTCGACAAACGCCACAACTCGAAGATCGACCGAACCAGGGTTGCGGAATGGGCCGAACGTGTCCTTGCCGGCGGGAGGGTGGGTCGAATATGAGAGTGCTCGTGACCGGGGCAACAAGTCTGCTGGGGGAATCCGTTGCCGAGCGACTCCGCGCCAGAGGCGATGTGGTCCGGACGTTCCAGCGAAGTCAAGGGCCTCCCGGATTCGATCAATTCCTCGGCGATGTCGCGGATCCTGCTGCCGTCACTTCTGCGATGGCTGGAGTCGACGCGGTGATTCACATCGCCGCTCGAGTCGGTGTTACCGGGTCATGGGACGAATTCGAGAAAAGCAACATCGACGGCACTGCCAACCTGCTCGCAGCCGCCAGGGCGGAACAAGTGGGGCGGTTCGTCCACATCTCGTCGCCGTCGGTGGCCCATCACGGTGAGCCGCTCGTCGGCGCGGGCGCCGGTCCTGCAGACCCCGACAAAGCTAGAGGACACTACGCCCGCAGTAAGGCCCATGCCGAGTTGCTCGCCCTGAGAGACAGCAGCGAGTCCTTCCCCGTTCTCGTGCTCAGACCGCATCTGATTTGGGGGCCCGGCGACACCCAGCTGATCGGCCGCATAGTGAGCCGTGCCCGGGAGGGCAGGCTGGCCACGGTGGGTTCCGGGGCCGCCCTGATTGATACGACTTACATCAGCAACGCCACGGATGCAGTGGTTGCCGGTCTCGATAAAGCACCGGAGCTGGAGGGTCGCGTGTTGGTGGTGACCAACGGCCAGCCTCGCCCGGTGAGCGAACTGATCGAGCGTATTGTGCGCGCCGCCGGGCTCGAACCGCCGGCGGTCAAGGTGCCGTATCGGGTCGCCCGGATCGGCGGGCTCGCCGTCGAAAAGATGTGGGACCGGGTTGAGAGGGAAGACGACCCGCCCATGACCAGCTTTCTTGCCGAGCAACTGGCCACGGCCCACTGGTTTGATCAACGGGAGACCCGCCAAGCCCTGGCCTGGGAGCCGGCGGTGACCCTTGAAGAGGGTTTCACCAGGCTGGAGGAGTGGTTCGCCCAACGCACCTGAGGCCCCGACTACCGTGACCGGGGAGCAACGGGAGGAGCGGCGATGGTTCGGGTAGCAGCGGTGCAGGCGGGGTCGATCGTGTTCGACACCCCGGCCACCATGGACAAGCTCGAGATGCTTGTCACAGGTGCGGCGAATCATCGCGCCGAGCTTGCAGTGTTCCCGGAAGCGTTCGTCGGCGGTTACCCGAAGGGTCACGCCTTTGGAGCGGTAGTGGGGTCTCGCACCGAGGAGGGACGAGATTGGTTCCGGCGCTACTACGACTCGGCCATCGACGTACCCGGTCCCGAAGCTCACAGAATCGGCGAGCTGGCCGGCCAACACTCGATGACGCTAACTGTGGGCGTAGTGGAGAGAGACGGCGGGACGCTGTACTGCACGGTGCTCTTCTTCGGAGCCGACGGCTCGATGCTCGGCAAGCATCGCAAGCTGATGCCCACGGCCGCCGAGCGCCTCGTGTGGGGCTTCGGTGACGGATCGACGATGCCCGTCGTCGAATCTCCTGCGGGCCGGCTCGGCACCGCCATCTGCTGGGAGAACTACATGCCGATGTATCGCACCACGTTGTACTCGAAGGGCGTGCAGGTGTGGTGTGCGCCGACCGTAGATGACAGGGAACGCTGGGCGGCGACGATGCAGCACATCGCACTCGAGGGTCGCTGCTTCGTCATCTCGGCGAATCAGTATTCGGTGCGGGCCGACTACCCGGCCGACTACGACACCGGATACGGGGACGATCCGGAGACGGTGCTGATTGGGGGCGGCAGTTGCATCGTCGACCCTCACGGGACCTTTCTGGCTGAGCCGAATCGGTCGGCGGAGTCGATATTGATTGCCGACATCGACCTCGGAGAGATCGCCAGAGGAACATTCGACCTCGACGTCGTCGGTCACTATGCCCGCCCCGACGTCTTCCGGCTCGAAGTCAACGAGAACCCGCAGCCGGCGGTGGTGCAGGCCGAATGGGACACGGACGGGTGACGATGCGGTTCATCGTCGTCGCCGACTCTCACATCCGGTTTCCCGACGACGACGTCGACACCTACCCGTCGAACGCGTTCATGGTCGACCGCAACCGGCGGGTGGTCGAGATGTGCAACGAACTCGACGCAGAGTTCGTCGTGCATCTTGGGGACATCGTTCATCCACTTCCCGTCGAGGACCAGCACGAACCTGCCGCCCGTCTGGCGGCCACCGTCTACGAGGCACTGGACGTCCCCATTCACTTTGTGGCGGGGAACCACGACATCGGCGACAAACCCAACGCGATGGTTGCGGTTCCGGCCGTTGCCGATGAGAACTACGGCGTCTACGAGCGGTACTGGGGCGAAGCGTTTCGCTCGTTCGACCACGGTGACTGTCACTTCGTGATCGTCGACACACCGGTCCTCAACTCCGGCCTCGAGCGAGAAGACCGACAGCGACAGTGGCTGGAGGCAGACCTTGCTGCCGCGGTCGCGGCCGGGAGACGCATCTTTCTGTTCACCCACTACCCGCCATTCGTGAGAAAGGCGGAGGAGGGCGAGCACTACGACAACCTGGGTGAGCCCGCCAGGAGTTGGCTTCTGGACCTGTTGGAGAGCCACAACGTCGAGGCCGTCTTCTCCGGCCACGTTCACAACTTCCTCTACAACCATCACGTCGGCACCGAGATGTATGTGCTGCCATCGACCGGATTTGTCCGTCCGGACTATTCGGAACTCGCCGGCGTCGCCCCCGAAAGCGAAGGAGGGCGCAACGACCCGCCCAAGCTGGGCTTCTTCGTCGTCGACGTCGGCGACGAGGGGCACACCGTCAGACCGGTCCGCACCTACGGGGCGACGGATGTGGGGGGAGGGCTGCCGACGGCCGTCTCGGCGGTGGTCACCCCCGGCTGGGAAAGTCCCATCGGCGTCACGCTGCGTCACGGGTGGATGAGCGTGGTCGATTTCCCCACGTATGGGCTCGATGAGTTCCGCCGCAAGCGGGTCCGCAACGACGGGCTGCTTCCGGCGTTGTGGGAGGCGCGGATCAACGATGTCCGCATACCGATCGAGGACATTGCCGGCAAGGTGGCACGTGCCAGGGTGGCTTCGCTGGTCGGGCGAGGCATGCGTTTCACGGTGCGATCCGTTGGGGTTCCGGACTCGGCGGCTCTCGAGGCGATGAGGGCTGCTCGGGATTGGATCAGCCGATGGGAGATCGTGGCGTGGCCCGCCGAATTCGCCACCGTCATCGAGGCGGTCAAAACGGCCGGGGTGCCGGTTGCATTGGCTCCGCTGGTCCCCGTAGGCGGTCCGGAGACGATGGTGCATCACTTCGTTGCGGCGGGGTTCGACCCGTCGGATCTCGCGGCTTGCCGGGCGGCTGCCCTGTTGGATCAGGATGTGACGGTCGGCGAACTCGTGTTTCGCCTATCCGCCGGATCCGTTCTCGATGAGGGTTTCCACACGGCTGTAAAACTGGCCGGGGACCTGGGTAGGGGAGCGGTGATCGACATCCAGCTTCCGCGGGGTGGCGAAAACGAAGTGTTTGATGACGACGGCGCCGTGGCGGAACTGGTCGAGCGTGCGGTGGCGGCGGCCCGGGCGACGCCCGATGCTGCCGTGTTCTTGGACGGCTTTACGGACCACGATCGCAGCTA
>CAMYKI010000071.1 GCA_947258985.1 uncultured Acidimicrobiaceae bacterium
CGTGTGCTGGGTACCCAGCACACTTCCACTCGGGATTTCCGGGTTGTCCTCGACGAAACCGAGTATCTGCAACTCGATGACCTCGTTGTCGTGAGGACTCAGGTTCCCCAACAGGGTGAAGTGCGCACCTATGGCATCGTCACCGAGGTAGCCGCCGTCTACGAAGGCGCCAACTTCGAAAGCGACACCCATCGCATCGCGGTCGAAGGCACTCTTCCCGGGGCCAAGGTGCGCTCTGCGGAGATTGCCATCACCCGCCTCGATCCTGAGCTCTGGGTCTCTCCAGATCCCGGCGAGAAGGTGGAACGAGCGAAGGGTGCCGAGCGCGACAAAGCACTGTACGTCGATGAGATGGGCCGTCCGCTGCCCATCGGTATCGGCAGAGACGGTGAGCCGGTATACGTGGACCTCGACTTTTTCGACGGCCGCAAGGGCGGCCATATGTCGATCTCCGGCATCAGCGGCGTCGCCACCAAGACATCGTTTGCTCTTTTCTTCCTCCGGCTGCTTGCAGCCCGGCCCGACGTACTCGGCGAGGGCGCCGCCAATCTGCGCATCCTGGTCTTCAACGTCAAAGGAGAGGACCTCCTCTGGCTCGACAAGGACAATCGGTACTTCGGACCGGACGCCGCCGAAGGCTGGTCCAAGTTGGGCGTCGAGCCTGGACCATTCCCGTCCGTATCGTTCTGGGCGCCGCCTCGCCCCCAAAGTGGTGACGTGGTCATTCCCGACACCGGGGGCCGTCAGGAGGGTGTCGATGCCTTCACGTGGACACCACGTGAGTTCATAGAAGACGGGCTTTTGCGTTTCCTGTTCACCGATGCCGCCGATAGCCGCAATCAGATCCCCTTTATCGAAGAAAGAGTGCGCGCCCAGCTACGCAGGTTTGCCGTGGACGTCGAGGGTCGACCCGGTGCCGTGGTGTTGCGCGACCCTTCCGAGGGCCATGCTCCCGGGGCTGCGGTGCTCCCCAATCCCGGCGAGCGAATCATCAGTGATCTCAAAACCCTGGTGGCTGCCATCGAGGAGTTCGTAGATCCGGAGGACGGTGAGCCCGATCAGCGCTGGACCGGGCGGGTCCAGGCGGGGACTGTGTCGGCGTTCGTGCGCCGATTGCATGCCGCCGGTCATCGTCTCGGGCAACTGGTGCGCTCCGGCGAGAGCCATAGGATCGACCGAAGGGCGGCTCAGGTAACGGTGGTTGCCATCCAATCGCTGCACGATCTGGGGCAACGCTTCGTTGTCGGAGCTCTCCTTGCGGAAACGTTTGGTGAGAAGGAGCAGACGGGACAGCGGTTGCCGTTGTCGGTGATCGTGCTCGACGAATTGAACAAGTATGCGCCGCGCGAAGGAGCAAGCCCGCTCAAGGAGATGCTCATCGATATTGCCCAACGGGGCCGTTCTCTCGGTGTGCTGCTGGTGGGCGCGCAGCAGACGGCCTCGCGGGTGGCATCAGAGGTCATGGAGAACGCGGCGTTGCGGGTTGCCGGCCGACTCGACGCCGCAGAGGCCGAGCGGTCGGAGTACGGCTGGATGCTTCCTTCGACCAGAGCAAGGGCCCGCCTCCTCAAGCCCGGAACCATGGTGGTGAGCCAGCCGGCGCTGCCGGTTCCGCTCGTCGTCGAGTTCCCGTTCCCGCCGTGGGCGACTCGCAAGGAAGAGGTCGACACCTCTGAACTCGATCCATTTTCCGGCCTGTGAGGGCGCTCCACACCTCGGATTGGCACGTCGGGAAGAGGATCGGTCGATACGATCGTCTTGCCGAGTACCGCGAGGTCATTGCCGAGGTTGTGGCGATCGCCGACGCTGAGGCAGTCGACATCGTGCTCCACTCCGGTGATCTCTTCGATCGCCCGGTACCTCCGATCGATGCACTCGATGCGGCGCTCACCGGGCTTGTCGAATTGAGCGACCGCGGGCGGAGGCCGGTGGTCGTCATCGCGGGGAACCATGACTCGGCCGGGTTCTTCGAGGCGCTGGCGCCCTTCCTGCGCGGTCACAACATCCACATGGTCGGCGAAATCAAGCGTCCGGACTCGGGTGGCGTGCTCGACATCGAGACGGCCGCCGGTCGCGCCGTGGTCTCCTGCTTCCCTTTCCTGCGTGAGGGGCGAGCTTTCCACGTGTGGGATGCGGTAGAGGAGCACTACAAGCAGTACGCCGACCGACTCCGGGCGATTTCGGAGGCCTACTCCACGCACGCCGGCTCGATCGCGGGGTCCGATGCGGTTGAGTTTCTAGTGGCTCACTTCTTTGTCGGCGGAGCAAAGGTGCACGGGCATGGGGCACCGCGGGGAGAGCGCCCCCTGCACATGGGGGAGGCCTACACCGCGACCCCCGAAGCGATTCCTCCCGGGCCCCAATACGTTGCCCTCGGACACATCCATGCACCGCAGCCCGTCCCTGGAGCCAAGGTTCCCGCTGAGTACGCGGGCTCGCTTCTCGAGCTGGATTTTGGAGAGGCGGGTGAGCAGAAACGGGTGGTCATCGTGGACGTCGAGCCGGGCCTGCCTGCGGCGGTCAATTCCGTGCCGCTCACCGGAGGGAGACGCCTCGTCCGCGCCAGAGGCGAATGGGGGGACGTGCTGCAACGCGACGACGTGCACGACAGCTTCCTCGACCTCACCGTCGAAACGGCAGGACCCGACCCCGGATTAGTGGATCGGGCCCGCGAGGAGTTCGACTTCCTCGTGAACGTGCGGGCCGAGTACCCGCGGGCCGACGGTGAGGACAGCGTCCGTCGGGGCAAGACACTCGACGAACTGTATGGCCTCTACTACCTGGCACAGGAGGGTGTTGCAGCGTCTGACGATCTGTTGTCGGCTTTCCGAGAAGTGATGGAAGAGGCGGGCTATGCGTCCTCTTGAGTTGCGCCTACGCAACTTCCGCTCATATGCCGGCGAGCACACCTTCGACTTTCGCGATAGGACCCTCGTCGGGATCGTGGGGCCCATTGGGAGTGGCAAATCCTCGCTTCTCGACGCAATCGCGTTTGCGCTCTATGGGCGTACCCCTCGTATCGGTGCCGCAACGAAGTCTCTGATCAACCAGCGGTCGGCGGACGCCGGGGTCTCTCTCCGGTTCTCTGTCGAGGGAGAGGTTTGGGAGGCGGCAAGGTCAATCCGGGTAAAGGGCCAGAGCAAACATGCGCTGTATCGGTATGAAGACGACGATCCCAGTCTGGAACCGGTTGAGAAGTATCTCATGGAGGCCGAGGTCAACGACAGGGTCGAGACGCTGTTGGGTCTCGACTTTGCGGCGTTCGAACGTTCCGTGTTACTTGCGCAGGGCAGATTCGCCGAGTTCCTCCAGGCAAGGCCCGCCGACCGGGACCGGGTCCTGAAGGGGGTCTTTGGTCACGACCGGGTAGATCGAATGAAGGAACTAGCCCGGCAGCGACGCACCGAGGCCGACACCAAACTCCAGCAACTCGCTCTCCAGCTGCAACGTTTCCAGGACATCGAGGTCAGGCTCGGGGAAAACACTGCGGACCTAGCCAAGGCGCGAAAGCGCAAGACCCAACTCGACGACGCCTCGCAAGCTCTCGACGATCTGACGGAGAGGATCGCAGAGATCGCCGCAACGATGACCGCCAATCAACAACGACTCGAAACGCTCGAGGAGCACGCTGCCGCACTGCCCGATCCAGCGGTCACCGCTCGCTCGCTCGGAGAGATTGAGGCCGCGGAAAGGCGTCGCCTGGAGTTGGCGGAAGCACTCGACGCCTCTCAGAAGGCGTTGTCCAAAGCAGAGAAGGTGTTGCAGGAAGCGATCCAGGATGGGGAACCCGAACAGATCCAGCGGGCAACCCGGCTGCTGGCCGCAGCAGATCCCCAACTCAAAGCGGTGGTCGAAGCCGATCGCCGCATCGCAACGTCTGTCGATCTTGTGGACAAGGCCGAAACGGGGGTGAAGGAGGCATTGAACGCCCTCGCCGCAGCTGAGAAGGTACGGGACGATTCGCTGGGCCGGGCTGTCGAGGCAGCCAAGATCCTCGAGGAGGCCGCTGGCGCACTGGATGCCGGACGCCATGCAGACATGGCGATCACGCTGCGGTCGCGCCTCGCCGAAGAGGAGGCATGCCCGGTATGTGAGCAACCGGTCCACGAAATCCCGGAGTTGCCGACCGAGAGCCACCTCGATGAGCTTGAAAGCGTCGTCGCGGCTGCACGGGAGACAAAGAGCCATGTGGACGACGACCATACGGCCGCATTGGCTGCTCTGGAGAGGTCGAAGCATCAGGTTGAAGCGGCTCGAGAGAGGGTGGCGGCGGCAGACGTCCAGGTCAGAGCGGCTCAGGAGGATGCGGTGCGGGTGCGCGGTGACCTCGAGGAAACGACTCTGCAACTGGAGAAGATCCTGGGGCCCGGGGACCCTGACGAGCATCTCGAGGCGCGTCGCTCCGCCTACGAATCCCTTGTGGCGACCCGCGACGAAAGCCAGCGAAGCAACGAGCAGGTGCGGGGCAAGCACGATCAGTCGATTCGCGACGAGCAGGAATCCGGCAAGGTCTTGCAGGATCTTGGTGTTCGCCTCGCAGAGATGGCGGCTCGCCTCGATGTCGCACTCGAGATCGGAGAGGGCGCTGCCTCTATGGGCGCAGCTGCGGAGAAGCTGCGCGAGGCGTGGAAGTCGGCGACTGTCGAGCTCCAGGAAGGACTCGAAGCGGGTTCGACCGAGCTCAGTGCCAAGCAGTCGGAGCGGGCGGCGCTTCTTGCCAGTCTTGGAGTTGACGGAGACCACCGCGCCGCCGGCGCTGTTGTCGACGACCGGATCGAGCGTCTCGGCAAACTGGTCAAGAAGGATCAGGCCGTCCTCGAGGAGGCTGCCGGCCTGTACGCCGACCAGGAGAAGTACGCCGGCCGGGCGGAGATCTTTGGCCGGATCGCCAAGGATCTGACGGACTCTCGCTTCATCAGGTTCTTGCTCGACGAGGAGCGATCCCGTCTTGCGGAGTTGGGGAGCGAGCACTTTCAGCAACTCTCCGCGGGTCGCTACAGATTTGCCGACGACAAGTTTGGGATCGTCGATCTGACCGCGGCAGACTCAACCCGGCGCGCCGACAGTCTCTCCGGCGGAGAAACCTTCCTTGCTTCCCTTGGGCTGGCGTTGGCGCTCGCCGAGATGGTTGCCGGTACCGGCGGTCGCCTCGACTCCTTCTTCCTCGACGAAGGCTTTGGCACGCTGGATCCGGAACACCTCGATTTGGCGATGCAAGGCATCGAACAGCTGGTTGCCCAGGACTCTGATCGAGTCGTCGTCATCGTGAGCCACGTTCCCGAGCTGCGTATGCGACTCGAAGACCTCATCGAGCTTGATCGCAACCCGGTTACCGGCGACACCAGGGTTCTCGGCGGCACGGTGCTGGATAGCTGAATTTTGAGCGCCGTCCCACTTTCGGGCTGAGGCATCCTAGGATGCCGCCCATGAAACGCGACCTGCCCGTCATCATTCAAGGAGGGATGGGCGTCGCCGTTTCCGATTGGCGGTTGGCCAGGGCCGTTTCTCAGCTCGGACAATTCGGAGTTGTGTCTGGGACGGCGCTTGACGTCGTGTTGGTGAGAAGGCTCCAGGCCGGCGACGACGGCGGTCATGTGCGTAAGGCCGCCGCGCATTTCCCGCTACCTGAGGTTGCCGAAAGGGTCCTCGAGCGCTTCTACGTGGCCGGCGGCAAGGGCGCCGACGACCGCTACAAGAGCCACCCCATGGGCAGGAAGCGGCCCTCGCGGACCGGTGAAGATCTGCTCGTTCTGGGGAATTTCATCGAGGTGTTTCTTGCCAAAGAAGGTCACGACGGTCTTGTCGGCACCAACATGCTCACAAAGCTGCAAGCTCCGACGATCCCGTCGCTCTATGGGGCGATGCTGGCCGGTGTCGATGCGGTGCTCATGGGAGCGGGAATCCCAAGAGAGATTCCGGGCATCCTCGACGCGCTGGCTGCCGGGCGCGTCGCTCGATTGTCGCTGGACGTCAAGGAGGCAGCCCGCGATCAGCGCTACGAGATGGAGTTCGACCCGGCGTCCTACTGCGGTGGCGATCCGGTCACCCCGGCCCGACCGGATTTCTATCCGATCATTTCATCGGCCGTCCTGGCAACCATGCTATCGAAGAAGGCGACGGGTCGGGTCGACGGGTTCATCGTTGAGGGCCCAACGGCCGGGGGTCACAACGCACCACCACGCGGCAAGCTCCATCTCAGCGATCAGGGTGAGCCCGTCTACGGTGATCGCGACATCGCCAATCTCGAACAGATCGCCGCGGTAGGTCTTCCATTTTGGCTGGCTGGTTCCTACGCCGAACCGGAAAGGGTCGCCGAGGCCCTCGGCGCCGGAGCAACCGGAGTCCAGATCGGAACCGCTTTTGCCTACTGCGAAGAATCCGGTCTCACTCCCGACATCAAGGCGACGGTGCTCGCTCGCTCAAGGGCGCGGACGGTCAATGTGTTCACCGATCCGTTGGCATCGCCGACCGGGTTCCCCTTCAAGGTGGTCCCCGTCGAGGACACGGTCTCGGAAGAACCCATTTACAACAAGCGCAATCGTGTTTGCGATCTCGGCTACCTCAGAACGGCGTATCGCATTGATGATGAGACGGTGGGATGGCGATGTCCGTCGGAACCGGTTGCAGACTATGTCCGCAAGGGCGGAGACGAAGCCGACACGGTAGGCCGCAAGTGCATCTGCAATGCGCTGCTGTCAAGTATCGGCCTAGGCCAGATCCAGAAGAACGGAGAATTCGAGTTGCCGATCGTGACGTCTGGCGACGACGTTGCTGATGTCGCCCGCTTCCTGCCGGAGGGGTCAGCCACGTACACGGCCCGCGACGTCATCGAATACCTCATCAGAGGCATCGACGCCGCCTCATGAGGTCGGTTGGGATGGTCTGATCCGGCTCTAGAGTCAGGCTTGTGGGCCCCCTCGCAGGTATCCGAGTATTGGAGATGGCCGGACTCGGTCCGGCACCGTTCTCCGCGATGCTGCTCGCCGACCTCGGAGCAGACGTCATCCGGATCGACCGGCCTCCGGGGAGCCAAGCCGGTGGGCTCGACCGCGTGACCTGTCGGAACCGGAGGTCAATTGTCCTGAATCTCAAGCAGGAAGACGCAGTTGCGATTCTCCTGGAGCTCGTCGCAGAAGCGGATGTGCTTCTGGAGGGCTTCCGTCCCGGCGTTGCAGAGCGTCTCGGATTTGGTCCCGACGTCTGCCTCGCCCGCAATCCACGCCTCATCTACGGGCGGATGACCGGTTGGGGCCAATCCGGGCCATTGTCCGATCGCCCCGGTCACGACATCAACTACATCGCGGTCACCGGGGCATTGGACGCGATCGGGACCTCGGGCGGTCGCCCGGTTCCCCCGCTGAACCTCGTCGGCGACTTCGGAGGCGGCGCGCTCTATCTCACCGTCGGCGTGCTGGCAGCTCTTCACGAGCGGAACCGTTCCGGCCGTGGCCAGGTAATCGACGCTGCGATGGTCGACGGCGTCGTATCGCTCATGAGCATGGTTTACGAGCTGCAGGAACTTGGCCTCTGGACGGGGGAGCGCGGCACAAACCTCCTCGACGGAGGGTGCCCGTTCTACGACACATACCGAACTGCGGACGGCGGCCACATGGCCGTCGGAGCACTAGAGCCGCAGTTTTTCGAGATTCTCATGAACCGCCTTGGGATCGACCGCGCTGGAAAGACCGGGCAGTACGACGAGAGCGGATGGGAGGAGATGCGGCGGCAGATCGCGGCAGTATTCGCCTCTAGGACCCGTGACGAATGGACCGTGGTCTTTGCGGAGACCGACGCGTGCGTCACCCCGGTCTTGCCGATGGCCGAGGTCCCGGGGTATGAGCACCACGCGGTGCGGGGAGCGTTTATCGACGTTGCCGGGTCAACCCAACCAGGATCGGCACCACGCTTCTCCCGGACCGTACCGGATCGTCCCACGCCGCAGCCGTCTCCAGGAGAGCACACCGATGAGATCCTTGCAGAGATCGGCATCGATTCGAGCCGGGCTGGGGATCTACGGTCCAGGGGAGCGGTGCATTGAGTATTGAGCAAGCCCGTTGCCCGGGCGCGGCCAAAAGGAGAAAGAGATGACACGAAAGCTGATCACCGGAGGTACCGTCGTCACCGCGACCGAAACGATGCGGGCCGACGTTCTCATCGACGGCGAGAAGATCGTCGGGTTGCTGGGTGCAGATGTGGAGTCGCCTGAGGTGGACCTGGCCATCGATGCCACCGATCGCCTCGTGTTCCCGGGGTCGATAGACGCCCACACCCACATGGAGATCCCGTTCGGTGCCGCAACATCAAAAGACACCTTTGAGACCGGAACCCGTGCAGCAGCTTGGGGCGGCACCACGACGATCATTGATTTCCCAATTCAGATGAAGGGCGACTCTCTCATAGGCAGCTTCGAGCAGACCATGGCGAAGGCTGCCGGGAACTCGGCCATCGACTTCGGCTTTCACCAAATTGTCGGGGATGTCAACGAGCAATCGCTTGCAGAACTGAACCTCGTCCTCGAGGAGGGCGTGACGTCATACAAACTGTTCACCGCCTATCCCGGCGTCTACTACTCGACCGACGGTGAGGTGGCGCGAGTGATGCAGTGGGCTGCCGGGAACGGCTCGACCATCCTCATGCACGCTGAGAACGGCTCAGCCATCGATCTGCTGCGGGAGCAAGCGATCGCACGCGGCGATACATCTCCGCTGGCTCACGCCCTGACCCGTCCCGCAGAGATGGAGGGGGAGGCGGCGCACCGGGTGATCCTTCTGGCGGAGATGACCGGCGCCCCTGTCTACATCGTCCATATCAGCGCCAAGCAGGTGGTCGCCGAGATCGCCGCAGCTCGTCGGCGGGGTACAAACGCTTTCGGCGAGACCTGCCCCCAGTATCTCTATCTCGAGCTTGACATGCTCGATCAGGGATTCGAAGGAGCCAAGTACGTTTGCTCGCCGCCGCTGCGTGATCCCGGTGAAGGGCATCAGAAAGCCTTGTGGCAAGGGCTGGCCGGTGGAGACCTCCAGGTCATAGCGACCGACCATTGCCCGTTCGACTTCGAGGGGCAAAAGACGCTCGGTCGCAATGACTTCACTCAGATTCCCAACGGCCTTCCCGTTGTGGAGCATCGCTTCCCATTGATGGTCCATGCCGCCCTCGAAGAGGGGCGCTTCTCGCTAAATCGCATGGTGGACGTGAGCTCAACCGCGCCGGCCAAGATGTTTGGTCTGTACCCACAGAAAGGGACGATCGCCGTTGGGTCGGACGCCGACTTAGCCATCGTCGATCCAGGGGCCAAGGTGGTCCTGTCGGCCGAATCGCATCACATGAACGTCGACTATTCCTGCTTCGAAGGAAAGGAGCTGACCGGTCGGATAGAGACTGTGATGTCCCGGGGGAGCATCATCGTCTCAGATGGCAAGTTCGTGGGGAAGCAGAGCCACGGCAGATACTTGCGTCGTGGGCTCAACCAGCTCCTTCAGTGATTCAAGTTTCGGAACCCGACCGGTCGATAACAAGCAATGAACCCGGAGCCGCCTGAAGCGAGGCTCGCACGCGTGGACGCAATTCATACGATGGTGAACAACGGCACATACTACGTCCCCGTTGAGGCCGTGGCCGAGGCGATACTCCGCCATCATCGGGGCGGCGACGGCAGCCGGCTATTCAGTGACGGACCGGCCCCGTCCGAGCCTCCCGAGCCCGATCACCGCGACTAGGGCGACGAGCCCGAGGATGAGGGTTGGAACCAGATCGGATGCGGGCCGGCCGAGGGCAGTGCTGTCGAGACCGTCCGGCCACGGCCACAAGACACGGATCGAGCCGACCATGAGCCCGATGAGGGCAGCCATGACAGTGTCGTGATAGTTCTGCAACGCCCAGTTGAGGAGTTGCGAGAACAAGGCAAGACCGACCACGCAGCCGATGGCCACAACCAGCACTGTCGCATAGTCGCGGTCGTTTACGGCCTCGAGGACGGGTCCGTACATGCCCATGACGACCAGAAGGAATGATCCACTGACACCCGGGAGGATCATGGCGCAGATGGCGATCGCACCTGCGACGAAGAATGCCCACAGCGCCGGGTCGAGGACCTGGGCGACGGTCTCATCAGACGTGCCCTCGCGAAGCCCGAGAGCACCGAAGACGAGAACTCCGACTCCCGCCATTGTGACGATCCGGAGCCCGTTCCAGTCCTTGACGAGACGCCAGGCGACGATTGCAGAACCCGCGATAAGGCCGGTGAAGAGCCCGGCCATCTCTTCGGGGTAGTCATGTAGGAGGTTTTCGATCACCCGCGCCAGAGTGACGATGGCGAGAAGGATGCCTGCAACAAGAGGGAGGATGAATCCCCATTCGACGGTGCGGAACCAGCGGCGCGCTCCGTCCCAGTCGCCGCGGAGGAGGTGGCCGAGCATCGAGCTTCCGGCCCGGACTGAGCTTATGAGCCGTTCATAGATGCCAACGACGAGGGCGATCGTGCCGCCGGATACTCCGGGGACAATGTCGGCGGCCCCCATCAGGAACCCGCGCACGATTGTCCAAGGCGTCTCTCGATTCATGGGCGGGAGTGTAGGACGGAGCCGGTGCGGTGAGGATGTTGTCGGCCAATGGCGGGCCCCCAGGGGTGGGGGCCCGCCATTTCTCCGACGAAGCCGGGACTAGCTATTGATCGATATCTCGACGCTAATGGAACCCTCGTATCCCGGAACCGCAGCAACGGGACCGTCCTGATCCTCGCCGGTGTCCGGGCCCGATTGGCGAGGCGCCTGGTTGGCACCTTCACCGGGCACCTCGTCGGCCTCAGTGCCGGCGTCCCACAGGCCGACCGCATCTGTGACGTCACCATCGATGGGTTCGCCACCGTCGAAGAGATTGATACCGCTCGACGACGGGGCAAAGAACCAGTCGTTGGACTGCACGATCATGGTCGCCAGCGACAGATAGTCACCGGGCA
The DNA here is from genome assembly GCA_947258985.1 of uncultured Acidimicrobiaceae bacterium. Classification (GTDB taxonomy): domain Bacteria; phylum Actinomycetota; class Acidimicrobiia; order Spongiisociales; family UBA5794; genus JAAETI01. The sequence continues at coordinate 10,955 of CAMYKI010000071.1, forward strand.
TCGCCTCGAAGGTGAAACTGTAGGTGGACCCGGGCAGTGCGGGACCGGCTTCGGCTCCCTCATCGGGGTTGGTGAATGCCCCGGCAACAGAAACCGTACTCACACCGCTGAGGGAAGCGACCAGGGTGCTGGGATCGCCGTCCTCGGCAAGCTGCTCGAGCCCTTCGCCGCGATCGTTCTCACCTTCAGCAAAGAGCGTGTCCATCGAGGAATGCACTGCATAGGCTCCCGGCGCCAGCGGCGTCGACAGTGCCGCTGTGTCCGACGTGTTGGTGATCGTGACGGTGAACGACGTCGCCATGTGCTCTTCCATGTCGTCGTCGGACATGTCGTCCGCCATATCGTCGGACGTTTCGTCATCCGACATTTCCTCGTCGGACATTTCCTCGTCGGACATCTCTTCGTCGGACATGCTGTCGTCCGCCACATCGTCGGACATGCTGTCGTCCGCCATATCGTCGGACATTGCTTCTTCGCTCGTTGCCTCTTCGGTCATGGCCTCTTCGGTCATGGCCTCTTCGGCATCGGCGTCGTCCGATCCGCCACACGCTGCCAAAAGCAGCACGAAGGCCAGGACGGCCGGCAAGATTCTCAAGGACATTGATTCTCCTAGGTCGATTGCAGCCATGGTCGGACACAGAAGTTGCCGGTCCCTTGCGGTGGGCTTGCGAAATGGTGAACTTGCCTGGGCTCAGATATTTCCAACTAGGGTGCTCACATGACGGTGCAACGACCCAAGATCGTCCTCCACGATCACCTTGACGGCGGTGTCCGGCCGGAGACGGTTATCGATCTCGCTGCGGCGGCGAAGGTCGATCTACCGACGCGCGATTCGTCTCAGTTGGCTGCGTGGTTCACCATTACCCCGGGCATGCCGTTCGAAGAGGCGTGGCAGAGATTTGGCGTCGTAATCGATGTGCTCCAGACGGCTGAGTCTTTGCGTCGGGTTGCTCGCGAGGCTGTCGAGGATCTGGCTGCAGACGGCGTCGTCTACGCCGAGCTGCGGTTTGCTCCGCTGAGCCACCTGCGCGGGGGGTTGAGGCCGGAGCAAGTAATTGGTGCGGTCGCCGCCGGTTTGGAAGAGGGTGAAGCGGAGACCGGCTGCATCGCCCGCATGATCGTGTGCGGTCTTCGTGAGAATGAGCCGGAAGAGTCCCTGCGAGCGGCCCATCTCGCCGTTGCATCTGCGGACTCAAGGGTCGTCGGATTCGATCTGGCAGGCAACGAGTTCGATTTCGGTGCGGATCTTCACGCCGAGGCGTTTGCGATTGCTCGCCAGGGTGGGCTCGGCGTAACCGTTCATGCCGGGGAGATGGCCGGTCCCGAGAGCATCGCCTCCGCTCTCAACTCAGCCCTGCCGCGACGCGTCGGTCATGGTCTCCACCTCATTGACGATTGTGTCGTGGCAAACGGCAAGATCGCCGAGTTGGGTCCTGTGGCTCGCGAAATCGTGCAAAGGCAGATCATGCTCGAGGTTTGCCTGACTTCGAATAGTTGTCTGGGCACACCGGTTGCCTCTCATCCGGTTCGTCTCTTCCACGATGCAGGAATTGCGGTTTCCATCAATCCGGATGATCGGGCGATCACCACGACAACCGTGGCCCACGAGTACAGCTTGTGGCGGAACGCCCATGGATTTACGAATCGGGATTTCCGCGACATCAACCTTCGCGCCGTCGATGCGGCGTTCTGCGAACCCGACACCAAGGCCAAGTTGCGAGACCTCGTTGCCGCAGGTTGGGGCTAAGCCACCGGCGGCGTACTTTCGACCGGCAGTCTGAACTCGACTTTCCCTCCCGGCCCAGGTTCGGCATGTATAGATCCGCCGAGGGCGGACACAAACCCGTGGGCAATGGCGAGTCCGAGCCCGGTGCCACTCCCGTCGCGGGTGCGGGCGGAGTCGGCCCTGGTGAAGCTCTCGAACGCGCGATCTACAAAATCGGGAGGGAAACCCTCACCATCGTCCTCTACCCGAAAGCGAAGCTGGTCATCGGCGGCG
>CAMYKI010000072.1 GCA_947258985.1 uncultured Acidimicrobiaceae bacterium
CTCGAGCAGGTCTGCAACGATCAACGGGATGGAGACCTTGCGATGCGCCAGCGGATGGGCGCCGCCTTTGACCCTGTCCGGGAAAACGATCGCTGCGGTCTTTCCCGGCCCGGCCAGATCTCGCAAAGGAGGCATATCCAAAGGGGCATCGAGAGCCGCCCTGGTGGCTGCTATCGGGTCAACCGTCGGTGGATCGACATAGGTCTCGCCGTAGCGGACCACGACCGACGCATCGGGCAACTCGACTGACATCTTCCCCGTGCCGTATTCGAGATCAACTGGCTTCACTTGTGCGCTCCTTGTCAATGAGTGCTCTGAACACGACAGACGTGTCTTGGTCACCGAGACCGGCCGACTGGGCGGTCTCGGTCAATCGCTGGCCCGCTTCGCCGAACTCGAGGGTGATTCCTGCAGCCCTGGCCATCGCCAGGCCCAGCCCAACATCCTTGTGGAGATTGTCCACAGTGAAGTTCGGCGTGAACTCGTCGCCAACAACCTTGGGACCGAGTTCCTTGAACAGATTGCTGACGGTGCCTGCTCCGCTGTTAACGATTGTGTCAAAGAGCAAACCAGGGTCCATCCCGACGGTCACGGCAGCAGCAAACATCTCGGCGGTGACCGAGTTGATGGCACCAAACATCAACTGGTTCAACAGCTTGAGTGTGTTGCCGTGCCCGGACGGGCCAACGTGGACAATCCGGGAAGCAAAGACCTCGAGGATGGGCCTTGCCCTCTCCAGGTGTTCGAGCTCTCCCCCGGCCGGCAACGTCCAATGACCAACACCTGACGGTCGGCCCAGGATCGGGCAGTCGAGATACCCCACTCCCCGCTCCGCTGCCGCCTTCGCATTCTCCTGCGAGGTCACGGGATCGACTGTGCTCGTGTCGACAATCACCGAGTCGGTGGTCAATCCGTCGAGAAGGCAGTCCTCGCCACCCCGGACTACGTCGGTAACGTGCTCGGGCCGGGGCAGCGAGATAAGGACCACCTTCGTGTTCTCTGCCGCCGTGCGGGGGGACGCGGCGGTGGAACACCCGATCTCGCGGGCATGTTGGAGAGCGGCGGCGCTCTTGTCGAACACCACCGGGTTGTAGCCGCGGTCCACCAACCGGGCTGCGATCGGTGCGCCCATGAGGCCGCAGCCGATGAGGCCTACTCTGTCTTTCAAGTAACTCCTAGGTAGTTGCGTACTCGAACTGGCTCTTGACTGCCGCCACGATCTGATCCGGATCGGGGATGAATGCATCCTCGAGCGGGGGGCTGAACGGAATCGGCGTGTGCGGTCCGGTAACCATCTTGATCGGGCTACGCAGCGAGGCGAACCCCTTGTCGGCTACTAGGGCGCTGATGTCGGTTGGTAGCGAACAGCGTGGGTGCGACTCATCGACGATGACCAGCCGCCCGGTCTTCTCCACGGATCCGAGGATCGTGTCCTCGTCGAGCGGAGAGTATGTCCGAGGGTCGATGACCTCGGCCTCGATACCCTGCTCCGCCAGCACCTTGGCCGCATCGAGTGCGGTATGCACCATCTTCTGCACACCGACGATCGTCACATCACTGCCTTCCCTGGCAATGCGGGCCACGCCGAAGGGAATTGTGTAGGGCTCTTCAGGGACATCGTCGTCGAGTAGATAGAGGCGCTTGTGCTCCATGAAGATGACCGGATTCGGATCACGGATGGCGCTGAGCATCAACCCCTTGGCGTCGCGTGCTGTCGAAGGTGCAACGACCTTCAGGCCCGGGACGTGGGTGTACAGCGAGTACAGCGTCTGGCTGTGCTCTGCGCCGGCGCGGAAGCCGGCTCCGGTGACGGTCCGGACCACGATCGGCACCGAGACCTTGCCGCCGTACATGTAGCGAAGCTTGGCCGCGTGATTGAGCAGCTGGTCGTACGAGGTTCCGATGAAGTCGGCGAACATGATCTCGACCACAGGGCGCATTCCGACGAGGGATGCGCCGATGGCGGCCCCGACAAACCCGGTTTCGGCAATGGCGGTATCAACGACGCGTTCCCGGCCGAACTGGCCGAGCAGATCCTTGGTTACGCCGAAGACTCCTCCCCAGCAGTCGGTGCCTTCCGGGTTGACATCGTCGCGGCCTGCACCGCCGGCGATGTCCTCGCCCATCAGGACGATCCTGCTGTCGACCTCCATCTCCTGGCGAAGAGCTTCGTTCAGAGCATCTTTGATGTTGAGAGTGCGTGTCACTTCAGCTCCTTATGCGAGTGGGGCGTAGACGTCAGTGGTCAATTCAGAGACGTCCGGCCAGGGGGCCGCGATAGCCACATCGAATGCAACTGTGACCTCGGCCTGAACCTGTTCATCGATCGCATCCAGTTCGGCTGCATCGATGATCCCGTCGACCGTTTCTCTGAACCTGAGCAGTGGGTCTTGCTCACGCCACCAGGTGACTTCTTTGGCGGGCTTGTACAGCTGGTTGTCACCCTCGTACTGGCCCCCATATCGGTACGTCATTGCCTCGATCAGGCTGGGACCGCCACCGCTGCGACCACGCTCGATGGCCTCCTCCATGGCGTCCCGCACGGCAAACACATCCATACCATCGATCTGAACAGCAGGGATGCCATATGGCGCTGCCATGGCGGAAATCGACTCGGCGTTCAGGTGGTATTCGATGTAGGTGCTCTCGGCGTACAGGTTGTTCTCACACACAAAGATCACGGGGCATTGGAACAATGCGGCGAAGTCGAGGGACTCGTGCCACGCACCCTGATGCACCGCACCGTCACCGAAGAACGCCGCAGACACATTGTCCTTGCCGAGGTACTTATACCCATAGGCCGCACCGGTAGCGATGGGCAGACCGCCGGCGACGATCCCCATGCCGCCGATCATTCCGAAGTCCTGATCTGCGACGTGCATGGAGCCGCCCTTGCCGCGGCATACGCCGTTGGCCTTGCCGTAGACCTCGCCGGCCAATCCATCGAGTGGGATATTCCGTGCAATGGCGTGGCCGTGGTTGCGATAGGTCGAAGTGAACGCATCTCCGTCGTTGAGCAAAGGAAGCACGCCGACGGCTACTGCTTCCTGCCCCGAGTAGGTGTGGAGGAAGCCATCGGCTTCGTTGTTGGCGGCGATGATCGCCACCCGGTCCTCAAAGCGGCGAATCCGGATCATCCGGGTCCACAAGTCGATCAAGGTCTCTCTAGCAAGGGTCATGTCCCGTTCTCCTTCGTCTCGTCTACTAGTTGAAGTGCGATAGCGAACAGATCGCTGTACGCACTATCGAAAGCTCGTTGGTGGTCGGGTTCCAGCGGGTCGAGGAAGCTTCGACCACGTAGCAACTCATCCCACACGACCAGCATGGAAACTGCCTCCATGCCAAAGCTCCGGGCCACTGCCAGCGTTGTGGCTGTCTCCATATCCACCGACATGTAGCCCGAGTTGTGCCATCGCTCGACCATTGCTCCGTCCTGAGCGAATATCGAGTACCAGGTCAGGTGTTGACCGCCACGGGCGGTGTGCCCTCTCTCGGCTAGAACGGCACGCGCCCGCTCAGCCCAAACGGGATCACCAGCTAAGGTCTCTTCGGCGCCGTAGAGCTTGGCGATACCTTCTCCACAAACCACTTCGTCCGGTACAACGACATCGCCGGGCGCAAGCTGCCCCTGAAGGCCGCCGCAGGAGCCGATCTGCACCGCCAGCCGGGCCCCAAGGGCACCAAAGAGGTGGGCCACCTCGACAGCGCGCGGGGCTCCATAGGCGCAGCAGTAAGCAACAGGCTTGTCGTGATACCGGCCGACGAAGATGTCAGGAAAGGGCAGTTCGCGTACGTCTTCGAGCAGCGCCAGCCGTTCGGCCGTGCGCTGTTCGCGCCACCAGGTTCCCTCACTAATCACCGCAACGGGGAGTTCGCGCCCGGACAGACCGATGGCCTTTTCCCACTCCTTTGCCGTCAAGTCCATGATCGACCGGTACCGGTGCGCTGCGTCGCTCACTACTTGTTCTCCTCCAGCTTTCTGAAGAAGTCCCGGAAGATCGCATCCCTGTCGATGTCGTACGACTGGAGCATGAGCCGCTCCGGTCCGGGTGCCGGCACCCAGAACAGATCAGATCCCACATCACCCAGGTCCGACCGAAGTGGTCATAGATACCACGCTGAGCGTGTAGAGGGTTGTTGGTGTAGAGGTGATAGAGGTAATCACCGATCGCACCTCGACCTCGCACCCACTCCTCCATCTCCGGCAGGGACACCCGAAGTTGGGCCCCCATGTAGAAGCCGGGGAAGTAGACAAGCGGAACTCCGCTATCAAAGAGGACGTGTGCCGCAGCCACATCCTGTTCGAGGTTCAGGCCGCCCCGGTTGGAGCGAGGACACCAGCTTGGGTAGCTGGCCGTCCACAGCACGACAATCCGTTCGATGATTCTGGGTTCCTTGACGATCGCCGAGGCGACATTGGTGACACAGCCGATGGCCACGACATACAGCGGGTCATCGGCAGGGCTGCTCATCGCCAGCTCAATCAGCCGGTCGACGGCGGGGCTCTCCACCGGCGTGTCTGTCGAAGGCATGTACCCCGGGGAACCCCGGAACACCATGTCCTCGGTTGACGCTCCGACGAGGTCATATACCTTGAGTATCTCCTCGTAGCTCTGCTCCATACCCTCATCCGGACCGACGAACTCGATCGTCGCCGGGTCGACACCGGCGGCACGAAGCCTGGTCGCCCAGCTGAGGAAGGAGTCGATCAATCCCGTCTCGGCGCTGCTGTCAGACGCACCTTGGTCGAGCGCTGCGGAAGCCTCGAGCAGGGCGGGCCGGAGGTGGGCAAACGAGTAGGGCTCAGCCAGCACCGCCTGGATGTCGAGAGCGTCGGTGGATTGCAGCGCCCAGGCGAGCGTGAACTGGTCGTCGATCTCGTTGGCCGTATCCGTGTCGATGACGATCCGCGGCCGACCGCTCGGGATAGCCAGCCGTTGCGCCCTGATCTCGGGCGAGATGGTCGGGTACTCCCCCGGTTTGGCCATCACAAGCTCCTTCTCTTCTTGCTTGCGGGCATATACCAGCGAGTCCAGGGGGTGGCGGTGTCGCTGGCGATGGTGGTGAGCTCGGACATCCGCTTCCTCGCCTCCTCGAGGGCAGAACCATCCTCGGCGACACCTCCGGCTACGAGGTTCTGCCATACGGCTCGGCCTGCTACGTATCCCGACGCGCCCGATTCGCATGCAACGGCGAGCTGCTGCGCAAAGGTATCGAAGTCCGCTCCGGCAGATAGCAGGGTCCAAGGTCGCGGGCTTACCTCGCTGAGTTCCTGGCAAGCCTCCTTCCACTCGCTGTAGGCATCACGATGTGTTCGGTTCGACGGGAATTCGAGCTTGAGAACGTCCACGCCGAGGGCTCCAATGCTGCGAGCGGTCTCGACGACCACTTTTCGGCGGTCCGCTTGCAGCGATGGCGGCGCCAGGGGCTCGGCAAAGAGCGGTAGATCGGCGTTGGCACAATCAACAACCAGGTTCGCCACGAACTCGTGCGCCGCCTGTGACGGAGCAAATGGGTCATAGAAGAACGAGCATTTGATTGCATCTGCGCCGGCTTCGGCGGCGCGGGCAACGTCCCATCCCTCGAACAGCCGCGGGGCGTGATCGAGAGAGGCGTAGTCGCCATCCTCTAGACCCAGCAGGAGACCGGTTGATCCGGGGAGCACGTCACGATCGATGACAGATTGCAGACCGACAACCGGATCTATCAAGACACCCGAGGCGTGCTCGGCGAGCCGGTCGACGAGCAACACCTTGGTCTCCGCCAGTTGGCTGTCCGACACGGTGTCGGGGTCTTGTGGCCGAATGGTTGCACTCAGAGCACTCAGGTGGTCGAGGGCAAGCACGGCAAACGCTCCACCGGGTGTGGACACGGCTCGGAGTCCCTGCTGCTTGCCGGTCGGAAGCACGTCGCCGACGGCTCCGTGAAGATTGCCTGGAGGCGAACTCACGAGGCTTTCACCGCATCCGGCTGCGAATTCGAGTCATCCTTGACTATCCACACATGCTCTTTGGGCAGTTCGAAGAGAACCTCTTCCCCTTCTCTGGGGTTGAAGGCAGCTGCCGTCTGCACATTCCAGACCGAGTTTCCGATCTTCGCCACCACCTGCGTGTGGGTTCCCATATAGATAACAGACTCGACTGTGGCGGGGACGGTGTTGGCCGCGTCCGAACCAGCGAGGACGGGTTTCACCTCCTCAGGCCTTACGGACAGGATCACGTCGCCGCTGCCGTCGGCCACCTGAACTGGGTCTACCTCGATATCGCCGACAGGCGTCGAAACGACGTTTCCGGACCTAACCCCATGAAGGAAGTTGCTGTTGCGGAAGAACTGCGCCACGCGAGTGGTGGACGGACGCCGGTAGAACGTATCCGGCTCGCCTACTTGTTGGACCACTCCATCGAACATGAGCGCCACCCGATCAGCCAGCATCACCGCTTCCTCCTGATCGTGGGTAACGAAGATGGCTGTAATTCCCATCTCGTGCTGGATGCTACGGATCAGCTGGCGCATGGTTATGCGCAGATTGGCATCGAGATTTGCCAACGGCTCATCCAACAACAAGACCTGCGGACGCACTACAAGAGCTCGGGCGAGAGCGACCCGCTGTTGCTGGCCGCCCGATAGCTCATGGGCCTTCCGAGACTCGAGATCCGGCAGTTCAACCAGTTCCAGCATTTCGGTGACACGCCTTGCTGTTTCGGCCTTGTCGACACCGGCCATCTTCAGTCCAAAACCAACATTCTGGGCTACGTTCATGGTGGGGAACAAAAGGTGCTTCTGAAACACCATCACGGCGCCGCGCCGTTCCGTGGGAATACCGACGACGGACTCGCCGTCGAAGAGAACGTCTCCCGACGTGGGTTGGATCAGCCCGGTGATCATGCGGAGCGTCGTGGTCTTCCCGCACCCCGAGGGTCCGAGGAAGGCGACCATTTCTCCGGATTCGATCTCGAGGTTGAGATCGCGAACCGCCAGATGATTGCCGAATCTCTTTGAAAGATGGCTAAGAGCTACTGCTGTCATATTCTACCAAACCCTCCCATGACGCTCGACTCGCGACCGAGCTGACGCGATGTAAAGACGAGAACGATGATTGCCGGCGCAACGAACACCAGGCTGATGGCCGCTGCGGTCGCGTGGTTGGCCCCGCTCAGGAACGGGAACAACACCAGGGGCAGCGTCACAAATGTGCCGCCGCCGATGAGAAGTGTCGTGACATACTGACCCCACGAGATCAAGAACGTAAACATCGAGGCCACGAGCAGACCAGACGATATCGCCGGGAACGTCACATACCTGAATACTCGGAACTTGTTGGCGCCGAGGGTTCGTGCCGTCTCCTCTAGAGCCGTCCCGTAGTTGGCAAACACGCTCGCCATCACGAGCACGAAGTACGGAATCGCCGGGATCAGGTGAACCAACGCCACCCCGAACAGTGTTTCTGTGAGCCGAAGCCGGATGAAGATCTGATGGATGCCCATCGTGGCGACAAGAGCGGGGACGATGATCGGCATCATCAACACCCACTCAACTGCGGACTTGCCCTTGAATTCGTGCTGACCCAGGGCGCGTGACGCCGGGAGGCCAACGATGATCGCCAGGAGCGTCACCAGGACTGCCACTTTGGTGCTATTCCACAAGCCTTCGACGACTCGCGACGAATCGTCTGCCACATAAGCCCAGGCCTGTGTCCCCCATTCAGACGGCAAGAGGTTCGGGAAATTCCAGCGGAAGGCAAAAGACCAAACCACCAGCGACAACATCGGCAGCCCAACGGCCACGGCTATTGAAGCTACGGCGAGTCGCCGTACCCATTTTGCGGTGACTGTCGGCCTTTCGGTGACGTCGACGTATTCCTGCGATTCAGCAGCGGGGCCCGCCGGCTCTTTGGTATCTACTGTCATGCGATCACCTCACTGCGTATCGAGCTAGGCGGCGGTATGCGATCAGCAAGAGCAGAGCAACGATCGCGAGCACGATGCTGATAGCCATCGCTTCGGGTCGTAAGGCGAGGTCGGGATCCTGGTAGAGGCGATACGCAACGACGGGAAGGGTGGATGGAAACCGAGTTCCCAACAGCAGTGGTATCTCATAGTTCGCAAACGTGAAGGCGAAGATAATGATCGATGTCGACATGATCCCGGGCATGATCAATGGCAACAGCACGTTGAAGAATCGCTGGCGACCGTTTGCACCGAGCGTTCGCGCCTGCTCTTCATATTGAGGTCCAACGCTCTGGAGAACTGCCAGCACGACCAACCCGACAAACGGAACTTCTTTCCATAGGAAGGTAAGAATGATGGCGATACCAGCCTCGTCGAAGACCATCGCAGGGAAATCGCCCGGAACGTCGATTATCCCCAGGGCGTAGGCCAAGCGGGCCGTCAAGCCGCTCTGGGTGACAAGCAAAATGATCCCACTGGCCGCAACCAGGTGCGGTACCGGAAGCGGGATCTGGAACAGAAACGTCGCAAGGCGGCTTCCGGCAAACTTCTGACGGAGTACCAGAGCGAATCCCACTGCCAGTACTGACGAGAGCACGGTCGCGGTGGCCGCGATCCTGAAGGTCAGCCACAGGGAACGAAGAAAGTTGCTGTCGGTTAGTACTGATCCGTAGTACTCGAAAGTGAATTCGTTGAGCCCGATTGCCGGGAAGTAACCGAGACTCTGCCCAAGCCCCACGAGGATGCCGCCGCCGAACAACAGCACAACAATGCCGACGGCGGGGGCCAGCATCAGCGGAATCTTGAGTCTGCTTCTCAGCGACTCGCGCTCCGCGAGGTCAGTTAGCTCCGTAGTCCTTGCCACACCTCATCACCTCCCGCCGGGGCCGTTGGGGGCGCCCGTACCGGACGCCCCCACGGCACTATTCCGGTGTTACTTCTCGAGAACGTTCTCGATCCAGCCGGCCTCCATCGCAGTCACCCATTCACCCTGCGGCTCAGGCAAGGCGTGAGAGTTGAGCACGTCGGCAGGAAGGGTGGCCACCCCGGTGCCGTACGAGCTGAAGGTTGCCTGTGCTTCCTCCGGCCACGTTGTCGGATCGGTCGGGACTAGCCATCCCCACTGATCCGGGTCAGACATCACCAGCTGGAATTCCGGCGAGATGATGTAGTTGGCCAGGACCATCGCACCGGCCGGATTAGCCGCGTTGAACGGAACCGCAACGTAGTTGTTGTTGGACAGCGTTCCGGTATCGAACACGAATGTCCGGATTGACTCGGGATACGTTCCCGACGCGATGTTGGTCGACGCCCGGGACGGGTCGTAGCTCATGTTGAAGTAGACCTCTTGATTCGCGAGGAGGTCGGCCATCGCTGGTCCCTCAGGATATGTGCCTCCGCCTCTCCAGAGGTCTGGCTCAATGTCGTTCAGGTACTCCCATACTGCCGGGGCATACTGATCGAACGTCGCCTGGTCGAACTCGCCGAGGAACGGCTCTGGACCACCGGCGGCCCAGTAGAAGAGGTGACGGATAAAGACGCTACCGACGAAGTCGGGAATCGCCGGGTATGTGAAGGTACCGGGATTCTCCTTAATCCACGCCTGCAGCGCCTCGAATGTCGTCGGAGCCTCAGCCACAAAGTCGGTGTTGTACTCCATCACGAACTGGGCGTGACCCCAGGGCGATTCGAGACCCTCCACAGGCTCGCCAAAGTCGTTGGCCAGCGCCGGATCGTCCCAGGGAACGTAGATCGCGTTCGGAAGCGACTCGGACCATGGCCCATAGAGCAGGTCGGCGTTCTTGAGCGTTGCGAAGTTCTCACCGTTGATCCACATGAGGTCGATGGTGCCGCCCTCAGTTACTCCAGCGGCCGATTCATCCAGCACCTTGTTGACAAAGTCGGCTGCATCGGCAGGAACACGATTCAGAGTGATATTGAACTGTTCCTTGATTACGTCACCAATGTCGTTGTCGACGTTGGCGTTGATCACGTCGGAACCGCCCCACATGAACCAGTTCACCGTGGTTCCATCCGCCGCCGCCAGGACTTCTTCCCAGGTACCGAAACCCGGAGCATCAAATGGAGTGCCTGCCGCAGCTGCCGTCGTCTCAGTCGCTGCCGCCGTCGTCTCAGTCGCTGCCGCCGTCGTCTCGGTCGCCGCTGCCGCGGTCGTTTCGGTCGCGGCTGCAGTGGTCTCGGTCGTCTCAGCGTCATCATCGTCGCCGCACGCAGCAGCGATCAACGCAAACGCCAGCAACGCCAACAGCCATCGCCAGGCGGTGCCCTTCAGATTCCTCATATACCTTCTCCTCCTGTTTGTCGGACTTGGAGTGATTCCATAGTCCTATTTGCGGATAGTCGAGGGTGTCCTTGCCCCGGCTACGCCGCCTCCACCGCTGGTTGCACCCAGCGGGTCACTTCATCGTCAGCAATTCACCCCCGGTCTCTGTAGGTGCCGGGCTGTGCCGACGCGTTCAACTGTTCGCATGCCTAGCCAGGCTGCGATCTCCAACAACTCGTCACTCCAGTCACCTTGGCCCACTGCGTAGTGGTGCTCGTGGCCGCGAACGACGAGGGTGTTGACAAGATCTGCGAGGTCAATGGGCTCTCCGTTGAGTTCGAACCCCCCGAACCAGCCTCGAGTACCGACGAATCCTTTGGCCGGGTGCTCTTCGATGCGGGCCCGTACAACCAGCATTTCCGAGGCGTTGTCGCCGACGTAGGTGAGGGTGGTTTCCTGGGGAGCAAACACCTGGTCTCCGGCCACACCAAAAACTTCGGGCGACTTCCGCCCCAGCGTCGGGTGATCGATCCAGGTGATCCCATCCTCGTTGGCGAAGTGGCGAGGGCTGACACCGCAATGCCACATCAACATCGTGTTGGTGGCGGGATCCATCGCGGTCACATCGAGAAGGGTGGATGATCCGGACCGGTTGCCGAGCTCGTTGAGCAGCAGCATGGAGAGGGCCCCGGGGACGTCGCCTTCGCATGACACGGCGAATCCGTCCTCGGAACCGAGCCAGCTGTATGCCATGCACGGAGCCACACCAAGGACTTCCTGAAACTTGGGCCAGCACTGGACCGCAAGGGCCGAGTACTCGTTGGTCGTTGCGAGCTGTTTGAGAGCTAGGTAGAGCCGGGCACCGCGCTCCATGCCGTCGGAACCCGCCGTTACATTGGCGGCGCCTGCGGTTAGGTCGGCCACGACTTGGCGGGCTTCGTCCTTGTCGGCCGCTTTGGTGAGCTCTGCCAGCTCCGCAAATTCATGAGCAACGACCCGCGTTCCAAAGCGAGACCTGATCTGCGTCTCCTCGAAGTTCATGTTGAAGAAGCCGGGCGAATTGCCCCCGATCCATCCGATCTTGGCTGTTTCCATCCGCTTCAGTGCCCGTAGCGACCGTGCGGTGACCTCGAAACGACCAACGAACTCGGGATCGTCGGCCCGGCCGAAGAACCATTTGTACGCCGGGGCATCCTCACGAAGGTAGCGGGTGAGGATTGAGGCGTAGTGGTTGACCGAGACGAGTGAGTGCAGCTGAATGTCGCCTTCTTGATGGGGGTCTGGGATTCCCCAGATACCGACCCGAGATGCCACCTCAGCCAGTGGTAGAACCAGCTCTCCGGACGCGCAGCTCGCCAGTTGGATCATCAGGAAGTCAACCTGCTGTTCCTTGAGTTCTCTGGCCGCGCTCTCGGCATCGGCGACCTCGCTGACGGGCTCCTCGCAGACGATCAAGTCGAAATCGAGACGATCCGCCAGGGCTTGCAGGCCTGCGATTGCCTTTGCGTACTCGTTGAGTTCGGTGGCATAGAACGTGGGGAAAGCCACCCCGACGTAGCCAACTCGAAGCCGTGGTTCCAGGGCAGTCATTCGCCGTTCCTTTCCGCAGCAGTCGCCGCCCATGCCTCAAAGACAATCGCAACCGTTGTTGCACCGGCGTCTGCCACGCCGATCGCCTTGTCTCCGGCGTATTTGGCTCGGCCTCGAGAAGCTGGCATCGATATTGTGGATTCGGCCCCGAGTCGGGCAGAGGCTGCAATCGCAGTCAGAGATTCCCCGACACCGAGTTGGGCTTCAGCCGTCTCATTGGCCGCGGCGGCAGCGGGAACCAGGGCATCCACCATCGTCTTGTCGCCCGGGATGGTCTGCCCACGCCGCATCACGGTCTCGACGCCGCCGGTCAGCGCTTCGGCCAGCTGCGGCGCGTCTATCTGCTCAGTGTCACCAAAGCTGCGGGCCATCACTCGGAACAGACTTCCGAAGAGCGCTCCGGCTGCACCGCCCATCTCGTCGAGGAACCCGCGAGCGACGGTCTTCAAGACGTCGGCCGGCAGCAGGTCGCCCGATGCGCACAGTTCGCTGCGGGCGTACCCGAGGGCGGTGACCACGTTCACGCCGTGGTCCCCGTCGCCGACGGCAGCATCGAGCCGGGAGAGCTCATTGACCGCCTCATCCACCGCATCAGCCGCGGCGATGATCATGTGTTTCCAATCCCGACCATCGAGCAGCAATGCGGTGTGCGTCACGAGACTTCCTCGCTGTCGGGGGTGATGAATTGGATGGACGCACCTTGGGCGGGAGCGTCATAGAGCGTCTTCGTCTCCTCGTCTACACGGCACAACGTGATTGCGAATCCTGCTGATTCCTGGGTCGTTGCGTACGGCCCGAGCCAAGCCCGGTGAACCGAGATACCGCTGGTACCGAGAACCTGCGAAATGCGACGGTAGATGATCGACAACTCCATGAGCGTCATCGACCCCGAGTTGTTGACGAGGACACACACCTCATCGCCGGCGGTAAATGGAAGGTCCTCGATCAGGCGTGGCAGCATCATGTCGACCGCGTCGTCGGCGGTGGTCACCGGCATGGCCCCACCACCGGTTTCGCCGTGGACCCCAACTCCTATAGCTATTTGCCCTTCGCCCAGGTCGCCGATGCTCTCGCCGGATACAGGATGAGAGCAGTTACCAAGAGTGGCCGAGAGGGTCCGTGTGTTGTCCCGAACCCGCTCTGCCATCTGCCGGCAATCGGATAGCGTCGCACCTGCTTCGGCGTAGGCACCAACAATCTTCCACACAAAGAACAGTCCGGCTGACCCACGTCGCTCTTGCTCATTGCCACGCGGGGCGGAATCGATGTCGTCGTACAGGATCACCGACTCCACCTCGCTGAGCCCCTCATCCTCCAGGTCCTCCAGCGCCAGTTCAGCGTTGAGAACGTCGCCGGAGTGATTGGAGACGCAGACCAGAACACCGGCGCCGTTGTCGGCGGCCTTGATTCCGTCGGCAAGCTTGGATGGTCCCGGTGCTGTAAAGATGGGCCCGGGAACGTTGACGTCAAATAGTCCGGGTCCGACCAAACCGATCATTGCCGGTTCGTGACCGGATCCGTTACCGATGACCAGACCAACCTTGCCCGGCGCCTTGGGCTTCGCTCGCACCACCAGGCCGTTGTCGAGCTTGATGATCTCGGGGAAGGCGGCCGCATAACCCTCGAGCATCTCCGCAACAATTGCGTCCGGCTCGTTGATCAGCTTGGCAACCCGCATGTCTACTCCTGACCTTCCGCAGCTGGGGCACCGCCGAGATGTGTCTTGACGAAGTCCGCGGCCTCACGAGCTTCCGCCATCAGGTCGCCGACCAGCGGTCGAAAAGCGTGGGTGGTGCGACCGGTTTCCACATCGGGGTTCGGGAACGTCTCAACAACAACCGGGCGTGTGTAGGCGATGTCATCGAGCGCCGCACCAATCGCCGCCCAATCGATGTGCCCTTTCCCCGGCATAGCGCGGTTGTTCGCCGCACATTGGAAGTAGCCGAGACGTTCGCCTGCGCTGCGCACCGCAGCAGCAAGATCGCTTTCTTCCATGCTCATGTGGAAGGTGTCCAATTCAATCTTCGCCGACGGGTGGTCAACAAGATCGAGGTACTCATTCGCTTGATCGACCGTGTTGAACATGAAGGTCTCGAAGCGGTTGAGGATCTCGACGCACAGATCGACACCGACGGCTTCGGCGGCTCCGGCGACCTCGCGCAGCGACTCCGCCGAGCGGTGGCGGCGTGCCTCGAGGTCATCGTCGGGGAACGCAAACCAGGGTGCATAGGTGACACCCCCCATGATTGGGCTCCCCAGAGCGGCCGCTGTCGAAAGGCATCGCTTGAGGTACTCGATCCCGGCCCGACGTACGGTCGTGTCGGGAGAGGAGACGTCAAGATCGGGCGTGAGCCCGGTGGCGCACAGGATCGCCAACTCATGTTTGGCGGCCTCGGCCGCTATCCGCTCGCTCTGTTCGTGAACGTGGGGCATCAAGGAGATCTCAACGCACGTGTAGCCGCATTCTGCAGCCTTGGAGAAATACGCCACTTGGTCGTCTTGCCAGCGGTCCATGAAGTAGAAGATCTCAATACCGACGTCTCGACCGTTCATTGTTCTACCTCTTGAGCCGAGAGCAGCGCTGCAGCCGTCTCGTCGTCTGTTATCAAGGTGTTGAAATAGCCGCCACGAAGCCCACCGAGAATCGGTGGTACCTTGGCAGCGCCACCAGCGACAAGCACCGACCAGGGAACGGTGAGGAGATCGTCGATGTCGAGGCCGACCAGGTTGGAATCTGTCTTCGACTCCACCCTCTTGCCGTCGACGTCGAAGTAGTAGCCCAGAGCGTCGCCTACCGCTCCCTTTGCCCTCAGCTCCTCGAGGTCCTTCGCAGTGAGAACGCCGTACTGGAAGAGGATTGCGGTAGTGTCCACGGGCCCGACACTCTGCAGGATGATGTCGGATTGCCTGGCGCGGGCCAGGGTTTCCGCTACAACCGGCTCCAGCGCAAGACGTTGCACTAGGTCGGGATCGGTAATGACTCCCGGCACCCGGAGGGCCTCCCGGGTTCCGCCGGCCAACTCCGCCATCTGAGATGTGACGTCGAACCTGGCCCAGTCGGTGTTGTAAGTGGAACCGATGACCTCTACGAAGGTGCAATCCACGCTGCGATCAAGTCGGAACCTCTCGGGGAGGCGTGCGATCGTCCGGCCAATCCCAAGGCCGATACGCATACCCGGCTGCAGCTGCCTTGCCAAGAATGTGGCGGCGCCCTCGGCCAGGACCGACTCCAATGATCGCCCGGATTGATCGGCAGAAACGACTACCGCTTCTCGGAGTCCGAAGCGGCGAATCAAGCTGGTCTCGAGAGCGACGTGCCACCCGGTTGGAACCCGCACCTGAATGTCGAGCACTCCGTGCTCGCGAGCCAATCCGAGAACACGGTTGATCTTGATCCGTGAATAGCCGAGTTGTGCGCCGATTTCGCTCTGGGTGAGCCCGCCCTGGTAATAGAGCATCGCCGCTCTCACCGCCAGCCGGTAATCAGCTTCCGAGATGCCCGACGGGATGCCAGCTAATTCACTGTGAACATCTGCACGAGAAGCGTTCATATGTTCGAATGGTAGCCAGCGGTGGGCCCCCGCGCAACCAGAAATCAGTTCTTGCATGGACCCTACGGCATTCCGAGGCGCGGCATGACAGTTGTTTCGATTCGGTTCTCAGATGAGCCGCTCCACCAGCGAGTCAAGGCCAGCGCCCACCAACCCAACGTCGGGCTGTCCACACTCTCAGTGGGACTCGTCGTACCGCGGTCGGCCGCGCAATCTCGTCCACACCTGGGGCGGAACGATGACGAGGACACCGAAGACCAGTGGTACCAGTAACCGTTGGGTCCGCTCGAGCGTAAACCGGCTTCGGCCACGGCTCCATCGCAGTCACCATGGACCGGTACGGGCATCTGATGGACGGACTCGACGATCAGATCGCCCTCCACCTCGACGCTAGAGCCCGATCTGCCGCGCCCCAGCGCAATAGAGACCCTCCCGGTATCGGGCTCTAGACGCGCAGAAACCCTGAAAGGAGGCGTTCCCAGACATGCAGAAACCCCCGCACAGGCGGGGGTTTCTGCCAAGGTCTCTGCCGCAGGCAGAGACCCGTTTGAGAGGGCGGTTCAGGGGGTTTCGGGGTGACTCTCGAGAGCCTCGCTGCCGCCACAGATTCGGCTGATTGGCACCTTAGTCATTGAGGATTCTGGGTACCGGAGAGTGCTCGGCATCTTTCATCGTCTTCGGCCATTCTTCATCCTTTCGCGCCCCCAGCGCGCCCCGAGACAATCCCCCACACCGAACCTGCGACCTCGCGGATCTGTGAAGTGCCCAAGGTGATTCATGATGGGGTTCAATCGGGCCGTTGTTACATGTAACATCGATTGTATGGCTACACCACACGAAGATTCCTCCGTCTCAAAGCGAGTACGCAACTACCGCAAGCGGATGCGGGCTCAGGGTATGCGACCAATCCAGCTTTGGGTGGCTGATGTCCGTTCCCCAGGTTTCGCAGCGGAGGCACACCGGCAATCTGCCGCTGTCGCCGCCAGTGAGCACGCGGCGGACGATCAGGCATTCATCGATGCGATCACTGTCGACGACAAGTGAGACGCTCCGAAGTCTGGACGGCGGCGGCCGGGACTGGCTATACGGGCAAACCGCGGCCGGTGGTAGTCATTCAAGACGACCGCTTTGATGCCACCGACTCAGTGACGGTATGTGCGTTCACAACCGACCGGACCGAGGCTCCGCTGATTCGGCTCCCCGTTGTCCCCGATGAGCAAAACGGTCTCAGTCAGGCAAGCAGCCTGATGGTCGACAAGATCACGACGGTGCCCCGGTCCAAGCTTGGAGAGCACATCGGTCGCCTCAGCGATCAGGACATGGTGAGACTCGGGCGTGCCGTCGTGGTGTTCTTCGGGCTAGCCGGCGACTGACCGACCCGCCCCAATCCGTGCGCATAGCGGTCGATGCACGGCCAAATCGAACGCACCGAGCGCCGGGCATCGCCACCGTCAGTGTTCATGCCTACGCCCTCCGAGGTGCCGTTCCAGGATGGTCGCAGAAATGTGCGATATGGCGCCATATCTGTTGTTCTGCGTGGGGGCGTTGCGTAGGCGGCCGTGCTCGAGCCACCGAACGCCACCAGCCGATTCCCAGTCGGGCCACCAGCGGCCGCCGACTCTCCCCCGCTTCGTCGTCGAAACCCTCGCACAGCATCTCGAGGCGTACCCGCCGGTCGACGACATGGTTTGGACCACCGAACAGGGAGCGCTGCTCCGCCGCGGCTCCTTCGGGCGCATATGGCGCAAGGCAGTGGGAGAATCCGTCGGGCCACCGTGTCGGATCCACGATTTGCGCCACACCCACGCCGCCTGGCTGATCGCAGACGGTGAACACCCAAAGGCAATCCAGACCCGTCTCGGCCACGGTTCGATAGCAGTCACCATGGACCGGTACGGGCATCTGATGGACGGACTCGACGATCAGATCGCCCTCCACCTCGACGCTAGAGCCCGATCTGCCGCGCCCCCAGCGCGCCCCGAGCGCAACAGGGACCCTCCCGACATCGGGCTCTTGACGCGCAGAAACCCTGAAAGGAGGCGTTCCCAGACATGCAGAAACCCCCGCACAGGCGGGGGTTTCTGCCAAGGTCTCTGCCGCAGGCAGAGACCCGTCGTCCTAGGCCGCTAGACGACGGGGCCAGGACTAACGAGTTGTTGCCAACCCGGTTCGTCGCTCGGGGGGGAGGACTTGAACCCCCAACTACAGGACCAGAACCTGCTGTGTTGCCAATTACACCACCCCCGAATGAGGCGCCGGAAGGATACGATCAACCGGCGGGATAAGCAACCCGGGCCAACGTTGGCCTACGCCTGCAAGGAATGAGCCCGGCTCAGTCGCTCCAGGGTCCGTTCCTTGCCGAGAGCAACAATGGATTCGAACAGCGGAGGGCTCACCGACGAACCAGAGATGGCGACCCGAAGCGGTTGCAGACCCTTCCGGGCGGACAACCCTTTCGCCTCGAGCATCCCGCGCAGGGCAGCTTCGACGGCTTCGACAGACCACGATTCGAGGCCGGCAATGCTGTCTCGAGCAGCGGAAACGGCAACGTCGGCGCCTTCCTTGGTCATCACCTTCTGCCACGAACTCTCGTCGTATTCGATCTCGCTGAAGAGGAAACGCACCTGATCCGGAACCTCGGTGAGGTGCTTGGCCCGTTCTTGCACGTGCGGCGCGATTTCAACGAGGGTTGCCTGTTCGTCTTCTCCGAGGCTGCGGCCTAGACCGGCTTCGACCAGGTCAAGCACAGATGCGACAAACTGATCCGGGTTCATCTCCCGTATGTAGACGCCGTTCATCCAATCCAGCTTGTCGGTATCGAATATCGCCGGATTCTTCGAAACCGCATTGAGATCGAACCGGCGGATCATCTCGTCGAGATCAACGACGGTTTCGTCGTCACCCGGCGACCAGCCGAGCAGTGCCAGATAGTTAACGACGGCCGGCGCCAGGTATCCCTCATCGCGGTATGCCTTGATGGCGGTGTGGCCGTGGCGTTTTGACAACTTCTTGCCGTCGGGACCCATTAGAAGCGAAAGGTGCGCGTACGTAGCCCGTTGGGCGCCCATCGCCTCGGTGAGCAGGATGTGCTTCGGGGTCGATGACAGCAGGTCTTCTCCCCGAATCACGTGCGTGATGCCGAAATCGACGTCATCGACTGTGCTGGCCAGGTGGTAGGTCGGCGTGCCATCGGAACGGAGAATGACGAAGTCATCAACCTGGAGATGATCAAATGTGACCTCGTCGCGCACGACGTCGGTGAACACGGTCGTACCGGGCCGGGGTACCGCAAACCGCACCGTCGCCGGCTCCCCCGCCGCCACCAGCGCTGCCGCCTCGCCGGGATCCGGTTCGTGACGCCCGTCGTAGGCCGGGGATCGCCCCTCTTTCATCGCTTCCTTGCGGAACTCATCCAGCTGTTCAGGCGACGCAAAGCTGTGATAGGCCTTGCCATCTGCAACCAGTTGGGCGGCGACCTCCTGGTAGCGGGCGAGTCTCTCGCTCTGCCGGTAGCTCTCCGAACTGCCGCCGACCTCGATTCCCTCGTCCCAATCGAGCCCTAACCAGGCAACGCTGTCGAGGATGTCCTGCTGGAACTCGGTGGTGCTTCGGGCACGATCGGTGTCATCGCTGCGCAGAATGAAAGTGCCGCCCATGTTGCGGGCAAACAGGTAGTTGTACAGAGCGGTCCTCCCGCCCCCTACGTGCAAGAACCCCGTCGGGGATGGCGCAAAGCGGACTCGCACGCTCATCTGGCCACAACCGTATTCATCAGCACTCCGATTCCTTCGATCTCAACTTCGACCCGGTCTCCAACTTCAATGGGCCCGACGCCGGAGGGCGTCCCGGTCAGGATCACATCTCCCGGCAGCAGCGTCATGATCCGGCTGACATACGAGATCAGCTCGGCCACTCCGAAGATCATGTCCGCAGTGCTACCCGATTGCCGGAGGTCCCCGTTGACCCGGCATGTCACCTGCAGTCCTTCGAGAGGATCGAGATCTGTGTCGATGGCGGGGCCCAATGGGCAGAACGTGTCGAATCCCTTGCTGCGGGTCCACTGCACGTCGCTCTTTTGTAGGTCGCGGGCGGTTACGTCGTTGGCGGCTGTGTACCCGAGCACGTAGTCCCCGGCGTCCTCCATCTTGACGTCGCGGGCGACCTTCCCGATCACGACGGCAAGTTCGGCTTCGTGGTGAACGTTGCTGCTCTCCTCCGGATACCGGATGGCCTGCAACGGGCCGATGACCGAGGTGGGTGGCTTGAGGAACAGCGCCGGCTCGTCCGGAAGAGGGTTGCCGAGTTCTTCAGCGTGCTCTTCGTAGTTACGGCCCACCGCAATGACCTTGGTGGGAATCACCGGTGCCAGCAGCCGCGCTTCTTCCCATCCGACGACGGTCTCGGTTGGCTCCCAAGCAACAAACGGGCTGCCCAGATGGAGTCGAATGCCCTCAGGCTCGACCGCCCCGTATGTGATGTCGTCGACGCGACTGTCGACCCTTACGATCTTCATGTGATTCTCCGTTTTGGGTTCAGCCGGCGATCAGCGTCTCACCGCCGGCCATGCGGCCTCGTGCCTCGGCGGCGGTCAAACGCAGGGTGTCGGATGGCAGCTTGGCGATGAAGTCGACGAGTTTCGGCGGATGATGCGCGGCTCCAGTGAACCAGCCGAGCCGGTCCTCTCCCAGGTTCGCTGTTATCTCATTCGGGACTGAGCCCTTGTCGTAGCCGAGCAAGACAAGCGCAAGATCTATGTCCTTGCCGGTCGGGCCCCGACCGAACAGCGACGAGCGCGCTGCCGCGACAGCCGCTACCGCAGCGTCGGCGTTCTCGCGGTGCTCCCCGTCCGCCAGGTCTAGGTCACGCTGCTTCGCCAGCGAAAGTGCGTACCCGGCATCGGGTCCATTTGTGCCGAATCCATTGCCCCACTTCATGTCTTCGGGGCCGCCCAACTCTCCGGGCCGGCTCGGGACCCAGGATCGGGCCGGATCAGGTTTGGGCCGCGGTCGCGGCAGGTCCGCAATCTCTAGTTCAATGTTCGGCTGCTGTCCCACGTGGTCCTTCCGGGTTGCGCGGCAATGCTACCCGCGCATCAGCTACACCTATCGCCTTCAGGCCTACCAGCGTCAGACGTACTCCAGCCAGTCACGGTGGGAATCGAGCTTGCCCGAGACGAGGTCGGCATACAGACCCTGCGCCTGGCGTGTGACCGGACCGGGGGTGCCGTCCCCGATGGCGCGGTTGTCGACCTCCCGTACCGGTGTCACCTCGGCCGCGGTCCCGGTGAAGAATGCTTCATCGGCGTAATAAAGATCGGATCTGTCGAGGGTCTTCTCGACGATCGTGTGACCCTCGTCCTCGAGCAGTCTGATGATCGCGTCCCTGGTAAGACCGTCGAGGCAACCCACCGCAATCGGCGGTGTATAGACCAAGCCGTTTCTGACAACGAAGAGGTTCTCCCCGCTGCCCTCACTGATGACCCCGTCCTGGTTGAGCATGATGGCTTCATCAAAACCGTTCTCCACAGCTTCCATCTTCGCCAGGATGCTGTTGATGTACGTACCCGTCGCCTTGGCGTTGGGAAACGCTGTGTTGGGGAACCGGCGCCATGAGGACACCGCAACTCGGATACCGTTTTTGACACCCTCCTCGCCGAGGTAGGCGCCCCAACGCCACGTGATGATTGCGGTCCTAACCCTGGCTCCCGAGGGATTCAGCCCGAGCGCCCCCAACTCCAGAAACGTAATCGGGCGCACATATCCCGATTCGAGGCCGTTGACCCGCAAGGTCTCCTTCGCAGCCTCAACCAATTCTTCGACCGACCATTCCAGTTTCATCGAATAGGCCTTCGCCGACTGGCGGAGACGCTTCATGTGATCGGTCAACCGGAATACGGCAGTGCCGTCCGGGGTCTCGTACGCACGAATACCCTCGAACACCCCTGTTCCGTAATGCAGGGCGTGCGAGAGCACATGAATGTTGGCGTCGGCCCATGGGACCATCTCGCCGTCAAACCAGATGTATTTGGTAGGTTCCATGGCTCTATCTTGCCACGTTCATCGGTGCCCGGGTCCGAAAAACCACCGTGGCGTGCACACGCCGTCTACGGCAAGTGGCGGCCGTGCCACTCCAGAATCGCCTCAAAACGCTCGACCCGGTGCTGAGGGCTGCCGCTGCGTGACATCTCATGGCCCTCCGGCGCCGGGAAGCGGAGCATCTCTGTCTTTACACCGTTCATGAGCAGCCGGACAAACATCTGCTCCCCTTGCTCTATCGGCGTCCGGAAGTCACCTTCGGAGTGGAGGATCAGCATCGGCGTCGTGATGTTGTCTGCTTCGGCCAACGGACCGGATTCCCACATCTGTTGTAGATCGGCCACGCCGTCTTCACCGAGATATACCCGAGAGAACCAGGGCCCGATGTCGGATGTGCCGAGGAATGAGCTGAAGGTGAAGAGCCCGCGTTCCGCGATAGCCGATTTGAACCGGTCATCGCGGGCAACAATCCGTGCCGTGGCATAGCCTCCGTATGAGCCTCCCATCACCACCATCCGCTCGGTGTCGAGGCGGGGGAAATGCTCCGCAGCGGTGTCGACAGTTGCCAACAGATCCTTCATGTCCGGAGAATCGGCTTCGTGCCAGGTTCCGACGATTGCCCGCACGTGATCTGACCCGTAGCCGTGCGACCCCCTGGGGTTAGTGGCGACGACGCCGTACCCGGCGCCGGCGTAGACCTGGAACTCGTCGAAGAACCAGTAGCCGTAAGCCGATGCGGGACCTCCATGGATGTTCAGGAGCAAGGGAACCTTTTCTTCGCCGGGCGGCAGGTACACCCAGCCCTCCACCTCGACTCCGTCATGGGCGATGACAAAACGCTCGGGAGTGACGAGTTCGACTGCTTCAACAAAGGCTGCGTTCATTTCGGTGAGTTGCGTCTCGGTACCGTCGGCGAAGAGATGCAGTTCCCCCGGGTTTGTGGGCGTCGTCGCAACGAATGCGATCCGGCTTCCATCGCCGCTGGGTGAGGCACCGGTGATGGCGCGCTTGCCTCCGAGCAGATCTGTCGCCGCTCCATCGGCTTCCATCATCATCAACTTCACCGTGCCTGCATCCTCAACGGTAATTACGGCACGGCCGTCGTCCAGCCACTGCGGGCTCGGTGGCGAGATGGTCGGAGCCAGCGGGGCAACGTTGCGATCGAGGTGCCCCGTCAGATCGGCCAGCACCCGATCGTCTTCAATTCTGTACAGCGGGGCAACGTCGGGGTGCCCCCAGAGCTCTGCGATACCGGATACGTACAACCGTCCCGCGGGGTCGTAGCTGGGTCCACCCCAAAACCCGATCTCGGTGCGCGCCGTCGGCTCACCACCGTCGCCGGAAATCGTCCATACCTGCGAACCGCAATCAAGTCCCCGGTTTTGATGGCGTCCTGAAGCGAAGGCGATCTCGGCGCCATTGGGAT
The DNA here is from genome assembly GCA_947258985.1 of uncultured Acidimicrobiaceae bacterium. Classification (GTDB taxonomy): domain Bacteria; phylum Actinomycetota; class Acidimicrobiia; order Spongiisociales; family UBA5794; genus JAAETI01. Next base: position 22,833 of record CAMYKI010000072.1, read on the forward strand.
TCCAGGCGACGCCGCTCTCGTTGAAATCCCCGCTGGTGAGCTGCTCGGATTCCCCTGTGGCCACATCTACCAGGTGGATGTGGGTACGGCGGTCACCCACCCACCCCATGTTGTCGAAGCGGTACGGGAACTGGGTTACGCGACGGGGGCGCCGCTTGCGATCGTCGGCATCGACGTCGGCCAGATCCGCGATCCATTCCGCAGCTACGACGGCAATCTTCGAACCGTCCGGCGACCACTCTGCTTCCAGGGCTCCCAGCGGGAAGTCACCGACGATTTCTGCCTCTCCCCCTCCCATGTCGAGGATGGCAAGCTGAGGTTTGTCATCGTCTCCGGGTCCCTTGCGGATGAAGGCGAGCTTCGAGCCGTCGGGCGACCACCGCGGTGTGGTATCCGCCTGTCCGGAGGTGAGCGGCCGAGCCTCCGCACCGTCCCAGATCCAGATCCGGCGCAAGTATTTGTCTTCACCCAAATCCAACCGGGTCACAACAAACGCGATCCTCTCTCCGTCCGGGTGAAGCCTCGGGTCGGAAGGGATAGCCAGATCGCCAAGCTGCTCGGGTCGCATGAGTTCCTCTCGTTGTCCCCGGCACTTTATTCGCGTCTGGCGTACGTGAGCGCCTTATGAGGCGCTCACGTACGCCAGACGCGAATGGAGGTAGCCTCATGCGATGCAACGACTTGTCGCGACCGGATTTGGTGTTGGGCTGATCCCTCGCAAGGTGTTCAAGACCGACAACGGCGCCGGCACCTTTGGTGCCGCTCTTGCTGCACTCATCGGCCTGGCTCTGTGGTCGGCGCCGTGGTGGATCGATCTGCTCGTCGCCCTCGTCGCCATCGGCCTATCGCTATGGGCGGCGGCGCCGTTCGCCGAGGATCATGCGGACCCCAACTGGGTGGTGATCGACGAGGTAGCCGGGACATTGGTGGCCTTCATCGGGCTGCAGGGTGTTGGGTGGTTGGTGGCCCTGGTCGTTGCCCGGCTCGGCGACATCTACAAGGTCTTGCCCGGGGTTCCTCAGGCGGAACGTCTCCCCGGTGCCGTCGGCATCACCGCCGACGACGTGGTCGCCGGCCTCTACGGCTTGGCCGCCGGATGGATCGTGACCGCGCTCCTGTAACGGATCGTCATCACACGATCGGTCCAACCGCCTCAGTTTCTTTCGGAAACTGAGAACGGATCGGCGAAGCCGATCCGCCGCTACTGCTGGAAGAAGAAGTACCAGGCGCCGACACCGATAATTGCGCTGTAGATCATCCACTTCACTGCGCTCTTGATCACCCCGAAGACAAACGCGGCCACAGCGATCACACCGATGACCAGCAGCACCTTGGTGAACGTCGAACTCGATGATGCCGCTTCGAGCAGCCCGTCGGGGACCTTGTCCTGAACCGACGCCGGAAGCGTGTCGACGACCTCAGGAGGTAGCTCCTCGATATCGACCGGGGCGAGCGGGGCATGCTGCGCAATACTCATGCGGTCAGACTACCCGGGAGCGGGCCAAACCCTCCGCCTACCGGATTGTTCAGAGCAATCCCAGCCAAAGCAGCAACAGGTCTGGATCTACCTCGGAAACCGTTGGGTGCAGTCCCGTATCCAAGCTCATGCGATTGACGATCACAGTTCTCAGACCGGCGGCAGCGGCCGAGTCTGCACCCACTTTGGTGTCCTCGACCGCAACCGAAGGCGCTGCGTCGATACCCATTTGCTCTATTGCCACCAGGTAGAGGTCCGGTGCCGGCTTGCCGCGCTCGACCTCGTCACCGGCGACGCTCACGTCGAAGTACCGGGTCAGGCCCAAGACGCCCATCTTGACGTCGAGATTGGAGCGGGAGCTCGATGAGGCCACTCCCAGCGGGACACCCACCATTGCCAGCGCCTGCACTGCGTTGACGGCATCGGGGAACCCATGCAAGTCGGTCGGGTATCGACTGCGTCGGTGCTGATCGACCGCCTGGAGCACAGACTCGTACGGAGGAAGATCGGCCTTCTCGGCGAAGTGCTCGTAGGTCGTAGAGCTACGAGTACCGGTGCAGGCGACGATGTCGTCGCGGGTGACATGCAACCCGTGGTCTCCAAGAACGTAGGCCCACGCATCCCACGAAATGCCCTCGCTGTCACCGAGGACGCCATCGAAATCAAACACGACTCCCTTCATCGTGTAGCCCTATCGATTCTGTCGAGAAGCTTCAGCAGTCTTCGATCCACCAACCACTGCACGCCCGAGGCGGCCGGAGACCTCGCCTCCATCCGCTGGATGAGTTTCACCCGGGTAGCGACGGTGTCGCCTGCCGGCTCAGGATGGATCTCGACGTCGAGCGTTGCCTTCGGCACCAGCCGTGAGGGCTGGAGAACACATCGATAGCGCGCCCCTGCCTCCCATTCCTCGACCTCGATGCGCCGTGCCGCGGCCGGACGCTGCCATCGTCGGGTCCGAACGAACACAACCTGCCCTTCCCTGGGCAACTCGGTTCCCATATACCCAACGGTGGCCACTGCGCCCCACTCCCCGACACGGGAAGGGTCGGCAACCAGCATCCAGACACGGGCGGGATCGGCCTCGAGCACGCGTTCGACACTGCTGAAGACATGGACCGTCTTCGCCGAGTCGCCTCCGGTCACCCGGCCGTCGCCTTGGAGCGGATCATCTCGGAGACGATCTTGGGATCAGCCTTACCCCGGGTGGCCTTCATCACCTGACCGACGAGGAAACCGATAGGCTTCATGTCCCCGGCTCGGAGCTTCTCGACGACATCCGGGTTCGAGTCGAGGACGGCGGCAACCTCAGTCTCGAGCGCCCCCGTATCGGAGATCTGAGTCAGGTCGTGGGCAGCGGCAATTTCGGCCGGGCTCCCCTCCCCGGCGAGCACCCGTCCCAACACATCCTTGGCAGCGGTGCTGGAGAGCGCACCTTCGGTAACCATGGCCGCCAACTCCCGAAGATGATCTCCGGAGAGATGCGTGTCCGCGAGTGGAATCTCATTCTTGCGGAGATATGCGACGACGTCGCCGGAGAGCCAATTCCCCACAGTGCGAACGTCGGCGCCGCTCGCAACGGCAGCGTCGAAGAGATCTGCCAGATCACCGGCTTCCACCATCACGGCAGCCGCCTGGCGATCCACCCCCATCTCCGCAAAGCGGTGACGCCTCACGGCGGGCAACTCGGGGAGGCTTTCCACGACCGCTTGTCGCCACTCATCGTCGACATGGAGCGGCACTAGATCGGGCTCCTGGAAGTAGCGGTAGTCCTCCGACTCCTCCTTCGATCTCATGGAAGAGGTCTGCCCGGAGCCTTCATCCCAGTGACGGGTCTCCTGAACGACCTTGTTCCCACCTTCGATGTGAGCTATCTGACGGTCGATCTCGTAGGCGACGGCACGCTGCAGCGATCGCAGCGAGTTCATGTTCTTCACCTCGGCCCGAGTCCCGAATTCGTCTTGACCCGCAGGCCGCACAGAAATGTTCGCATCGAAGCGGACGCTTCCCTCTTCGAGCCGGACGTCGGAAACGCCCAGGCTCCGCACAACCCGCTGCAGTTCCGCCGCATAGGCACGGGCTTGCTCCGGGCTGCGGATATCGGGTTCGCTGACAATCTCGACGAGTGGAACCCCGGATCGGTTGAAATCGAGCAGCGAGTATTCGGCGTCATGTATCCGGCCGGTCTCGCTGCCGTGAATGCTCTTGCCGGTGTCCTCTTCCATGTGGACGCGGGTGATGCCGACTCTGTGCTCATCGCCCGCAACATCAATGTCCAGGTGACCGTCGACACACAGCGGTACGTCGTATTGCGAGATCTGATAGTTCTTCGGCAGATCCGGGTAGAAGTAGTTCTTGCGATGAAACAGCGAGTCCTCGACCAGCCGACATCCGAAAGCCGCCCCTATCCGAAGAATCCCTTCGATTGCCTCCGCATTCGGCACCGGGAGGGCGCCGGGCAGAGCCAGGCATACCGGACACACGGTGGTGTTGGGATCTGCTCCAAAGTTCACTGCGCATCCGCAGAACATCTTCGATGCGGTGGTGAGCTCAACGTGGGTCTCGATGCCGATAACCGGCTCGTAGGCCATCACTGCACCTCCGAGCTGGCAAACCGGGCCCGCGCGTCGAAGCCGGCCAGGCGCTCGACCTCGGCGGCGACCCGGAACATGACCGGCTCGCCGAGGGCGGGTGCCATCACCTGGAACCCGATCGGGAGACCCGCCTCGTCCAGGCCGACCGGGATGGAAATGGCGGGATCGCCCGACAGGTTCGAGGGGATGGTGCACACGTCGGACAGGTACAT
>CAMYKI010000073.1 GCA_947258985.1 uncultured Acidimicrobiaceae bacterium
CGGGATCGTCAACCGCCTCGATGGCTTGCCTCTTGCGATAGAACTCGCGGCTGCACGGGCCAAGCTCTTCGGCCCGGACGAACTGCTGAAACGCCTGGACCGACGCATGGACCTGCTCACCGGAGGGCCATCGGATGCCGAGGACCACCACCGAACGCTACGGGACGCCATCGCATGGAGCTACGAGTTGCTCGAGCCCTCCGAACAGGAGCTGCTCCGTTCGCTCGGGGTATTCCGCGGCTTCACCCTCGAAGCGGCCGGGGTCGTGACCGGATCGTCCGACCTCGAGATCCTCGAAGGAGTGGACTCACTCCTCTCTAAGAGCCTGATCTACCACAGCGGTGAAGACGGAGGAGCCCGCTTCGCCATGTTGGAGACCTTGCGCGACTTCGCCCTCGAACAACTCGCCGGGTGCGGCGGTTGGGAAGCAGTAGCTCGAGAACACGCCCGCTATTTCGCCAATATGGTGATTGATTGCGAGCTGCAGCTCACCGGCGAAGAGCGCCGCGCCGCGATGGATCGGCTGGCCGGAGAGTTAGACAACATTCGCAGTTCGCTCGGGTACGCCCTCGACACCGCAGATCCTGACCTGGGGCTCGATATTGCCGGCCGGATGTGGCGGTTCTGGGAGTGCACCGGTCAGATCGCCGAGGGCAGACAGTGGCTGGAAAGCCTCCTGGTACACCCCGACGCCTCCCGTCCACACCGGGCGAGGGGCCTCACCGGGCTCGCCGGGCTCCTCTACTGGCAAGCCGAATTCCGGGAAGCGGAGAAGCGGTACGGAGAGGCGTTGGGCCTGTACAAGGCGGTGGGCGATCGACGCGGCGAGGCAGACACGCTCACCAGCATGAGCATGACCGCCTCGTGGGCGGGGGATCCTGACAGCGGAGATCGGCTTGCCGATGATGCCCGGTCGATCCTCGACGGCCTCGATGCGATCGACGAGGCTGGGATGGCCGTCATGGCAAAGGCTTTTGCGCTACAGCTGAAGGGTGATTTTGCGGCGTCTCGCCCGATGTGGGAGGCAGCGCTGGCCGTGTCACGTCAGAGCGGCAACCGTGACCTCGTCACATCCCAGGTGATGAGCTCCGCCGTATTCGAGTACCACGCCGGCAACACCGAGGAAGCATTGCGGATCGCCCTGGCCGCGTTCGAGGAAGCCGTCGATGCTCAGAACGTCTCATTGGCCGCCTGGATGCTCGACTTTGTGGCGGCGTACGCAGCTCCCGCCGCCCCAGAGGTCGCGGTGCGGCTTGCCGGCGCGGCCTATGCGATCCGGCAGGTGGCCGGCGGCGGGATGCCTCTCGAGCCTCTGGGCATAGAAGATGCACGATCAATCGCGTCTGGGGTGCTCAGCCCGCAGCAACTCGATGATGCTTGGGATGCGGGCCGCAAACTGAGTTTGGAGGCTGCGGCTGCTCTGGCCGTGCAGTTGCAGCCGGCTACGACCACGAAAGCAACTACAACACCTGTTCCGAACGGAGGAGGGTGACGCTGTGAAGAAGGTACAAATAGCAACGGCATTGCTGGCTTTGGGGGTACTTCTCATCGCTGGGTGCAGCTCGAGTGACGAGGACGCAACCGCTGCGGTCGAGGAGATCTACGCCGAATATGAAGCCGCCTGGCTGGCCGGAGATGCCGATGCCTGGATTGCGCTGTGGTCGGATGATCCGGTGGTGCAGTGGCCGGGGTTTCCGACGATAAGCGGAAGCGACGCGATGCTGGCTGCGGCGCAGGAGGATCTCAGCGTCGTCAGATACACGGAGTTCGAGATCTTCGCCGACGAAGTCGAAACCATGGGCGAGTGGGCGTTTGCTCTGGGAACCTTCCGCTATGTGTTCGAAGTGAAGGACACCGGCGAGTCCGCGGAATTCAATGGCAAGTATCAGACGATCTTCCAGCAGCAATCCGATGGCTCGTGGCTGATACACCGGGATGCATCGAGTTCGAATGTGCCCTAGGTAGGGGAGTAGAAGCATGGAAACAACGCCACTAGAAGGCACGATCGAAGCGATCTACGCGGAATAAGGCGGCCAGTCTCATTGCCGGGGATGCGGATAGGTGGGCTGCGCAGTGGACCGAGGACGGGGTGCAGCTGCCGCCGAACGAACCGATGATCGTCGGCCTGGATGAGATCCATGGGTCGCTGGAAGCCTTTCTCGAAGAGGTCAAGTTCCTGCAATTCGAGATTTCTACACAGGAAGTGCAGTTGGACGGACCCGATCTGGCGTTTGCCAGAGGGGTCTACACGTGGGTAGCCGAACCGAGGCAAGGTGGGGATCCATTTTCGTTTGACGGGAAGTACCTGACGATCTTCCAACGACAGCCAGATGGGTCCTGGAAGATCTACCGGGATGTCTTCGACTCGAATCTGCCGTAGGCGAGCAGAAGTCAGACCTTCCCGAACACCGGGATGGCGGCCCCGTTGATGACCTCGGACGCTGGGCTCAGGAGGAAGTCGAGAACTGCGGCGATGTCGGAGGGCTTCGGCCAGTGCATGTAGTCGGCATAGGGGAGAGCCGCCCGGGTTGCCCGGGTGTCGATGACTGCCGGCACAAGCACATTCGCCGTCACGTTCGTATCGTCGAGCTCGTCGGCGAGTGACAAGACCATCGATGTCACGGCGGCTTTCGCCGCGTTGAACGCCGCCTGGCCGGCCGGATTGTCGTCAGCCGCCTTACTCCCCACCGCAAGCAGGCGACCCCAGTCGCTATCGCGCATGTGGGGGATGGCGGCGCGGAATGTGAAGAACGTCGAGCGGAGGTTGAGATCCAGCATGCGGTCGAACCGTACGGTGCTCGTCTCAGCGAGATCACGTCCGCCCGCCCATCCACCGACAAGGGCGGCGACGACGTTGGGACCGCCGAATGTCTCGGCGACTTCCTTCATGATCGCCTCGATTGCGTCGGCGTCCGTGGCGTCGCACCGGCGCAGCATCAGCCGGTCTTCGTCTAGACCCAACTCATTCTCGAGTTTCCTGGCCTCCTCCGGAATGAGGTAGGTGACGGCGACCTTGAAGTCACGCCTGATCAAATATGGGATGAGCGCCCGTCCCAACCCGCCTGTCCCGCCTGTGACGACGGCTACGTTCTCCTGCATACCGATACCCTAGAGGGGCAGGTGCCAATCCACCAGACACCGCTGCCACCCGGTGGAGCGGTCGGCTACCGTCGCACTGTCGCGATCCCCGCCCGGCGCAGCTCGTCCAGGAGAGGCCCCGCAGGTGCAGCCGACGACATCGCGGCGCAGCCCCGGAAAGGCACGCTGTCTCGCACGATCAGATCGCACAATGCCGTCGCAGGGAATGCTGTTGTCCTGGCCAATGCCGAGAAGCTGCCGTCGTCGACGTCCTCGATTTCCACCGTCAGCGTTTCCTCTCCGGCGGATAGCTCGACGCGTACCAAGACCACATCCGGACCGCCGCTAGGCAGGTTCTCGTGCAGCAGATCGAGGAGCATGCTGCGGGGCGATATGCCCGACACCGGGCGCGGCTCCGTTTCAAAAAGGCCCAGCTCACGCATTGCCGCAAAGATCGCCCCATGGCCGGGATAACGGAGCGTCTTGTACTCGAGCTCGGCGACGCTGCCTTCGAAATCCTGGCACATCGTTGATGTGCCCCCTGCCGTCGAGAACGCTTCCAGCGGGCCCCATCCCTCCCAATCGACATGTTCGAACCTAGTCAGCGGCTCGACCGTGGTCGCAACGCCGCCAGCGATGACTTCGCACGGTTCGGCGTACTCGTTGATCAGGCCGCCCGGATAGAAGGCAAGCTGGTAGTTCAGCGTTCCGAGCGGATTCTGTGGCAGGCAACCCACTCGTATCTGAACACTGTCGATGGGGGTGTCGCCGGCCTCCGCGATCAATCCTTTTGCTATGACGTTGGCAACGCCCGGTGCCAGCCCGCAGTCGGGAACGATGGCAACCCCCGCAGATTCGGCCGCGGTATTCATCTGCAGCTGCTCTTTGACGATCGTCGGATTGCCCCCAAAGTCGAAGTAGTGGCAACCGGCGCTGATGGCGGCGGAAGCAAGGGTCGCTCCGTAGGAATAGGGCACCGCAGAAATGACGGCGTCGTAGCCCTGCAGCATGGTGGCCATCGCCGATTGATCAGCGGCGTCCGCCACGGCGTGTTCTAGTCCCATCGCAGCCGCCGCAGCAACGACGAGCTCGCCGTCGACATCGGCGAGAGTCACATGATGCCCGCGCCGATCGAGGTCCCAGGCCGCGGCTCGACCGACAATTCCTGCTCCGAGTGCCAGAGTCCGGGGGGTGTTGTTCACGGTGTGATCCTTTTGAATGACTCCGCCGCTCCGATACCCGCCGGTCTTCCTTGATCGGCAGCCCACCGTTGCAGACGATCCACGAATGCTTCCTTCTTGTCTGCTGCTTGCTCGGCGCCCCCCATGGTCGTCGTACCTTGCGACGAGTGACACAGCAACGCCGCAACCTTCGTGTCGAATGTGTCCCGGATGTCCTCGAAGTGGTCTGGCTCGTCGGCGGACCAGAGCAAGACCGTGCCTGGCCGATGGGCGTCTAGCTGCTGTTCCGGATAGAAAAGGTGGTCGCGGGCGGCAATCACGCCATCCATGACCGCCCAGCCGGTGGCACGATGATCTGGATGGAGCTGATATCTGCGCCATGGATCGTGACTGATGACAACCTCCGGCCGGGAACGACGGATGTGCTCGCACATCGTCTTGCGGAGCTCCATCGTGTATTCGAGTTCACCGTCCACGCGATCGAGGTGGATCACCTCATCTGCTCCGAGCACCTCTGCAGCCATTCGCTGTTCCTCCGTCCGGGCTGCGACTAGATCGGAAGGTTCGATACTCGGGTCCCATGTTCCTTTGGATCCGTCGGTCACCACGATGATGGTGATTGCGGTCCCCGCTTGCGCCCACTTGGCGAGCGTCCCGCCGGCCCCGAACTCGATGTCGTCGGGATGTGCCCCCACAGCGAGAACCCTATCGGGTACTGCCAGCGGTTCGGGCACGCCCGCCATCTCGTTGTAAGTGTTGCGCGAGTCGGAGCCGGTCATCGGCACAGCATACGTTGCGGGAGGCCTTCAGACGATCAAGCTGCGCAACCAGCGCCCATCGGTGTAGGCAAGCGCCCGATCGAGGTCACTTGCTGTGTCCAGATCGAGGCCGAGACGAGGATCGACGTGAACCTGCGCCTTCGGGTTGTAGGCGAAATGCCGGTGGAAGCTTCCCTGTCCGTATGCGAAACGCATAGTCGTTCGGTTCCCTGCGATGATGTTGGTGCCGCCGTCGTGAGATGGCACCAGAACGAGGTCGCTACGGGCCGCCCTGAATACTGGCTTGAGCGCCGCCGGCGATACCAGCGGAAGGTCGGCGTGGATGATCGCCCAGGGCCGCTGACGGCGCGCCGCCTCGTACAGGGCTGACTCGGCAGCACCATCGAGACCGGATCCAGCCGATGCGAGCTCGTCAATTGCCAGATAGCCAAGCGATCGTGCCCAGTGAGCGACGCCTTCGTCGGCGGTGACGATCGCCACCAGAGCACCGGCATCGGTCGCCGCGGCTGCAGTGCGGGCGGCGACGGCCTTCCCCAGGCGCCCTCTGGTTTTGGCATCGAGGCGATGGGCCAGGCGCTTCTTGGCCACCCCGAAGGGTTTGATCGGAATCGCGGCCAGGATCGCTTTGCTCATAGGGTGGGGGACTCCTGTGCCGCTGTGTTCGGCGGCGCTGCCTGCGTGACCATGGTCGCAAAGCCTACCGGCCGCGGGTGTTCCCGCTGCGCAATGATTCTCGGTAGGGTGCACGCGTGCGAAAGACAAAAATCATTGCGACACTTGGGCCTGCGGTCGCCAGCCATGAGGCGATTCGGGACCTTATCGAGGCGGGGATGGACGTCGCCCGTCTCAATTTCTCACACGGCGACTACGACAGCCACCGGCAGTTTGCCGAGTGGGTCCGGCAAGCGGCGGCCGAGCAGAACAAACCAGTCGCCGTGCTGCAAGACATCCAGGGTCCACGCATCAGAGTGGGCACCTTCGACGGTGGCGCCATACCTCTGGAGCCCGGAGACGAAGTGATGCTGCGGCCCGGCGAAGCCCGGGGAACTCCCTCCGAGGTGTTCATTGAGAACCTGCAGGCCGCCCGTCTCGAAGAGGGATCGCGGGTTCTCATGTCCGACGGGCTGATTGCGGTCCAGATAGTGGAATGGGACGGAGAGGTTGCCAGGGCTGAATGCATCGAAGGTGGTGTGCTCCACGACCACAAGGGTGTGGCGTTCCCCGGTTCGATAGTCGACATTCCCGCAGTCTCGGAAAAGGATGTCGCCGACCTTGCCTTTGGTCGAACTCTCGGGGTGGATTACGTGGCGGCCTCGTTCGTTTCATCAGCGTTCGACGTGCGGCGGGTGAAGAACCTCGTACCGGGGACGCCGGTGATCGCCAAGGTCGAGAGCGTCGTCGGCTATGAGAACCTCGATGAGATCCTGCAGGTGGCCGACGGGGCGATGGTGGCCCGCGGCGACCTCGGGGTGGAACTCTCGTTCGAAGCGGTACCTCGGGCCCAGCATGAGATTCTGCACCGGAGCAATGCCAAGGCAAAGATATCGATAACCGCTACCGAGATGCTCGAGTCGATGAACCACTCGACCCGCCCCACCAGGGCCGAGGTAAGCGATGTCGCCGCCGCGGTCCTCGACGGTAGCGATGCCGTGATGCTGTCGTCCGAAACGGCGGTCGGTAGATACCCGGCCCGGGCGGTCCAGGCCATGGCCCGTATCTGTGTAGAGGCCGAAGCAAGTCCCGAGTATGGGCGCGGGCCCGAGATCCATTTCCTAGAGGATCGAGCCCGCTTCGCATCGGCCACGGCACAGGCATGTGTGGACGCCGCAGAGAATCTGGAGTTGCGGGCGATAGTGGCGTTCACCGAATCGGGAAGCACGGCACGTCTCATCTCCAAGTATCGACCGCACTCGGACATCTTCGCCTACACCCCTCACGAGGGGACGTTCCGCCGGATGGCGCTGTACTCGGGCGTCACCGCGCTTCGCTTTGCTTCGGTCGATTCGACGGACAAGATGATCGCCCACGCCGAGCAGAACCTGCTCGAGCTCGGCATCGTGGAACCGGGAGACGGGGTTGTCATGGCCGCGGGGATACCTCCGAATCAGGCAGCCACGACCAATCTCATGAAGCTGCATTCGATCGGCAGTTCGGCGTAGCGGATTTCGATGCTGTCCGCTGCGATGTCCTCCTCTAGAGTGCGCTCCGATGACCAGCAGGCCGAGGAGGTGCAATGGGTCAGTCCATAACCGTGAAAGCGAAGCCGGCGGAGGGTTTCTGTGTGTTCACGACGGACCGGAGCTTGAGCGGGCAGGACGGGATTTCCTTTTCGTCTCCGGCTGAGGCAGACGGCATCGCCGGGTTTCCTGCCGAACTGGCCGTGAGGCTGTTTTCCTCCGATGACGCTATCGACCACGTCTACGTAGCATCGAACGACGTCGTCGTGAGAAGAACAACTCAGTGGGGCGAGGCTTCTATCGAAAGCGCCGCGCGCACTATCGAAGGGCTGTTCCGCTTCTACGCCGACTAGCCCTCTTCGCCCTCTTCGCCCTCTCCGCCCTCTCCGCCATCTTCATCCGGCGGCGGTGGCGGCGGTGGCACGTACACAGCCGTGATAACTGTCACCGACGTTCCCGCGTCCACCCAATCGCCACTTAGCGGCGTCTGCTCGACGATGAGGCCGTTTTGACCCTCGTCGGGGACCTCGACCGTTCCTCCCTCGACGAGGGTCAGGCCGGCAGCTTCGACGGCTCCGCGGGCGTCAGACACCGACCACCCCAGGAGTCCTGGCACCTGGACGGGACACGCGACATCTTCCGCGCCCGGCATCATGCACGGGTGGACTTCGATGATCTTTGGAGCGGGGGAGTACGCCCAAACGAACTCCTCTTCCTCGACCGTGCCGTCCGGCCAGGTCATGACCCTCGTGACCGAATTCGAGAAGCCGCCCCAACCGCTCTGGGTTACTCGCTGATCATTCGGTGGAATGCCGGGGTTGGCCTCGTACTCCACCGGAGGGTCGGTGAATGCGTAACGACTGCCGAGCTGGCGTTCGGCTTCGCATCCGCCGTTGTCGCCGTAGAACTGAACGGTGATGTCGGTCGCGGTATAGACCGTCTTGATGATCACCGCAGCGTCGGTGTTGTTGCGGAAGATGAGATGAGGTGAGGGCCACGAGATCGTTGCCTCGTTGACCTCGGGGTAGCGGGAAAAGTAGTAGCTGTGAGGCTTGTGATCGACATCCTCATAGCAGCCGTAGAAGACGGCGTTGAAGAAGGTCGTCGCAAACTGGCTCACCCCGCCGCCAACATCGTCGACCAATTCGCCGTTGAAGATCATCGGGGCTGGGACGTAGCCCTTGGTGGCTGTGCGCTGCCCCACGTGCTCGTTGAGCGAGAACTCCCTACCGGGATAGACAATGGCGCCATCAACGGTGTCTGCCATGAGATGGATGTTGGTCACGCGCGGCTGGCCGGCCGGGTGCGATGTGGTGAACCCTGAGACATACTCGAGATCTCCCAAGGCTTCGGCATCGTCCGACGAGAACGCAGGTTGTGCTCCCACACCAAACGGGAACGGTCCGCCGTTCGACGGGAGTGGGGCGAACTTGAGCAGCGCCTCGCCCACAAGACCTGCGTCGAGCACCGTTCCCGTGCGAGACGGGAGCACCTTCACCGTCCTGGCGCCGGTATCGATGACGATCTCGGCATCTCGTGCCGGTTGTTCGATATCCGGCCGCATCGGGGCGAGGATGGTGAGGATTTGCTGCTCGTCAAACTCGAAAACGATTTCAGGGCGCACCTGGTTGAGTACATCCGTCATGAGAGCATCTGCGAGTTGCTCGCGTGTGAATGTCACAGAGAACTCCGGGTCGTCCGAGCTCAGGGTGACCGGAGCATCAATGAGGCTCGAGGCTACCGCGGTGGCTTCGTCGATGTCGTCGTCTGTCAAGGTGGGTTCGATCTGGGAGGTCTCGAGAGCGACGACAGATCTATCGAGTGTTTCGACGTTCGCCAGCACGTCGGCATGGGCGGTGTCGGTGTCGATGCCCTCCCCGGGTCGGGGGTAATCGGGGAGAGCGCGGGCGTCGCTGATGATAACCCCGCCCTCGTATGCCGGAAGGTCGATGGCCGCCTGCTCCCACTGGTCCAGGATGACGTCGAGTTGGTCGTTGTCGATGGTGACCTGTACCTCGAGTTCGATCTGATCGCCAAAGGTGCCGAACCAACCGAAGAAGCCGGCGAAGAAGCCTCGGTCGCGTCGCTGCGCCATGGCATCGTCGACGATGGCCTGCTCATCGATATCCAGGTCAATGCGACGCGGATCCAATTCGAACTCGACTCCGTTGACGGTGAAAAAGCTTGGCGTGGTTGCGAGTGCGGCTTCGTAGTCGCGCATGGCGGCGAGTGCGTCCTCTTCCCCGAGACCACCTAGTTCGACGCCGGCCGCCGATACGTTGCGAGTGACTTCGCCACTCCCGCGAATGCTGTCATAGGCATAGAAGAGCAGGGGGAGCAGCACCAGCGCGGCCGCACCACCTATGAGTATCCAGCGTCGAATGTTCTGATTCATGAAGAAGAAGGGGGAGGGGAAACTGGCAGTTGCGGAGTTTACCGCTCTGTGGCGGCAACTCATCGATTGAGACTCAGCGTAGCAGCAAACACACCCAGCGTCACCGGGGGCCGTGATACTCATCCCGCGTCGATCGGCGTCCTAGCATCACCCGTGTGATCGATTTCCCTCCTGTTCCGCCCGGCGAGGCGCTCGTAGTCAGCGCAAGCCTCTTCATGACGTATGCCAAGTGCCCTGATCAGGCGCTGGGTCGGCTACGCGGCATCTACCCGCAGGAAAGCAAAGCATCCTTCCGGGGCGGTCTCGCCCACCGGGTCTTCGCCCGTCATTTGAGCGGCGGATCGATCGCTACGGCCGATTTCGATCGGGTGTGCAAAGAGGAAATCGGTTCGTCGATGAATCCAAAACTCGGGTCGCTCGGGCTGCGCCCATCACAGCTCAGAGGGGTGATCCAGGAGGTCGGTGACCTCTACGACCGTTTTAAGGTGCTTTCCACCGAGGGTTTCCGTGACTCGGAAAGCTATATCGAGGTAGAGCCGGCTATCGGGTTGACCTTGCGCGGGTCCATAGATGCGGTCTTCGACGATGGTCCCGGGGTGCGCCTCGTCGACTGGAAGACGGGCGGTCTCTACGAGGCCGAAGAGCAACTCGGTTTCTATGCGATGCTCTGGGCGCTCGATGCCGGCGAGCTACCCGGCAGGGTCGAGGCGGTCTCTATTGCTTCGGGGGAGAGGGTCGAATCGGTACCGACGCACGACAGTGTGGTGGCGACGGCGAAGGCGACGGCCGACATGGTCGGGGAGATCCGTGCCTCTTTCGCCTCCGATGTTGCCCAGTTGGACAGATACGCCGGGCCGTGGTGCCGCTTTTGTGCACTCCTCGATCAGTGCGGAGAGGGATCCGCTGCCGTGAGAGTCGGCGACGCCGGCTGAGCCAATTGACGCCGTCTTGGGCGCCCTGCTTGTCAGGCGACCCGGCGATCGGCGGACGGTGGCCGTAACTCCCTGGCGATGTCATCCGCCAGATCCACAAGCGAACTGCGCATTACATCCAGATCCTCGCGAACGGAGTCGAGGCCGTTTTGAGCCGTGGTCAGCGCCTTCTTGCTGCGCGAGAAGTGTTTGCTGAGGTCTCGGATCCGATCGAGTCTCTCGAGAATCCTGGTGGTGTCGATCTGATCAAGCCCGGAAGCCGAGGCGCCGGCGGCGGCGGCCGCCCAGCGCAGAGCCACGCCGGTCAGCGTGCCGTCGCCCGAATCGACAACGAGTATCCGATTCCCATACACGTTGAAGCTGCCTACCTCTGCAGGATACGCTTCGTTGCGGGAGACACAGATTCCCCAGTCGGCGTTGCGATTGTCCATGGAGCGAGCCATCAAATACGTTGCCTGGCTTCGCAACTTGGACAACAAATCTCGAATGACAATGGAACCGGCGTGACTGATTCGGTAACCATGGATTTAGCCCTCAAGGCAGCCAACGGAATTACACACCAGGTGCTTACTGGACTCGCATCCGTTGGCCTTCCAGCGGTCTGTCCTAACGCAGTCCTCGCACATCCCGCTGGAATCCTCAAAGGAATCGATATGCAGTTCACCGGGAGAGTCGAGCGTATCGACATTCGGTCTCTTCAACAGATCATCGATCAGCGTTCAATTCCGGTCCTTCCGCCGCTCGGCTTTGATGGTCGAAGTCAGACCTTTCGGTTGAATTCCGACAGGCTTGCCGTTGAAATCGCGAGCGAATTGGACGCGATCAAGATCGTCTATGTGACAATGCGGGACGGTGTTCACAGATCGAATGAATTGGTCCGCCATCTTACCGTTGCAGAATCGCGAGAACTGTTAAAGAGCGACGGAAACGTATCAAAGGAAATGAGCGCCAAACTGGAGGCCGCGTGCCAAGCCTGCTCTCGCGGTGTAAGTCGGGTGCACATTATTAACGGACGCTCGGAAGAAGGGCTCCTCGCTGAAGTTTTTTCCAACGAAGGCGTCGGGACGCTGATTTACGATGATGAATACGAGGTGATTCGACCTGCGTCATCAAAAGACATACCGATCATCCACACTCTCATACATCAAGCGGCCGAAA
>CAMYKI010000074.1 GCA_947258985.1 uncultured Acidimicrobiaceae bacterium
AGAATCGACGACGTTGCATCCGGCAACGCTCTGCTGTCTCACAATCGGTGGAACCTGTTCTCGATCCACGACAGAGACCACGGTCCCCGGGATGGGTCGCCGCTTCGGCCTTGGATCGAGAATCAGCTCACCGCGGCCGGCATCGACCTCCAAGGCGGCCCGATTCGGTTGCTCTCATTCCCCCGCATCCTTGGCTACACCTTCAACCCGCTGTCGATTTGGTTCTGCCACCACGCCGACGGCTCCCTACGAGCGGTGCTCCACGAGATTCACAACACCTTCGGCCACAACCACAGCCACCTCGTTCCGATCCACTCCTCGACGGGTCGACCGTTGCGGCATTCCTTTGCCAAGGAGCTCCACGTCTCCCCGTTCTTCGATCGTGACGGCTCCTACACCTTCACAATGCGACCGCCGGCGGAGCGGTTCTCAGTCTCCATCGACTACCGGGTCGCCAACGAGCGAATGCTGAAGGCAACGATGGTAAGCCGACGAACACCACTAACAACCCGAAACCTTGCGCGCGTCTTCATCACCCACCCATTACTGACACTCAAAGTCACCACCGGCATTCACTGGAACGCCCTGAAGCTCTGGCTCAAGGGGGCAAAGTATCGCCCGGTACCTGAGCCACCCTCCCACCCGGTCACCGTGGAAGGTACGTTTGTGACAGCATCATGAGCTACCTATCGAGCATGGGCGATCTACTGAGCCGGCCGGCCTGGGCCTGGCTCCTTTCCCGCGTACGGATCGGCTCGGTGACGATCCACCTGCCCAACGGAAAGATGCTGCGCCGGAAGGGTCGAGAGCCGGGTGGCGCGGCCGAGGTCACGCTGCACCGGCCCGGCACCACGATGCGCCGTCTCCTCAGTGGCGGCGGGGTGGGATTCGCGGAAAGCTACCTGGCGGGAGATTGGGACACGGAAGATCTCGCTGCCACTCTCGAACTCGCCGGCCGGAATCTCGACCTCTATATCCAGACCGACAAGCCCAACAGGTTCATTGAGCCCGTGAGACGCCTCTGGCAACGGGTGACAAATCGCCATGGCGCCGCAATCGAATCGATCGACAGGCACTACAACCTGGGGAACTCGTTCTACGAGCTGTGGCTCGACGACTCAATGACCTACTCCTCGGCGGTGTTCACATCCCCAGGGCAGACTCTGCAGGACGCACAGCGTGAAAAATACAGGCGGCTCGCTGGGATCGCCCAACTGAGCCCTGAGGATCACGTACTCGAAATCGGCTGCGGATGGGGCGGCTTCGCCGAGCATGCAGCAACGGAGATCGGCTGCCGGGTAACCGGCATGACGCTGAGCACCGAGCAGGCGGCGTATGCGCGGGATCGAGCGAAAGAAGCAGGCGTTGACCATCTCGTCGACATCAAGCTGCAGGACTTTCGCATGGAGCACGGCACATACGACAAGGTCGTGTCGATAGAGATGATCGAGTCGATACCGGCGGACCTGTGGTCTCCGCTTTTTGAGACCATCGCCCGGGTGCTCCGTCCCGGTGGCCGCGCTGCTATGCAGTCGATCACCATCGCCGACGAACTCTTCGAGTCACTCCTGAAGCGCGACGACTTCATCAGCAAGCATGTGTTTCCCGGTGGGGCGTTGCCTTCCGTTGGCACGCTCGAGAACCTCGGCACCAAACACAGGCTGGCTGTAGCCGACCTCGCGGCGTATGGCGATTCCTACGCCCGAACCCTTCATGAGTGGCGGGAGCGTTTCGCTCTGGCCTGGCCGAAGATCGCCGGGCCGCCGTTCAACGAGTATTTCCGGCGCACCTGGGACTACTACCTCGCATACTGTGAGGCCGGGTTCACAGTCGGGCGTATCGACGTGTACCAGATTGGATTTCACAAGCGGGCCCGCTGACCGGTGGACGTCTCAGTCCGTAACAGGCCACACCTTGAGTGCGATCCGACGGCCTCTGATATCGGCGGCAATGAATCGCACCCGCTGGCCCGGAACAAGCGTCTTGAACTTCTCCAGCGACCGTTCCTGCACAAATACCTCGCCATCGCCGTCTTCGGGAGCGAGGTTGCCAACGCCGTAGGTCGGATCGTACGCCTGGACCAGACCTTCTTTCTGCCCCTTGCCCACACCGAAGGGGAGTATCGAAACCCGCCCGATCGTGAGACCCAACAGAAGAGCGATCGCAAGCAACAGAAGGGGATAGCGCATTATCGGCACCGTCGAGATTCCCGCCCCCACGGCCGCTACCAGCGCTCGCGGCACGTCTTGGACGAAGGACCTCTCCTCTATCGTCGCCGGCTGCCACAAGGGAGATGTTGCCGCGAGGACGTCGATACGGGGACCGGCATCTATCGCGGGCGCAAGGACGACCGCAGGAGCCGCCACGTTGAGTACCACCGTTGCGCTCGACATCTCACCAAGTGCGTCGGTCACGGAGTACACGAACTTGTCACCGCCGGAGAACCCGGCAAAGGGTGTGTAGATGAAGGACCCATCCTCATTGAGCTCCAGGACTCCATGCGCCGGCGGGGACACCAGGGCGACCAGCAGCGTCTCGGCATCGAGATCCGAGTCATTGGCCATGACGCCCGGCGCATCGACGACGATCGAGTCGCCCTGCATGAGGTCGTAGCTATCCGGATCCGCGGTGGGTGGCGAGTTGCTCGCTCTGATTTGGATGAGAACTTCGGCACGCGTCTCGAGGTTTCCGTCGCTGACGAGGATCGAGAACCCGTCCTCAGCAGCTCCGCCCGGCGTTGTGTAGACGTACCCGGGTCCCTCTCCCTCGAGAGAGCCGGCAAGGGGTTCGCCGACCACTTCGTACTCGAGATCGTCGCCGTCGGGATCCTCAGCACCTAGCTCGATTGTGAGAGGACTACCGACCAACGCAACAACAGAGATCGGTTCTACAGTCGGAGGGCGATTGACATCGGTGACGTTCCAGACGAACTCGACCGATCCCGACTTCGATGGATTCCCATCATCGCTGACTGTTACGACGACCGGGTATGGAGAGTCGGCGGCCGCCTCGAAGCCGACTGATCCTGTGATCGCCCCGCTGATGGGATTGATCGTTAATCCATCCGGCAAGCCCGAGGCGGCAAATTCGAGCCCGTCTTCGTCGGTTGCGTCGATCCGCACCGTGACAGCTTCGCCCTCGGCGGTGCTCTGTTCCCCGGGATCGACGACCGTCGGCGGCTCATTGAGCTTGGGAACGGTGATCGTCACGAGCTGCGTATCGGACAGACGCGGGGACCCGGAATCGGACACACCCACGTTTATTCGGTAGGTCGCCGCGTGCTGCTCATCCGATGGCGTCCACCTAAACGCACCGGATGTCGCGTTGATGGAGGCGCCGTCCGGAACCGCATCGATACCGTCGGCGAGCCAGAAGCTGACCGTGTCACCGGCGTCCGTGTCTGTAGCCGACGCAGTGAAGCTGACGGCTCCGGAGGAATCCAGGGTCTGGTCGGCGATGGGACCGAGCACCGGTGCGTGATTTCCCTTGGTGACCTGCCACGAGAAAGTACGGACGGCAGACAGACGCGGGCTTCCATCGTCCCGGACGGTGATGGTGACTGTGTTGTTCGACTGAGGGGCGTCTCCCGGGATGGAGCCCGCAATAGTCCCGGAGTACGAGTTGATCGCCACGCCCGGCGGCAAGCCCGCAGCCCGGTATGTGAGGTTGTCGGCCGGGATATCCGGGTCTGTGGCCTGGAGGGCGAGTGATACGACGTCCCCTACCCCGTGGGCCTGGTCGGCGATGGAGCTCACGATGGGAGGTCTATTGGTTTCGGACACAACGACTTCGAACGACCGGGTCGCGGAGAGCGCCGGAGTCCCCGAATCGGTGACCTTCACGGTGATATTGTGCGTGCCGGGCCCGTCGCTCTCGGCCGGAGTCCATCGGATCATCCCGCTCGAGTTGATCGTCGCACCCGCTGGTGCTCCGGACAAGGCGTAGGTGAGAGAGTCGTGCGGAAGATCGGGATCAGACGCCGACGATGCTACCTGGAGGAGTGATCCTTCCATCGCCGTCTTGTCCGGGATGGCGTTGAGCGACGGAGCGCGGTTGACGTCGACGATGCTCCAGGTGAATGCTTCCGTGTCCCTCCCCCCATAGGGGTCATTGACCGCTACGACGGTGGTGTAGGGAGAAGAGTGAGCGGAATTGAAGCCAAGCGTCCCCGTCATGACACCGGTGTCGGCATTCATCGACACTCCGGAGGGAAGACCGGTGGCAGAAAACGACAGGTCGTGGCCATCTGGATCGGAGGCAAGGGGGATGATCGTGATCGAATCACCTTCGGTGTCGTTCCGGTCCGGTAGCGCGCTGACGAAGGAGGGGTCGCTGTTGGTGGACATGGCTATCTCGACGTTGTCCACGTAGAAGAAGCCTTCGAAGTCACCGGTGCCGAAGAAGCCGACGTGGACAGTGCCATCTGCCCAGTCGGAGATGTCGAGCGTCACCGTCTTCGGCGCCGCATCGTCGCGATTGACGGGGTAGGAGGCGATCGTCTCCCACGACCAGATGCTTCTTCCGGCCTTTACCCGGACAACACCTTCACCATCGTCGTCGAGCATCTCACGCCGGTACGAGAAGGTGAGCGTGGCCTTCGTGTGTCCCGACAGGTCTGCCTCCCGGGCAATACCTAGAACGACCTCTTCCGGTCCGATCCGCAGACACTTGCTGCTGACGCACTTGTTGCTGTTTGCCACCCGGATCTGGCCATCGGATGGGCCGTCACCGAAGGGAAGCTCGCGCCAATCGCCGGCCCAAAACGACGAGCCATCGCTCCCGGAGAAGGAGATCTCGTTGAATTCGTCCCGTACTGTCTCGGGCGAGTCCGCAGACGCTGTGGTCACACTCGCACTCACCAGGAGTGCGGCACCAAACAGGGCGGCGATCCACCTCAACACGATGTTCATCCGGTTGTGGGGACGAGCAAGTCGTCGGTGGATGCCAGGTCCTGCTCCGAGTCGGCGAGCGGGAGGTTGAGAACAAAGCTGGTACGACCGGTTATGTGCTCGTAGTCCAGGGAGCCGCCCATTGCCTCTGCAAGGAGCCGAGCTACGGCAAGTCCGAGCCCGATGGAACCTGATGCCAATGGCGTCTCACCTTGATGCACAAATCGAGTGAACATGCGTTCCTCGACGTGTTCCGGTACGCCATCGCCATCGTCCTCGACGGCGATGGCGTAATTCGATCCGGCTACGTCACCGTAGATACGAATCGTCGGGCCGCCGTGCTTGATCGCGTTCGAAAGCAGGTTGCGCAAGATCTGACGAATCCGCAGTGCGTCGCCAAAAACGGTCGCCGGGGCATGGGTGCCGCCGACGATGATGCCGTTGCGCGTGAAGGGCTTGATGACCGCATCCAATTCGGCGGCGATCGGGACCTCTGAGCTATCCAGGGGAAGCGGGACATCCTCGTCGTGGGCCGCCACCAGCAAGTCCTCGACCATGCGGGCTAGCTCGGACGACTCGGTATTGATCAGGCTCACCAAATCCTCGGCGGCGTTGGGATCGACAAACCCCTGGTCGAGCAGCACCTCGGAGAACCCGTAGATGGAAGTCAGAGGGGTTCGCAGCTCATGGCTGATGTTGGCGATGAATTGATCTTTCGCCCGGCCGACGGCCTTCTCTGCGTCGAGGCGGGCATCCAGGTGCGTCTCGGCGACTTCGAGCTGCCGTCGCACGGAGCGCCGGTAGACGACTATCGCACCCAATGGCACGAGAAATGCGGTGAGGAACGCGGCAATTTGGGCGTAGCGACCGGCTCTGCCCTGGGCATCATCGACCGCCGCTGCACGCAGATCGCGTTCCTCGGCAACCGCCGCGGCCAGCGTCTCCGCGGCCGGCGCCGTCACGTCGGCGAGCTGGCTCGCGGCAGCAGCGGCATCGCCTGCGGCCACAAAGGTAACGACGGCATCCGCAGCCGTGCGGAAGACATCGATCGTATCCGAGAGCGAGGCGGCTACATCGGGAGCGAACCGGGAACTGCGGTCATCAAATTCCTGGAGAGCGCGCTCGGCTTCTAGAGCCGCCGCATCAACGGCCTCCTGGCCGGCGACGCCGAGCTCGACATCCTGGGCGAGCAACACCAACTGGCCGAGCGACTTCATCACAATATCCTGTGCGGCGATTGTCATGTCGGCCGTGTGCAGGCCCTCAGCTTCTTCGAGTGTCGAAGATGCGGTGCGGGCGTTGGTCAATACCAGTGCCCCGATACCGAGCAGGCCGGCGAGAACGAGTGCTCCCACCACCCACCAGGGCGTACGCGATTTGCTGTGCGGGTTCTTGTACATATCCGGTTCCGTCGCTCGGTCCTTGTTATCGGCACCCGCTGACTAGTCCTAAACGAACTCTCCACCCGACCCAACCCACGGAAGAAGGGAGCTCTATTGCAGGTGGTGGAGGAAGAAGGCGTAGATGTCGGCGGATTCGTCGATGACCTTCGCGATTGGTTTGCCCAGGCCATGGCCGGCCCTGGTGTCCACTCGCAGCAGCACCGGACCGCCGTCCCCGACAACCTCCTGTAGTGCCGCAACGAACTTGTATGAGTGCAACGGGACGACACGATCGTCGGTGTCTCCGGTTGTGATCAATGTCGGCGGGTACTCAGCTGGAATGACGTTGTGGAGCGGGGAGTACTCGAAGAGGAACCTGAAATGCTCCGGATCGGCTTCGGCGTCGCCATATTCCGCGGTCCAGTACCGACCCGCGGTGAAACGCTGATAACGAAGCATGTCGGTTACCGGGACCATCCCGACCACAGCGCCGAACAGGTCGGGACGCTGCAGCAGGCTGGCGGTGACCAGGAGCCCACCGTTGGAGCGTCCGTAGATGCCGAGCTTCCCAGTCGATGTAACACCGGTAGCGACGAGATGCTCTGCCACAGAGACGAAATCGTCAAAGACGTTCTGCTTGTTGGCCAGCATTCCCGCACGATGCCACGCCTGGCCGTATTCGCCGCCACCCCTCAGGTTGGCAACGGCAAAGATGCCGCCCGCCTCGATGAAGGCGAGCCGATCCGGGGCATAGAGGGGAGTCATGCTGATGTCGAAACCGCCGTAGCCGTAGAGGATCGTCGCCGCTTTGCCTGCCGGGTCAACGTCACTCCGGCGGACAACGAACACCGGGATCGGGGTCCCGTCCCGGGACTCGGCCCACAACTGTTCGGTGACAAACGCCGCGGGGTCAAGCGAAGCCGCGGGGTCGGTGAAGTAGCCAAGCTCGTGCGTGTCGAAGTCGTACCGCAGGACGGCGGGTGGCTCCACGAAGGACTGAAAGCCGATGAACATCTCACGGTGGTCCGGTTTGCCGGTGAGCTCGGTCACCGTTCCCATGCCAGGCAAGCTCAGCTCCTTGCCCACGGTCCCACCCATCTCGTGAATGGACAACACATGGTGGGCGTCTCGTAGCCGACCAACCACCAGACGTCCCGCAATGATCGCGGCAAATTCGATCGTGTCCCGTGTCTCCGGTACAACGGTCTCCCATTCGGCCCGCGCTGGGTTCGCCAGATCGACGGCGATGACGCGCCCCCGGGGTGCCTCCCAGTCAGTGACCAGAAACAGCCTCCCATCGTGGTGGCCTATCAGCTGGTACTTGAAATCGAACTCGTCGAGGAGCCGAACAAAGGGCTCACCCGATTCGAGCCGCCGGTAGTAGAGCCGGTTCCGGGTGTCCGTTCCCTCCCACACGTGTAGAACCAACAGCTCATCGTCGTCCGTGATCACCGGAATGAATCCAAGGTCGGGCGCATCGGGACGGGCGTAGACCAACTCGTCATCAGCCTGGTCGGTGCCGACGCGGTGCCGGTACACCCGTTGATGTGTGCTCGGCGGTGCATCGGGCATGTCGCCCGGTGCCGGGTAGCGGCTGTAGTAGAAGGCATCGCCCGACGGGGCCCACGCCAGCGGCGTGAACTTGACCCAGCGCACCACGTCTTCGAGGACTTCTCCCGTTGCGATGTCGAGCACGTGTGCCGTCTGCCAATCGCTGCCCGCCTCGGCGAGACTGAACGCCAGCATGGTGCCGTCGACGGTGAACGATTGTGTCATCACGGCGACAGTGCCGTCCTCGGACAAGCCGTTTGGGTCGAGGACCACGCTCTCGTCACCCCCGTCAACCGGCCGGCGATAGAGAACCGGCTGGGCCTGGAGCCCGTCGTTGCGGGAATAGAAATACCAGCCTCCTCGGCGGACCGGGGCGCTCTGGCGGGGAAAATCCCACAGCTGCTCCATCCGGCGGCGCAGCTGATCACGTTCCTCCGACGAGTCGAGGTACGAAGCTGTCAATTCGTTCTGGGCCTCGACCCAGGCGCGTGTCTGTGCCGAGTCCATTTCCTCTAGCCACCGGAACGGATCGGCGACCGCGGTGCCGTGGTAGTCATCGGTAACATCGTGACGAGGCGTGTCCGGATATCTGACCATGGCAGCTCCTCCGCTCGATCGGGCACAGCATTCTTGCGCAATTCTCGGAAGATCGATCGCAAGCAGGGCAAAGCCGCCGTGAGAGCTCCTCGATAGCGTGATGTGAGGCACAACCACGAGCAAACGGAGGACGCTGTGACCAAGCCAGGCCAATATGAACTCCACGAGATAGGAACGGTACGGGTCGGAGCCGAAGGCTTTGCCATCGCAATCCACGAGCCCTTCCGCCCGGCCCTCATCGAGTTAGACGGGTTCAGCCACATCAACGTCATCTGGTGGGCCAACCTGGTCGATGACGACTTCTTCAGGGAACTGACTATTGCGGAGAAACCATATCGTGATGCCCCGAACGAAATCGGCATCTTCGCAACCCGCTCACCAGCACGCCCCAATCCCCTGGCACTGACCACCGTCCCGGTGATATCGATCGACCACAGCGCCGGCCTGATTCGCGTCGCCTACATCGACGCCGAGGACGGGAGCCCCGTTATCGACCTGAAGCCGTACCTCCCCGCGACCGACAGGGTTCGCGATGTCGCATACCCGGATTGGGCGGCAGGATGGCCGCAATGGTACGAAGATTCGGCGACGTTCGACTGGAGCGCAGTCTTCGAGAACGCTCAGTAGCGCCGAAGCGGGCGGACCGGGATACCTATGTCGACTATCTCTTTCGAAGGAGAAGCAGCCGCGCTCCCGATGAAGAATCGCTCGAATGGCAGCCGATCGTCCGGCTCATATCCACTGTCGGGGAGCCAACCTCCGGCAAGCGAATACCACGCCTCCGGATAGTCCTGTTCCCCGAGCTCGAACCGGCCGAGGGCACAGGCGCCGCCGTCGAGCCGCATCCGGCCGATGTCACCATCGGCTGCCACATCATCCGGGACACTGATACAAGCGCTCACCCGCAACCTGTCGGTTTCGGTGATGCTCGGATTGTCGTGATAGACGGCCAACAGCCACGCTTCAGACGTGAGAAAGCCTCGAGGTTCGGCCCACGTTGTGAGTCGATTGAACAGATCGGTAAAGACCTCTCCCATGCCCTGATAGCGGCCGGTGTAGCGCACGTAAGCCACCTCGATCCCAGGGAGGTTGCCGACCCTGACCGACGCCATGCCGAGGGAGCCACAGCGGATGCGCCACGACGCCCGGCCCGTCATCGGGTCGAGAGAAGTTTCCGCGATGCCGTAGACCTCATCGACTGCGCCGATATTCCCTATCACATCCCTTATGGACTGCCCGTCCGCAGGCCGATGCTCCAGGTATCCGCCATCCCTCCACTCGGATGCAGTCACGCCGAAGGCCTCCTTGAAGGACCGCGCAAACGAGGAAGGGTTTGCGTAGCCGCATGCGGCTCCAACCTCGGTAACGGTGCTGTAGGGCCGTTGCACCAGCAACCATGCGGCCCGCTCGATCCGCACCCTGCTTACGAATTGAGCGACCGTCTCTCCGACCAGAGCACCAAAGACGCGGTGGAAGTGGAACGGGGAGAAGTGGGCCACCGCGGCGAGCCGATCAACGGTCAACTCCTCGGCAATATGCTGCTCGACGTAGTCCACGACGGCGTTGATCCGCTCGACATAGATGGGACGACGCGAACTCGCGGCAATGCGATCTGGCGACCGTTCGTCGGCCATGGCAGCTCCAGTTGCAGGCCTGCCGAAGACTACCCCTACCGACCGGCCACCCTTCCGCCGTGCGCCATCTAGGGGCCGAGTGTGCCCGTTTTGGCGACATTCGACATGGCGTGGACGCTCCCCGCAGCGGGAAGCTCCAAACGGAACACCGCCCATCCGTCATCGCGCCGGTAGGTGAGAGATCCTCCCATGAGCTCGGACAGCTTGAGCGACACCGTCAAACCGAGGCCGACCGACAAGGGCTGACCTTCGGCATTGTGAGACCGCACATAAGGCTCGAAGACGGCGCGTACATCGGCCTCCGGGATCCCCTCCCCGTTGTCCGCCACCTCCAACCAGGCGGTCTCCCGATTGGACCCACACCTGGCAACGATCTCGGAACCCCCGTAGCGGGCTGCATTCGACAAGAGGTTGCGCAAGATCTGCCGTACCCGGGTGTCATCGGCGAAGGCAATCGGTGTCTTCTCCCCGACCCGGTCGACGGAGATAGCGCCATCTTCGATGGCTGCCACAGCCGCTTCCAGCTCGGCCGCCAGGTTGACCCGCGCCGGGTGCACGGGCAGCTTCCCAATGTCGGCACGAGCGGCCACAAGCAGATCCTCGACGATGTAAGCAACTTCCGCCGACTGCTGGGCAATCATCCCGATGAACTCCTTCTGCTCTGGGATCGAAAAACCAAGCCAGTCGGTGTCGAGCTCCTGAGCCAATCCATGGACCACGGTGAGCGGAGTTCTCAACTCATGGCTCACGCTGGCGATGAGCTCGTCCTTGGATTTGATCAGCTCCTCGAGGGCATCTTGCGCCTTCTTGCGGTCGGTTATCTCGACCACGTGCGAGATAAAGTGGGTCGGCTTGCCACTGCCCTCGTAGATGGGGGCAAGGTTGATCATGGCCCAGAGCACACTTCCATCGCTGCGTCGCATTTTCTTCTCGTACCGTACGATCGCGCCTTCGCTGAGGCTCGCCAGCGCCCCCCGCGTTGCTTCGAGATCCTCTTCGAACGAATACTCCGAGAAGTGCATTCCCTGAATCTCGTCTATCGGATAGCCGAGAAGGTCGGCAACGGCGGAATTAGCCCGGACGATCCTGCCGTCGAAGCCGGCAATAGCCATGCCTATCGGTGCATCCTCAAATGCAGCGCGGAACCGGGCATGTGCAAGCCTCTGCTCGGTGATGTCCTCGAGCACCCCGTTGAAGTGATCGATCCGGCCGGCGGCATCCTTCACTGCCACGGACCAATCGCGAACCCAGATGCTCTCTCCATCAGCCCTTCGGAGCTCGAATTCGCGCCATTTGCCACTGTCGGCTGACGTGTCCACCACCTGGGTACGGCGGTCCTCGGGGCGCACGTATAGATCCCAGACATTCGCCGCGAGCAGCTCATCCTGATCATCAAAACCCAGGATCTTCATGAGAGCCTCGTTCCCCCCGACGATGCGGCCGTGCCGTTTGCTCTAGTTCGGTATAGGCCTGGTCGGCCTCATAACGGGCGCCAAGAGCACCGGCCAGAGCCTGCGCAACATGGCCTATGAAGAAGGCAACGACCATGATCGCGATCGTGTCGAAAACGAAAGAACTGGAGAAGTCCAGCTCGAGGCCAAGCGCGCGCCCGGAGGCAAAGTTGACCAGTGAGCCGGCGAGACCAGCAATCAACCCAACCGTTCTCCCCCACATCCAGGCGAGGGTGAAAGCAAGAAGGGCAACCGGGGCATTTGACGTCTCGCCCAGCGCACGTTCGATAGCCAGGAAGGCGAGCAGGTACAGGCAGATGATTGCGGCAGTCCACATCCAGCGCGTGCGCCCGCGCGGCATTAGCGCACCTCCAAGGTCGGAGGGCAGCGCCGAGCGAACCCGAGAACCCTTGCTCCTCATCCGGCCTATTTCGGCATCATCTGGGCCCAGCTTGACTCGGTCGATGCCGGGCCCACTTCCGGTAGCAACACGCTCGGTACAAGAATCGCCACAAGGAGAGCAATGATTCGCAAGCTACCCACCGTGATCTTCGGCCTCAGCATGGTCGCCACTCTGATCGGTACCACCCCGGGCCCGTCAGCTCTGGCCGACGCACCCTGCGATCCGCTGCTGGAGCCCACGGGACCGGTCGTCGCCGTCGATACCGCCGCAAAACTACAGGCAGCAGTCGACGCGCTCGTATCGGGAACGACCATCGAGATCGCCGACGGTACCTACGACCTCACGAATACGCTCAACATCAGAGGTGTCACTGATGTGGCGATTCGTAGCGCCAGCGGCAACCGGGACGCTGTGGTGCTCCGTGGCCGCGGCATGGCCAACGCATCGTACGGCAACGTCCCTCACGTCCTCGCCGTATACGACGCTCAGAACGTGGTCATCGCGGACCTCACCATGAGAGATGCCTACTTCCACCTCATCCAGATCCACGGCGAGCACAATGCCGATGGGGTCCACCTATTCAATCTCCATCTCATCGACTCCGGGGAACAGTTCGTGAAAGGTTCGACGGCCGGGTCGCCCGGCCCCTACGCCGACGACGGCACGGTCGAGTGCTCGCTCTTCGAATACAGCGACCGCGCTCGCAGTTGGTACACGAACGGCGTGGACGTGTTGGCGGGATCCGGCTGGCACATTCGCGACAACACCTTCCGCAACATCAGGGCGCCTGAAGGTCAACTTGCCGGGCCGGCTGTCTTGATGTGGCGTAACTCTCTCGACACGATCGTTGAACGGAACCTCTTCGTGGAGTGCGATCGTGCCATCGCTCTGGGGCTATCGACGCCGGACGCCAACACCCGCGACGGGAACACTCTGTACGACCACCAGGGCGGGATCATCCGGAACAACATGATCTATCGATCAGGTTCCGGCGATGTGGGCATCAGCGTCAACTACTCCCGCGATGTCGTGGTGGCTCACAACACCGTCATCCTCAACGGGACCTTCCCCTGGGGAGCGATCGAGTACCGCTTCGGTACGACCTCCGCCACAATCGTCAATAACCTGACGGACGCCCCGATATGGCAGCGTGACGGGGCTTCCGGGTCGTTGACCGGCAACATGGCGCACGCGGAGCCGTTCTGGTTCGCCGACCCGCCCGTTGCCGACCTTCACTTGACCACGTCCGCGATCGACGCGATCGACGCCGTGCCCACATCAACCTGGGTCTCCGATGACTTCGACGGCCACTCCAGACCCGTGGGTGACGGTGCCGACGTAGGTGCGGACGAGTTCGCATCGAGCGGCACCCTCCCGCCCTCGGGATTCCGCGATGTCCCGCCGGGTCACCTGTTTGAGAGCGACATCACATGGCTCGCCGCCGCCGGTATCACGAAGGGCTGCAACCCGCCGGGCAACGATCTGTACTGCCCCGACTCGGCGGTCACCCGGGAGCAGATGGCCACGTTCCTAGTCAGGGCCCTCGATCTCGCACCGGCCAACGAAACCACGTTCATCGACATCGCCGGATCCGTCCATCGGAGCGACATTGCAGCTCTGGCAGCGGCCGGAGTTACACGTGGGTGCAATCCTCCGGCGAACGACCGATACTGCCCGGCCGCTCCGGTGACGCGCGGCACTATGGCTGCGTTCCTTTCCAGGGCGCTCGACCTGCCGGAAGGGCCTACCGATGCATTCGTCGATGACAACGGTTCGATATTCGAGAACGACATTGCCAGGCTCGCGGCGGCGCAGATCACCCGTGGATGTAATCCCCCTATCAACGACCGATTCTGTCCCGACCAGGTAGTGACCCGCGGCCAGATGGCCGCCTTTCTGCGAAGGGCCGCCGGCTAGCACGAGCGCGCACTAGCCACTCTGTGCGCAACGCAATAAGCCTTGAATAAGTCCTGATTCGTGCCGACGCATAGAAGGACACACAAGAAGGCACAGGCAACTGCGCATGAGAACCAACCTAGGACTGCGCACCCGGCGAGCGCGGTCGCTCACGCTGCCCGTGCTTGCTGTTGTCATGGTCCTTGTCGTCGGTTCGCTCGGAACCGCCCTGGCGGCGGCACAGACGTTTTACCTCAAGAGCGCGGGAGTACCCATCTCGTTTCTCAGCGAGACTTATCCGACGGCGACAACGCTCGCCAACTTCGACCCAGGGCGCGACGGAGAGGCCGGCCTGCTCCTCCAAGAGAGCAGCAACGAGAACAACGAAACCGACCCGACCAAGTACCAGATGTGGATGACGGCTCCGACTGGGATACATCTAAATGGCCCCGCCACCCTCCAGTTCTGGAGCGCCATGAAGGACTTCGATCCGGCCAAGAAGGGAGCGGTGAAGCTGCAGCTCCTGGACTGTGATGTCCTCCTCACCGATTGCCAGGTCATCACGAGCGGATCACTGAGCATGAACCCGTGGAGCGGCGGGGCAACCGACTGGGTGCAACGCACCATCGCCTTCAATTACGTCGACCACGTCGTACCGGACGGCAGATCCTTCGTAGTCAAGCTGGTAGTGAGGTCGTCATCTGATGACGACATGATCTTTGCGTACAACACGACTGCGTACCCCAGTCAGTTCTCGGTTGTGACCGGTTCTCCACCGACGACAACAACCACAACGACTACCGCACCACCGTCGACCACAACGACCACGACCACCACCACGACAGCGGCCCCACCACCAACCACAACGACGCTCGCGACTACTACTACCACTACTACTACCGCACCACCGCCGACCACCACGACCACCACAACACCGCCTTCAGTCATCACGACGACGAGCACCCCTCCCACCACAACCACGACGGCACCCGGCCCAACGATTCCGCCTGCCACCTCGACTACCACAACGACAATCCCGCAGGCGGTCGGCGCAACAACCACGACCCTGCCGACGGCTACCGAGGTGTCGACCACCACAACCACGGTTGCGGCTATGACCGATCCACCAACGACAACGACCACTCCCGAGGCCAACGAGGTCGATCCCCCTGAGGACGAGCCACAGCATGAAGATGTCGCGCTGGCGGCACTCCCGCTTCCGGATGACGCCGAGCGTGGCGGATCGAGACCGGGCGGTGCGTTCTCCAATGCTCTTCTCGACGGGCTGACACTGGTGGTTCCCCCCGCGGTCGCCGCCGCTCTGCTGTCTCCGCTGGTGCTAATCGAAGCGGTGCTTGCCGTGTTCGCCAGCACCGGACGCGAATTGCTGGTGCCGCTGGTGGTCCTGGTTGCCTGGGTGGCCTGGGCCGGTGGCCGCCGACGCCGTCACGTGCCCGCAGCCGCTACCGAGCCGAGTGGGGGGGCCCGTCATGGCTGACCGGCTATCGAGCGCTGTCCCCGTTGCTGTACCGGAGGACGAAACGGTCGACACTTCCCTGGCGTCACGGCTGAAGACCCGGCAGGGCATGCTGACAGTCGTAGCAGCGACCCTCGCCATTGCACTCATCGCAGCCGCGGTCGTGTTCTCCGTTGCCAGAGGTACCACCGAAACGGCTGATGCCGGCACCGTGGGAATCCTCAGTGAAGCGTCGTTGAGTGCGGCAGCAACCACGCGGAACAGCGCTGTGCAAGCCCAGGTCATCACCGAAGCCCACTCCCTCGGCGTCGCCTCGGTCGAAGAACTCGAAACCAGCTTTGCTCGCGTCGAGGCGGCGACAGCCGAGCTTCAGCAACGGATCGACAGATTTGGCGCTGCCCTCGGAGATCCTGCGCAGATCGGGACCATCAAGGCCGAGACAACATCATTCATCGCGATTGTCGACATGGGACTTGACGAGATGCGTGCCGGGCGCATCGAACAGTCTGCCGAAATCATCGGGGCCAACCTCGACCGCTCGTATCAGAACCTGTCCGTCACGCTGGCCGAGCACCGGGACGCGGCGATGGGATTCATCGCTATCGCCGGTCAGGACGCCGGACGCCTTGCCGACGCCGCTCGGTTCCTCGTACTTCTGCTGGTCCCCGTGATCGTGCTCTTGGCCTACCGCTTGAGAGTGCGGAGGGAGCAAAGGCGGCTCGAACTCGAACACGAACTGGAAAAGCAGCGCCTCCGCACCGAGACCCAGGACGAGTTCATTGCGAGCCTGTCCCATGTCCTCCGAACGCCGCTGACGGCCATCTACGGCTTCTCTCTGGAGCTCGTCGAGCCGACCGGTGTCAACGACCCGGCTCTGACAAGGGAACTGGCAACGTTCATTGCGGCCGAGTCGGCGGATCTGAGCCGCATGGTCGAGGACATCCTCACGGTCGCCTCTTCGGATAATGAAGGCCTCGTCATCTCGACAGCGCCGACGGACCCGGTGGCCGAAGTCGAGAAGGTTCTGGCGCCGATACGTGCGGTCGGTGGAAACATCGCCACATGCCTCGAAAACGCCGTCATCTCCACAGATCCGATGCGGTTCCGTCAGATCATCGGCAACCTCGTCTCGAATGCGGTTCGCCACGGTGGCCCCGAGTGCCTCGTGGTCGGCCGGCGGGAAGGTTTGGGGTACACGATCGAGGTACGTGACAACGGCCCGGGCGTGACTGCTTCGCTCGAAGAACGGCTCTTCAGCCGATTTGTTCACCAGGGAGAGGATCCGCTGCTGACCGGTACCGTCGGATTGGGTCTAGCCGTAGCCCATCTGCTCACCACAGCCAGCGGAGGAGAGATCTCATACGAACGCGACGGTGATGAGACGGTCTTTGCCGTGACGTTCCCGCTTGCGGTCAACACCCTCTCGTCTGCCATCGAGCAGCCTGAGCCGGCGCACCAACGCTAGGGAGTTTCTTGCCCGACACGGGCCAGCCAACGACGCACCCGCAGTGCGCGCAGAGTGTTCCAGCGACTCGGCTTTCTGCCGGTCTCCATATCGAACCACACCCGTCCCGCATGCTTGTTCTGCACCGGCCAGAATCCATCCTTCCGCTGCTTGCCGTCGAGCAGCTCGACAGCATCGGCGAGGCGGTCATCCCACGGTGCGGATACCGTCTGGAAGTGATCGAGACCACGGAGCACGTCGTAGTGCCATCGCGGGGGGAACGAGAACTTGGTGAAGGCCGGGTGAGAGACCTCGCCCGTCCGATGGGACTTGTAGAGCCGGTGCACCAGGAAGAATTCTCTGCCCCGCGTCGCAGCCGAGGTCATGGAGGCGTCGCTCCTCCCGGCCGCAGTGAGCTCGGCAAGGGCCTCGAGCACTGATATCGAGGTGTGGTACGAACCGTGGTCGCTGCCGCTGCGCAGTGTTCGACAGTTCCA
>CAMYKI010000075.1 GCA_947258985.1 uncultured Acidimicrobiaceae bacterium
ATCCCGGCAAACTCACCGAGGTCGGTATCAGCGACTGCATATCGTTCAGCTCCAACCTGCGCACAATTCGAGTGCAGACTCCCGACATACCGTGGCCCACTGCATTTGGTCCGGTTCTCGGCGTCGACGAGATCCAGACCAGTGCCTTCGGCGAAGTTCACACCGAGTTTGCCGACAACGGCGGCGTGTTGCCGTTTGCACTGCCCGCCGACGCGGCCGGTGCTCAGGAGATCTGCCTCAAGTCAGGGCCCCAGCCGGACGTCGCACCCTGCGACGGTCCGGATGAAGGCAATTTTGGATTCGCCGACTTCTCCAAGTTCGGTGACCCCGAGGCGGGGATACCGAGCGTTTGTTCGGGCGGCAACGATCGCCTCGAAGACAACATTGCCAAGGGGATCGATCACATTCTCACCGTCGCGCCGGCCTATCCGCCTGTCGACGCCGGTGACATCTTCGAGGACGTCGTCGCCTGCAACGACGGGAACGCCAACTCGCAGCCGTGGAACTTCGATACCCAGACAGGAAATGTAGCGCAGGCGCTCGATGACGGTCTGGTGGATGTGACCAGCAACGGGGTTCCTGGGCGACTGAGGCTGCCGTCGCCGTTCCCATATCGCGAGACAGTCGGCGGGCATGATCTCGACGATACGCCACTCTCCCAGTACCTGATCCCCGGAGCCTGCGGCGCAACACCCGCCGATCATGCGGCGATGATCACCTGCCTCGGGAACTGGACATCGGGGGAACTATTCACAGAAGCACTTGGAAACTCACCGCGATTTGGTTGGGTGCCGCTGGTGCATGAACCGGTGCTGGGCCCGGGCGCAGCCCGACTGACAATCAAGGACTTCATACCGGTGTACATCCAAACTACCTTCTGGGGCTGTGGGCCTGCAGGTTGCGATCTCGAGTGGGATCCCCAGCCCGGCACACCGCCGGTCCCGCCTATGGGCGCGAGCGTCAGAGTCAACGCGGCGACCGCAATTCAGATTCCTTTCCTCTCCCTACCCGAGAGCCTGCGACTAGTAGCTCCGGGCACGCCGGGCCAGGTCTTCTACCTGCTCTCCAGGTAGGACTAGCCGACGGTCAATGTCGGAGCTGCCACCGCATGCACCACTTGGGCGTACTCCAGCAGCCTCGCTGCCGGATCGGGGCTCTGGAGGAGTTCGTCGTAGTAGAGGATCGAGCCCTCCCACCCCTCGGTATGCCACTGTGCCGGGTCTGGTAGCGGATTGCTGGTGATCGAGGCATCAAACGGCCACGGGTTGGAGTAGAAGTACGCCCGCCCACCCGGGTAGAAGCCGAGGTTGAGCTGCGCAGGCGCTTCGACGGTCTCGCCTTGCTCCTCATGGCTCTCGACCCTGGTGCCGAACCACTCGAAGGCGAGATCGAAGCCGTGGGGCCAGACTTGAAGCGGCCCGGTGGGGCCCTCGAGCGATGCCCGGTGTACGGCAAGATTGTGATCGACGTTGACCAGGGCATCCATGTAGGCGGCAGCGGCGACCGGGTCATATGTGCGCTTGTCGTCGTCGGCGAACTTCTCGGTTGCGTATTCGCCGTCGAGACCGAACTCGGCAACGAGAGCGATGAGGCGCTCGCCGAACACCGCACCTGTCAGCCCGTCCTGCATAGAGAGAGACCGCGTCTCCCCAGATGTAGACGCCAGCACGACTTCGTGGTTGCGCAGATCCATCCGAATGGTTAGTTCGCCTCCGCCCGGCAGAGGCATTGCGTCGGTCGCGAGGCCCTGGTCATCCAGTTTGAGACTGATATGCCACCACTTGTCGCGGGGAGTGGCGTGGGCCCGCGGGATCACTCCGACCGCGTTGGCGTAGACGTGTAGGGTCGCCCTGGTGGGCTCCCAGTCGACGGGCATTTGCAGGAGGGGTACCGTCTTCATTGTCTGCTCTCCGTCTCGGTGTACGACTTGTTCAAGCGGGCCGGAGTCGCTTTCATTCCCACAGAGCCGAAGGAGCATCGATGAGCGAACTGTCCATTCCCGCCCCGAGGGTTGATGCGACCGCGTTTGTTGCCCCGACGGCCGTCCTCCACGGTGATGTCACCGTCGAGGAACTTGCGGTGATCATGTTCGGCACAGTCATTCGCGCGGAACTCGACGTCGTGGCGATCGGGAGAGAAACCAACGTCCAGGACAATTGCGTCCTCCATGTCGACGCTGGCTTCCCGGCGCTTCTTGGCAAACGAGTCACCGTCGGCCACGCCGCTGTGGTTCACGGCGCCACCGTCGGCGACCATTGCCTCGTCGGTATCGGATCCAGGGCGTTGAACGGGTCATCGATGGGTGAAGGCTCGTGGTTGGCTGCCGGGTCGGTGTTGACCGAAGGGAAGACCATCCCGCCATGGACACTCGCCATGGGTACGCCGGCAAAGCCGGTGCGCGACCTGACAGAAGATGAGATCGCTGCCGCCGGCGAGGGCGTCGACCACTATGTTCGATTCGGCAAGGCCTACGCCCGGATGCTCGGTTAGCGGCTCCAGACCGCGGGGCGTCGGTCCGCCCAACGAATCGCACGCTCCAGCTGACCTGCCAGCGACAACATCATCGCTTCGGATCCTGCCCGGCTCATGAAGTGTGTGCCGACCGGCAGTCCGTCGTCGTTCCAGAAGGTCGGCATCGACATTGCGGGCATTCCGCTGAAGTTGGCAACGGGAGTGAAAGCGACATAGGCGAACAACTGCTCCAGCAGGTCATCCCATTTTGCGTTCTGGTCGATGGCCCCCAGCCTCAGCGGAGGCGACCCGAGTGTCGGCGTGAGATGAGCGTCGAAGTCCTCGAGGAAGGCACCTACCTCGTAGGCAATCCGCTGCAGTTCGGTCTGCGCCGCGGCGTAACCGGCCGGAGTTCGACGACGGGACAGGTCGGCCAGCTTCCAGGTGAACGGCTCGAAAGCATCACGGTCCGAGACCCGCTTGTCGATGCGAGCGATCGCCTTCATGGCCCGCCAGTCACCCAGGCTGCGCCGGAGCACTCTCCCCGCCCGGCGGTTCGACGCCTCGTCGAGGATCAACTGGAAAATCCCCTCTGCCATGAGCTCCCACACGGCGAGAAACGCCTCCGCCATCGTCTGACCATCGACATCGGGGGAAGCCTCGATCACGGTGTGACCGTGATCTTCCAGAACCTGTGCAGTCGCCTCGACAGCGGCTACACAGTCGGGATGCACCCGGTTTCCCCGAAAGTCCTCGAACGCGACCGCGATCTTGAGCGGCCGGGGTTCTGTGTCGACTGCCGATAGGAAGGACGATTCGGGTGGAGGCACCGAGTAGGGCCCGCCGGGCAACTCACCATGGGTGGTATCGAGCAACGCCGCGGTGTCCCGCACCGAGCGGCTCACCGCCAGGTCGGTTGAGAGGTAGTCGGCCACCGATGCCGGATAGCGCGGCATTCGGCCTCGAGACGGTTTCAGACCGAACACACCGCAGGCCGACGCCGGAATGCGTATCGAGCCCCCACCGTCGCTGGCATGTGCCATCGGGACGATCCCGGCCGCCGTTGCGGAGGCAGCTCCTCCGCTCGAACCTCCCGAAGAGTGCTCGGTGTCCCACGGGTTCCGTGTCGGGCCGTGCAGCTCCGGCTCGGTGGTCGGCAGCAGCCCGAACTCCGAGGAATTGGTTCGCCCGATAGGGATGAACCCGGCGGCCTTGATCCGGCGGATGTATTCGCCGGTTTCGGGCGGCACAAACTCACGGAAGAAGACCGAGCCAAACGTGGCGACATCCCCCTCCACCATCGCCAGGTCCTTGATCAGGAAAGGCACACCGTGGAATGGACCGGACGGCAGTCCGACCGCCGCAAGCCGGCGGGCGGATTGATAGTGCTTGGCGATCACAGCGTTGAGCTGTGGATTCAGCTCTTCGACCCGGGCAATCGCAGACTCGACGAGTTCTGCTGGAGTGACGTCACCGCCTCCAACGAGTTCAGCCAGGCCGACCGCGTCGTATTGGCTGTACTCCGGAAACGGCGACGCACCCATGACTACATCACAGGACCGGCGGCTGCGATCTCGGCTCCCGCCTGCTCGGCGAACTCTTCGAAATTCTTCCGGAACAAGCCTGCCAGGTTGGTCGCCTTGTCGTCGTAGGCCGCTTTGTCCTCCCAGGTGTTCCTCGGCGTCAGCAGCTCGGTTGGAATACCGGGGCACTCGGCCGGGATCTCGATGCCGAACACCGGATCGGCGTTGAACTCGACATCGTCGAGATGACCGTCGATCGCAGCTGCAATAACCGCCCGGGAGTGGGCGATCTTGAACCGCTCCCCTACGCCGTACGGGCCCCCGGTCCAGCCGGTATTGATGAGCCACACCTTGACGTCGTGCTTGTCGATCTTCTCACCGAGCAGATCGGCATAGACCGTCGGGTGGAGCGGCATGAACGGTGCCCCGAAACAGGCGCTAAACGTAGCCTGGGGTTCTTTCACCCCGCGCTCGGTGCCGGCGACTTTGGCCGTGTAGCCGGAGATGAAGTGGTACTTCGCCTGCTCTGGCGTCAACCGGGAGATCGGAGGAAGCACCCCGAAGGCATCGGCGGTCAGCATGAAGATGTTCTTCGGATGACCGGCCATGGAACCCTCGGCGATATTGTCGATGTGGGTGATCGGATAGGCACCGCGGGTGTTCTCCGTCCCCGCCTCCACCAGGTCGAGGCGCCGCGTGTCGGAATCGATAGTCACGTTCTCGAGGACGGTCCCAAAGCGGCGTGTCGTCTGGTAGATCTCCGGCTCCGCTTCGTCGGACAGACGGATCATCTTCGCGTAGCAGCCACCCTCGTAGTTGAAGATGCCGGTATCGCTCCATCCGAGTTCGTCGTCTCCGATTAGGGCGCGGTCGGCCTCTGTGGACAATGTGGTCTTTCCGGTACCAGAGAGACCGAAGAACACTGCCGAGGTGCCGTCGGTTCCCACATTTGCCGATGAGTGGAGACTGAGCACACCCTGGAGGGGCATCAGGTAGTTCATGACGGTGAAGATCGATTTCTTGATCTCACCTGCATAGCTGGTGCCGCCGATGACGACCAGCTTCTTGTCCAGGTTGAGCAGAATGAACGCTTCGCTTGCGGTGTGCTCGTCCTCGGGGTCGGCCTGGAAGTCCGGGCAGTGGATGACCGTGTAGTCGGGCTCGAATGAGGCAAGAACCTCAGGATCGAATTCGCGGATAAACATCGTCCGAGCGAAGAGGCTGTGCCAGGCGTGTTCGCTGACGACCCTGACCTTGATCTGATAGTTGGGGTCGGCTCCGGCATAAGCGTCCTGGACGAAGATGTCCTTGTTCTGCAGATACGACCGCAGGCCGTAGAGGACCTTCTCGAAATCGGCAGGATCGAAAGGCTTGTTGATCTTGCCCCACCAGATCTGGCCCTCGGTGCCCGGCTCCCGCACCACAAACTTGTCGTTGGCGGAACGACCGGTGTATTTGCCGGTGCTCACGACCAGCGGTCCCAGGTGCCCCACCATCGCTTCTTCGCGACGGATGGATTCCTCGTAGAGCTCCGGTGTCGAGAGATTGTGATAGACCTTGCCGACGTTCTTGAGATCGAGGCTGTTCAGATTCAGCATGAATGCTCCTGCTGTGGGCGGTATACCCCGAAACTAGCGCACAGCGACCTGACCTGAAACCGGTGCATGCACGCTTGTGAATAGGGCGTACCGTCCCTCGGGTCGGGTCGCTCGTCGCAAAGGCACCTAGGCTCTGCGCCATGCCAACCAACGACATCCGCCGACCGCCGCTCTGGTATCGGGACGCGGTTATCTACGAAGTCCATGTTCGCGCCTTTGCCGACTCGAACGGCGACGGAATCGGAGACTTTCCCGGCCTCACCAGCAGGCTCGATTATCTCCAGCAGCTCGGCGTGACCGCCATCTGGCTTCTGCCCTTCTATCCCTCGCCTCTGCGTGACGACGGGTACGACATCGCCGACTACTTCGACGTCCACCCCAGCTACGGGACTATCGACGACTTCAAGGAGTTCCTGGCGCAAGCGCATGCTCGTGATATTCACGTGATCACAGAGCTTGTGATCAACCACACATCCGATCAACACCCCTGGTTTCAACGGGCCCGCCGTGCCGCACCCGATAGCCCCGAACGCGACTTCTATGTATGGAGCGATACCGATGAGCAGTACCCCGAGGTACGCGTCATCTTCTCGGACACCGAAACGTCGAACTGGGCTTGGGACGGCGAGGCGGAGGCCTATTACTGGCACCGCTTCTTCTCTCACCAACCGGATCTCAACTGGGACAATCAACTGGTTCGGGAGGGAGTAATCGAGGTGCTCGACTACTGGCTCGACATGGGTGTGGACGGGCTCCGCCTCGATGCCGTTCCCTACCTCCATGAGAGGGAAGGCACCAGCGGGGAGAACCTTCCTGAGACCCACGACGAGCTTCGACTGTTGCGTGCCCACATCGACGCCAAGTACGGCGATCGTATGCTGCTGGCGGAAGCCAACCAGTGGCCAGAGGATTCCGTTGCCTACTTCGGGAACGATGACGAATGCCATATGGCGTTCCACTTCCCTCTGATGCCCCGGCTCTATCTGGCGCTCGAGCGCGAATCGCGGCTGCCCATCATCGACATTCTCGAACAGACGCCGGACATCCCGGATGGAGCGCAATGGGCGATCTTTCTGCGAAATCACGACGAGCTCACGCTCGAGATGGTCACAGAAGAAGAGCGCGACTTGATGTGGCGCAGCTATGCGCCGGATCGGAGAGCGCGGCTCAACCTGGGAATCCGTCGTCGCCTGGCTCCACTCCTCGAAAACGACCGCCGTCGGATCGAGCTTCTCCACAGCCTTCTTTTGTCGCTTCCCGGGACTCCGACGCTCTACTACGGCGACGAAATCGGGATGGGAGACAATGTCTTTCTGGCGGATCGAGACGGCGTTCGCACGCCGATGCAATGGAGCAATGACCGCAACGCCGGCTTCTCCAAAGCCAATCCGCAGTCGCTGTACCTGCCGGTCGTTGTTGATCCACAGTTCCACTACGAGACGGTGAATGTGGAAGCCCAACACGACAATCCCAATTCGCTTCTTTGGTGGGTGCGCCGGATGATTCGCCGCCGTCGCCGCCTTCCTGCGCTCGGACGCGGTTCGATAACGTTCCTCGATCCACAGAACACGCAGGTGCTCACTTTTTTGCGTCGCACTGAGGATGAAACCATTTTGGTGGTCGCCAATCTGAGCCAGCACGTGCAGTTCGTTGAGCTCGATTTGAGCGAGTTCTCCGGCCAAGCGCTCACCGAAGTGCTGGGCCAAACGGAGTTGCCGACTATCGGCGAACTGCCGTACCTGCTCACACTCAGCCCGTACGCGTTCTACTGGCTCAACATTCAGCACGCCGACAGCGAATCCGGAGCAGCAGCAGATGCAATCGATATCGAGGGGCCGCTCGAGGACATCTTCGACTCGGACCAGCCTCTCGCCGAAACCCTGGCTCGCTACGCATCTCGGCAGAGTTGGTACCAGGATCGGGACCGCAGGCAGCTGCGAGCAGAAGTGTTCGACGCAATCCCGCTTCCAGCCGACGATGCCAGCCTGGCATCGTGGGTCGTCCTGCTCGATGTCGACTTCGTGACCGGTCATCCGACCCGATACGTCATGCCAATCGCCCTGGACTTCACCGCTGCGATGGACCTTCCCGACGAAGCCCAGATCGCGACGGTCAGCCGCAACGGCAACGTGGGACGGTTGTTCGATGCCGTGTTCGACTCCCGTATCACCGACCTCCTACGGAACGCCGTTTCCGAAGACACCGAGATGCTGGGCCGAACCGGAACCTTGTGGGGCAGGCCGTCGGTTACCGAACAGGACTTGGAGGATGACGACGCCACGCGAGTGGTTGAGCAGACCGCGGACGGCGAGACCTTCGTCCAATATCGACCCGACCTGACCCTGAAGTTGTTCCGCAACATCGAGCCGGGAGTGAACCCGGACCTCGACCTTCGTCGGTTCCTCACTGAGCGCTCCAGCTTCGAGAAGCTCTCGCCGGTGTACGGATCCATCGAGTACCAGTCGGGCGATGCATTCACCGTCGGCATCATGCAGCGCGCTTTCGACCCGCGCCAGAACGCCTGGATCCTCTTCCAGGATCTGTGCCGAGACTTCTTCACGCAAGCGGCGGCCACCGCCCCTGGACAGCAGCCGGTCAAGTCGGGATGGACCGAACGCACCCTGGCCGACCTCGAGCTAGCGGCCCCGGCTCTCGTAGCGGCCTGCGCTCACGCACGAAGACTCGGGGCGACTACTGCGGACTTGCACCAGGCTCTCGGATCACACGCTGAGGACCCGGATATTCGGCCGGATCCTTTCACCGCGCTGTACCAAAGGTCGCTGTACCAGTCGCTGCGCGCCACGGTCCGGCAGGACTTGTCCACGATCCGGCGGCTCGAGCACCGTGTCCCCGACGAAGTCCACGACGAACTCGACGAGATTCTGGGAGCCGAGCTTCAGGCGCTCGATATCATCGACCGGATCCGTCGGCTCCCCCTCGGGGGCCAGCGCATTCGGATCCACGGCAACTACCGGCTCGACGAACTCCGCCTTGTGAATGGTGATTTCTACGTACTCGACCTGAGCGGCGACCACACTCGGCCGATGAGCCAACGCCGTCTCAAAGCGTCGCCGCTACGGGATGTCGCTCAGATGCTGCGGTCGTTCGACTACGCCGGCCAATCGATTGCGAACACCGAGCCGGGGGAAACAGGCCGCGCAACGTTGTGGCACCGGCTACTCGGCGAGGAATTCGTTCAGGCATATATGGATCAATGCGAAGGTTTCGCCGCCCTCCCCACATCAATGGAAGGTGTCGACACCCTGTTGACGGCCTTCGAGGTTGCGCAGTCGCTGCGCCAGCTCCGATGGGAAATGGTCAACCGACCCGAGTGGGCTCCCGTTGCGTTGCGGGGAGCATTGCATTACCTGCGCCCGGTGGATCCCGTCTAGCCGGCGACACGGCGGTATCGAGACGGATGAGCAGCCGGAGAGATCACACCGCGTCCAACATGGCAAGGCAAATGCGCGCCCATTCGAAGACGTCTTCCTTGCGGACCGTCCTGCGCAGCCGCTGCATCCGCACTCTTGCCTCGCGTCTCTCCATGACGGCCGCTCGGTAGATGGTGGCCGTGACTTCGTCGACGTCGTGGGGGTTCACCACAAGGGCAGAACGCAGCTGTTCCGCGGCACCGGCGAATTCACTGAGGATCAGAACCCCGGGGTCCTTGACCCGGGTCGCAACGTACTCCTTTGCCACGAGATTCATCCCGTCGCGTAGAGGTGTTACCAACATGACATCGGCCGCCACGTAGTAGGCGATGAGCTCTTCGAGATCGAGGCTGCGATAGAGGTACGAGACCGGTGACCATCCCGGCTCACCGTGGTCTCCGTTGATGCGGCCGACCAACTGTTCGATTTCGGCACGGAGATCCTGGTAGGCCGGCACATCTTCACGGCTCGGGACCGCCACCTGCACGAAGGCATACTCTCGAGGTTCTTGCGCCCGTTCGAGGAGCCCGGCGAAGGCTTTCAGCCTCAGATCGATGCCCTTCGTGTAGTCGAGGCGGTCGACGCCAAGGATGATGCGTTTCGCATCGCCCATTTCGTGCCGCAGCTCGGCTGCCCGGGTTCTCACCGAGTGCGACTGGGCAAGTGTCTCGAAATGTGCGGTGTCAATGGCAATGGGGGCTCGCTGCAGGGTGATGGTGCGGCCCTGCCACGCCAGCTGGCTGCGGGCTTGCGGCTCTGCCCGTCCATACTTGCGCGCTGCCTGGGCGAAGTTACGCACACTCGCCCGTGTCTGGAATGCCAAAACGTCGGCTCCGAGAAGCCCTTCGATGATCTGGCGGCGCCAAGGAAGGCGGGCAAACAGCTCGATTGGTGGGAATGGGATGTGAAGGTAAAAGCCGATGGTCGCGTCCGGTCGCAGCTCTCGCAGCATGCTGGGAACCAACTGGAGTTGGTAGTCCTGTACCCAGGCGACATCGTCGCCATGCAAAACCTCGGCTGCATACTCGGCGTAGCGCCGGTTCACTCTGACATACGGGTGCCACTGGTGTCGATGGAACTCGGGAGCAACGATGGCATCGTGGTAGAGGGGCCACAGGCTGCTGTTGCAGAATCCGTAGTAGAACCCGTCTAGCTCGGCACTTGACAGAGGAACGGGTACCTGCTCGATTCCGTCGTGCTCGAAGGGTTCGAGTTCCATGTCGGTGTCGCCGGACCAGCCGACCCACGATCCATTCACACGCTGCAGTACCGGCTCCAGTGCGCGGACGAGACCGCCCGGGCTGGTCACCCATTGGTCATCTTTCAGGGCAACAGGGAGCCGATTGGCTATGACGATGATCCGCCGCATCACAATCCTCCGATATATGGCACACTACTCCCCTTCCCGCCAACCCCGATTCTCGAAAGTGACCGCATGAGCAAAGCAGACGCCGCAGGAATGCCGGACGGCCGTGACGGCATTCGTCGCATGGGCTGGATATCGCTGCCGTACTCGTGTGTCGGTCTCGTCAGAAAGACCGGGGTCGGCGACAGCGTGACCATCTGGTCGTGGCTCATCTTGATGCCCTGGTCGTCCGACACCAAGCCGTGGATCGACGGTTCAGAGGTGCTGTCGGCCTCAACCCTCACCGAGGCCGAGGAGCGCCAGAGTGTCGTGGACAAGATGCGCACGATCCTCGACGAGCGTTACGGCGAGATCGTCGGCAACCACGCCGTGGACGACCTCATCAAGCGACTTCAGGAAGACAGCTAGCGGCACCGACGGATGCGATAGCGTGTTCGCTGTGAGCTTCTGGCAA
This sequence comes from uncultured Acidimicrobiaceae bacterium, assembly GCA_947258985.1. Lineage (GTDB taxonomy): Bacteria > Actinomycetota > Acidimicrobiia > Spongiisociales > UBA5794 > JAAETI01. The sequence continues at coordinate 10,824 of CAMYKI010000075.1, forward strand.
CTCGACCCGACCGTCACCCACCTCAACCACGCCTCCTTTGGAGCCTGCCCTCACCCCGTGTTGGCCGAACAGCAGCGCTGGCGTGACGAGATGGAACGCAACCCGGTGTTGTTCTTCATGAAGACACTGCACCCGGCGCTCGATCAGGCGCGGGACGGCCTTGCCGGTTTTGTTGGTGCCGACCCGGCGGGTCTGGTGTTTGTCCCGAATGCGACCGCGGGTGTCAACTCTGTATTGCGCAGCCTGGAACCCCAGTTGGGTCCCGGCGATGAGATCCTCATTTCCGATCACACGTACAACGCCTGCCGCAATGTCGTCGATGTGGCGGCGTCGCGAACCGGGGCGAAGCTGG
>CAMYKI010000076.1 GCA_947258985.1 uncultured Acidimicrobiaceae bacterium
CGAAGGTGGCAACAAGGGGCTCTACAACTATCTGGACAAGCAGAAGGAGATGGCGTTCGCCAGTCTCCCCACCACGCTCGGTTACAAGATGCGCTTCGCCTACCAGACCGAGGCCGATGGCAAACGCCATATCGTCCTGGTCACCAACCGGCCCATCTCCATGGGTGAGGTCATGACGGGCAGTACCAGCCAGGAGGACAACATCTCCCTGGTGGTCCTCGAGCTCGACACGGCGACCGGCAAAGGCACGGGCGAGATGATCGTAGGCGCAGGTTTTCGCATCAACAAAAAGACCGGGAAGCTCGAGCTCGAGACCTTGAGCCAGAACCCGATCAAGTTCACGACCGTCAAGCAGCAAAAGGTGAAGGAGAAGAAGAAATGAACCGATTCAAACAACAGAGTGGAAGCGTCTTCGGCATCACGCTTCTCGCTGGCCTGGTGGCTTCTGCCGCCGCGGCCCAGCCGCCCGAGGCGAAAATTGTCATGGCCGGCATGATCGACGCCAAGATCATCAAGCAAGTCGACTACTCGTTCCTCGACGTGGGCTACGAAGCAGAAGGCAACGTCTTGTACTTTGCCGCCAGGGACGGAGGACACTTCGATCCCCCGGCGCATGTCTTTTACCGGGTTCCAATGGCCGATCTCAATGTCGTCAACGTCATCTCGAATAGCGATGCCACCATCAAGGATGGCAAGCAGGTAGAGATGACAACGGGCATAGACAACGCCGCTACCGGTGATTTCATCCGGCTCAGCCGCGGTTGCACGGTCAAGCTCGTTTCCAAGGGCTATGAATTCGGCTGGGCGATGCTGGCCGAGGACCAGGTCCAGGATGGCAAGGTTACGGTCGACTACGCGACTCTCGAGGTGGACAAGACCAAAGAGGTCCAGGTGGGTTTTTTCGAGTGTGACCACGCCAGGATGATGCAGGAGGAGTTCCACAAGCTACACAAGCAGGTCAAGAAGGGCTCTTAAGATGAGAAATGCACTTCTTTTGACAGTAGTAGCCGTCTTGGCTTTGTCGTCAGTCGGTTACGCCGAGGATGTCAGCCAGGTCTTTACTGGAACCGTCGACAAGGTCGACGCGGACGCCAAGACCGTGGCCGTGAAGACCGAAGACGGAACCAAAAAGGTGGCCAAGTTCACCGAGGAAACAACGGTGCACGGAGCCAAAGACGTCGAGAAGGGCACCAAGGCCGCCGCCGCCGCATTGGCGGATGCCAGCAAAAAGGGGGCTCACGTCGTCGTCCACTACACCAAGAAGGGTAGCGAGGAGGTCGTCAGCGACATCAAGATCTGTGGGGACAAAACGGTCCACGCGGTGGAGGGCACGGTCACCAAGGTCGACCACACCGCCAAGACGGTAACGATCAAGGCGGCGGACGGCACCGAGCACGTCTTTCACGAAGCGAAGGACGGCGTCCTCAGAGCCAGCGACGCCAGCGGACACGGCATCGAGAAGGCCGCTGACGCGACCGGGCATGGCATCGAGAAGGCTGCCGACACCGCGGGTGACGCGGTCAAGACCGCCAGTGTCGACACCGGTCATGCTGTCGAGCACGGTACCAAGGTCACCGTGTATTACACCGAGGACGCTGGTAAGAAGATCGCGCACGCGTTTCATTTCTAGGGTAGAGCGGACTCGTGTGCGCGCAGCCCTGACAGGGATCGATAACGAGATCAGAGAGATTCGAGTCAAGGAGGAGAGAACAATGAGAGTTTCAGCAGCCGTAGCCACACTCGTCCTGGCGGTCATGTCAGTTAGCCAAATCGCCGTCGCCCACGAGATCAAAGGCAAGGTGATGGTCGGAGGCCAACCGGTCTCCGGTGCCGCCGTCACCCTCTGGCAAACAGCCAGTAGGGATTCACCCGAGTCTCTGGCCACTGCTTCGACCGATTCGAGTGGTGGCTTCTCCATCCGTAAGGGTGCTCACAAGGCGGGCGGCGATGTCTTCTACCTGACTACCAAAGGCGGCTCTAGTGACACTCTGGCGCTGATGTCCGTGCTCGGCACCGACCACCCCAGCAGCGTCGTGGTCAACGAGCTGACCACGGTCGCCTCGGTTTTTACCAGCGCCCGGTTTATCGACGGCACGGCCATCAGCGGCAACCCGCTGGGATTGCGCATCGCCGCAGGCAATGTGCCGAACCTCGTGGATCCGGTGACCGGCACTTGGGGCAAGGTGCTTCTCGATCCAATCAACAGCACCGAGAACACGACGCTCGCACGGCTCAACACCCTCGGCTCAATGATCACCGCCATCGGCACCGTAGCCGACGACGCGTGGCGCGCCGACTTCTTCAAGGCCTCGACCCCGGCCGGCGGAACGACGCCGAAAGACACCCTCGAGGCGATGGCCGGCATCGCACGCGCCCCGTGGGCCAATCCGGAGGTGCTTTACGGGCTGTTTGACAAGGCCTACCCGCAGCCGGAGGACGGCTCCCGGCGCAGTGCCCCGTTCGTGCCATACCTCGCCTACACGCCGCCCGACTTCGCCCTCATGCTCAAGTTTGCGGGCGGCGGCGTGTACAGCCCCGGCAAGCTCCAAGTCGATGCGAGCGGCAACATCTGGAGCGGTCAGAACTGGATGGCGGGATCGCAGTCCGGTGTGATTCACGGCATCGGTGGCGGCACGGTCAAGCTCGCTCCCGACGGAACCGCGCTATCACCGCCGATCACCGGCTTCACCGGCATGGGCGTCGACGGGATCGGCTGGGGCACCGGCATGGCGCTCGACAAAGTCTGGATCGGGGGCTTGAATGGAACGATCGGGGTGATGGACTTCGACGGTCGTTCGATCGGCAAGGAGTCCGACTTCCCCATGGCCGGCAAGATCGGCAACCTGATGGGGCTTGGCACCGCGGCGAACGGCGACGTCTGGATCGCGGATGGTACCAAGAACAGCCTGCTGCACTTTCCCGGCGGACGGGTGAAGGATGGCAAGGTTGTAGAGGTCAAAGATCTGAAATCGCCGTTCGGCATCGCCATCGATGCGCAGAACCGCGTCTGGGTCAGCAACGCCGCATCCGACACGGTGGTGCGGTTTCCCGCCGATGATCCATCCAAGGCCGAGTCCTTCAGGGCCGGGATCAGCCCCCGCGGTGTCGCGGTGGACTCGAAAGGCAATCTCTGGGTGGGGAGCAACCAGTCCCTGGACTTTCCTCCGCCGAAGATTCCCGACGGCACGTCCATCATGGAGGGTTTCGAGATCGCCCTCAAGCACATGCTGACGGTCCTCGCGAAGAACCCCAAGATGACCACCGGCGTGTTGAACATGATCCGTCCCGACGGCACCCAGCCGGCCCCGACGGGCTTTACCGGCAACAACGCGATCAACGTGGCCTGGGGAGTGTCCATCGACGGCAATGACGACGTCTGGGTCGGCAACTTCTGGGGCCGTGGCGTGGTGCTGATGGCCGGGGACGACACGAAGGGGCATCCCGCGGGCACCAAGACCGGCGATGCCATTCACGTCTTCCAGAGCGGCAGCATCCAGATGGTCACCGACGTGGTCATCGACCCTGCCGGCAACGCCTGGGTCGCGAACAACTGGGAGGTCATCGAAGGGGTGGTCTCAAGCGACCCGCCGCGCCCCATCTCGACCAAGGGTGGCGGTTCGGGCATCGTCGTCATCTACGGAGTCGCGGCGCCAGTGAAGACCCCAGTCATGGGTCAGATGCAGCAGCCCTGAGTCCTTTGTGCCAAGAGGATTGACCGAACAAAAGGTGAGGGCCGAGCAGGTCAAGCACAAGGACTGACAAGACGCGAGATTGGCTCCTGACCAGTCGGGCGTGGAACAAGAAAAAGGAGGATTCTGAATGAGCAGACAAAGATCGATCAGTCGACACGGGTGGGTGGTTCCCAGCCTGGTCGCTGCGACCGTGATCACGTTGGCCTCCGCCCCCGCGGCCGCACAAGAAAAGCCGAACATCCTGGTGATCATGGCGGACGACGTCGGCTGGTCCGATCTGGGCGTCTATCACCAGGGGGTCATGAGCAACCAGACTCCCAACCTCGACCGCCTGGCGGCCGAGGGCATGCGCTTCGTCGACTACTATGCGCAACCGAGCTGCACGGCGGGCCGCTCGGCGTTCATTACCGGCCAGTTCCCGGTCCGCACCGGCCTGCACACGGTTGGGCTGCCGGGTGATCCCGCCAGGCTGAGCGACGAGGATCCGACGATCGCCGAGCTCCTCAGGAAGATGGGCTATACGACCGGGCAGTTCGGCAAGAACCACCTGGGTGACATCGACGAGGCCCTGCCCACGATGCACGGCTTCGACGAGTACTGGGGCTGGCTCTATCACCTCAACGCGATGGAGTACACGGAAGATCCGGACTTCCCGCAGGGGCCGGAAGGCGAGCAGTTCAGGCCGCGCAATGTCGTGCACTCCTGGTCCACGGGCCCGGGTACCCAGAGAATCGAGGACGACGGCCCGCTGCCGCCGGAGCGCCAGAAGACCGTCGACAACGAGGTCCTGAAGTACACCACCGCATTCATCGAAAAAGCGGTCCGAGAGGGCAAGCCGTTCTTCACCTGGATGGCTCCGGCCCGTGCCCACATCTTCAGTCACTTCAGCCCCGAGTACGAGGCCATGTACGGCGAGAACGGCTTCGGCATGAGCCAGATCGCACTCAAAGAGCTCGACGACACCGTGGGCAGCGTGCTCGCCAAGCTGGACGAGCTCGGCATCACCGACAACACGATTGTTCTCTTCACCTCGGACAACGGCCCCGAGCTCATCACCTGGCCGGATGGCGGCATGACGCCGTTTCGCGGTGAGAAGGGCACGACCTGGGAAGGCGGTTTCAGGGTGCCGGCGATCATCCGCTGGCCCGGACACGTGCCCCAGGGCGTGGTCACGAACGAGATCTTCGACAGCATGGACTGGCTGCCCACCCTCGTCGCGGCTGCCGGCGGCCCCACTGACTTGCCCGCGAAGCTGAAGCAAGGCTACGAGGGCTACAAGGTGCATCTCGACGGCTACAACCAGTTGGACCTGATCACCGGAGCCGGCCCCTCCAAGCGCCAGGAGATCGTCTACTACGAAGGGACGATGCTGCAGGCGCTGCGGTACGAGAACTGGAAGGCGCACTTCATCATCCAGCCCGAAGGATGGTTTGGTCCGAAGGAAAAGCTCAACGGCGCATTACTCTTCAACCTGCGACAGGATCCCTTCGAGAGAACTGCGGCCGAGTCGGGGAATTACGTCAACTTCCTAGCGCATAAGATGTGGGCCTTCGGTCCGGCCAAGCGGCTCATCCAACGTCATCTGGCGACGTTTCAGGAGTTCCCTTCGCGCCATGTGAGCGCGGTCTCGAATCAGGGAGCGATGAAGGAGGAGGCGAAGCGGGAGCACAAGTTCTCGCAGTAGACCTCCCAGGTTTGCGTCAACCGCCACCTCGGCATTGGCCGCGAGCCGCCGACCCGGTTCTCGATCCACAGAGTCTCTCGGTCAACGTTCTTTGCGGGCTGCCAGGCACTTGGCAGCGACCGACCGTGCCACTTCCGTGAGGAGCTTATGAAAAAGACCGCTCAAGTCGTCAAGCACGAGCTGCAAGAGGCAATCGTACCGACGATCTTCTTCTTTATCTCCTTCCACATCGTAGCCGTTACGAAGGCACTGATGCTGAAAGGGTACGGAGTCACGCCAACCGGCGTAGCCGTCGCAACGGTCGGCGCACTCACGGTTGCGAAAGCCGCACTCATAGCAGACAAGCTGCCTTTCTTGAACCGGCTCTCGGGCCTGCCCCTCGTCTTTACTGTCTTGTGGAAGACGGCGATCTACGCGGTTCTGGTGCTCGTGTTCCGGTGCATCGAGGAGCTGGTACCGCTGCTGTCAAAGTATGGTGGTCTCGGCGCGATCGATCACTTTGTCAGCGAGGTGTCGTGGCCACATTTCTGGGCACTTCAGATCTGGCTGATCGTGGCGTTGATTCTGTACAACACGGTTTCGGAACTAGACAGGCACTTCGGTGAGGGCAGTGTACGGAAGGCACTGCTCGGGACACCTGCTGTCAAGAGGTGATGGATCGAACGTCGCGTTTGTCCAGGGCACTCGCCGCACGGGTATGCTGCTGCGCGGCGTTACTGGTTCCATGGAGTGGCGTGCAGGCTCAGCAGGAGCTGGCGGATGCCGAGCGGCCGAGGGGCTGGTCCAACACGACCGACATCGGCGTCTCCGCCACCAGCGGTAACTCGGAGACCGAGACCCTCAGTCTCCACAGCCTGCTCGAGTGGCGGACCGAGCGCGCCGGCTTCCGGCTGAAGCTCGACGGGACGCGTTCAAACACGGCGGACGACCGCTTCCGCATCGTGGACCCCGGCTTCTCCTGGGAGCCCGGCGCACAGCCGCCGACGGCGACGACCACCCTGGTGGACCCCGACAACGAGCCCGACACCGAGAAATACTATGCCGAGGTTCGCTTTGAGCGCTCGATCGCGAAGCGACCGCTCCTGCGGCCCGGAGAGCTCAGCTGGCACGCCGGGGCGAGCTGGGACCGGAACCGCGATGCGGGCATCGCGAAACGGCTGATGGCGTTTGCTGGCATCGGCAACAACTGGTGGCATCGCGAGGACCTCAAGTTCCAGACCAGCTTCAGCCTGAGCTGGACCCGCCGCGAAGAAGTCACCCCGGACCCGGAGAAGGACGACCGCTTCGCCGGACTCCGTTTCAACTGGCTCTACGAGAACCGCTGGGGAAGAAACGTCGTCTACCACAACGACTGGAGGTTCAATTTCAACCTGGGCGACTTCTCGGACTACTCCTCCGCCATGACCAACTCCCTGACCGTTCCGATGACCCGGCGTCTGTCGCTCAGGGTGAGCCTCCAGTGGCTCTACAACAGCCTCCCGGCGTTCGAGAGCATCGATGTCGTGGCAGAAGTCGTCATCGTCGATCCCGACGGCATTCCGGGCAGCGGTGACGAGTTGTTCGAGACGGTCGAGAGCGCCGGAGTCAAGCTCGATCTGGGATCGGTCCAGGAGCGCAAGGAGAAGCTCGACACCGTCTTCACCACCTCGTTGGCCATCCGGTTCTGAGCTGACACCAGGGTCGGCGAGGCTTCAAGTACCGTGATCGAGGGTGACCTGAAGCGAGACTCTTCGGCTCCCCAGTGCCGATCTAGTGCGGATGGCGCCCACTCAGGCCGGCGAGAACGCGAAGGCGCGAACGAGCAGCGCTCGATCACGGGGCGGGAAGTCGTCAAGCCGGCAGGAATCGAACAGGGGTCCGCTGCCGCAGGTGCGCTTGCCGCGGCCAGCGCTACCACGAGGAAGACGAGAGGTCTGTAACTCATCGCCGAAAATCTTAGCGGTTTCGCCCCGAACGGCGAGCGCCCTCGAGGCGCAGCTAGCCGCGCGCAGGTGCAGCATATTGCGGCTGAACCGTCGCGACCGCCTACCCACCGACCTCTACCTGACTCCGTCTCCGACGCCCTACAAAACACAACCGCGCGCCTTCCTGCCGCCCCTGTGACGGAGAAGAAGACCGACAGATCGTGGTTGGCACGGCGCTTGCGATTCAGGGAGCGCATCGAGTCGTGAGCAAGACCGCTCTCAAAGCGGACCGGGCAAGAGGAGGAAGAACTTTGAGGAGAGTCCAAGCACAACAGCGTCCTGACCAAGCTCGGCGCCAAGTGGAAGAAGATCCACGCCGGGATGGGATTGTAGAGCCGTCCATCGGCGACACGTCGGCAAAGCTTGAACTGGGAACAGTGCGCGTCCGTGTCACGGTATCGAAGATGAGCATCGAGACCAAGCGATTGAGTCGTCTCGCCACGCTCGGCGGGGTGATGGCAGCGGCGTTCGTGACGAGTTGTGGCACGCCACCCGTCGATCCGCGGGAGAGAGGCCGTGCCGAGCTACGCAGAATGAGCGACACCTTGACGAACGCCGCCAGCTTCACCTTCTCGACCACTGAAGAGCACGTCCGCCCTGGACCGGGATCCGAGCCCGTGGTGCGAGACGTCTCGCGGCAGATCGCCATCCGCCGGCCCGACGGCGTGTGGTTCTCGGCGACGGGCGACCGGGACGGGCAGGTCTGGTACAACGGGTCAACCGTGACCCTGGTCTCCCGCCGGGAGGAGGTGTGGGCCCGGGTGGAGCTGCCTGAGACCATAGACGAGGCGCTCGACGAGATGTCGATCCGCTACGCGATGCCGATGCCGATGGCGGATCTGCTGTACTCCTCGCCCTATGAGGCCTTCTGGACGGACGATACGACGGGTGGCTGGGTCGGCTCCGAGGAGATCGACGGACGCGGCTGTCACCACCTCGCCTTCCAACACGATGCCGTGGACTGGGAGCTCTGGGTGGCCGAGGACGAGCCCGCGCTTCCCTGCAGACTCTCCATCGTCTATAAGCAGGAGCCGGGAGAGACGCGCTCGGCCATCACGTTCTCGGATTGGAACCTGGGAGTCGATCCACAAGACTCGCGGTTCGAGGCCGAGATCCCGGACGGCTACGAGAGGATCGGCCTTGTCGAGAGGCTCACGCCCGAAGAGCTGGCCGAGCTCGAGGAGGTGGCCGTTGGCGACCACACAGACCAGGATTGAGGAGATGGAGTCGATGACGAGGCGATCTTCCCTTTCAACACACGCCACTTTCGCCCTGGCCCTTGCCGGCCTGCTCGTTGCGTGGACCGAGGTGGTCGCCCAAGGCGGATCCTCCGTAAGAGCCACCCGCAGCCTCAACCAGAGGATCAGCAACCAGAGCATCGGCAACGAGAGCATCCGCAACGAGGGCATCCGCAACGAGGGCATCAGCAACCAGAGGATCAGCAACCAGAACATCGACGTCAACCGCGACGTGGACCGCCCCGTCTACGTCCAGGACTCCACCGCCTACCGGGTGAACCACGGGAGTGATGCGGAGGTCTACCGCGGATCGCGCGGTGCCGTGGCGGTCGGCGAGCAGGGGGCGGCGGCGGTCGGTGACCGCGGTGCTGCGGTCGTCGGTGAACAAGGGGCGGCTGCCGTCGGCAGCCACGGTGGAGCCGTCTACCATGGCAACAGCGGGTACTACGAGGATCACGATGCGTTGAAGGTCGCGGCGGGAGTGGCGGCCGGGGTGGCCATCGGCACCATGATCGCGAAGCCTCCGCCGGCCGCGACCACGGTAGTCGTCTCGAACACGACCTACTACCATCAGAACGACGTCTACTACGCGCGGGTCTACAACGGTGGGCAGGTCGTCTATCAGGTCGTTGCGCCTCCGATCGGCGCGGTCGTCACCGCCCTGCCCGCCGATTGCGGAACGATCAAGATGCAGGGTGTTGTTCACTACGTCTGCGCTGGGGTGTACTACCAGCAGGTCTCAGAGGGCTTTGAGGTCGTGGTGTTCTGAGCTCCACCCCCTGGAACCACGGCCTCGCCCGGGTCAAGAGGGCAATCGAAGAAGGAGGATGTAGATGAAGAGACTCTTCCTGCTCGTTCTTTTCGGCCTGGGGATGCTGCTCGCCGGTGGCGTGGTCGCGGCTGACGACATCACGGGAGCGGACGATCTGCTGTGCTCGTCGATGATCGCGACACAGTGTCTGGCGGACGGCACTTGCGCCGCGGGTCCCCTATGGCAGTGGAACATGCCGCCTTTCGTCGAGATCGACTTAAAGAACAAACGGCTCAACTCGACCGCCGCCAGCGGGGACCGTCGCTCGACGCCAATCACTATCGTTGACCGGATCGACCATTCCCTAGTCATTCAAGGCCACGAGGGAGGTCGCGCATTCAGCTTGATCGTGGCCCAGGATACGGGCGTTGCATCGATGGCGATCGTTCTCGAGGGCGAGATCCTGACCGTTCTTGGCGCCTGCACACCACACGAGCCCGTCAACTAACGACCGATACCAAGAAACATGAGGGAAATAGTGATGAGATCGATCTTTCTTCTGGTACTCCTGTCGGCCCTGCTCGTGTCCTCGACCGCCATCGCCCAGGGGGTTGGCGCGCCAACGGGTCAGAAGACCCTGGCGGCGGCGATGAATGTCTATGTCTTTCCCGACCGGGGACAAAACAGCAGTCAGCAATCCATGGACGAGGCCGACTGTTACAACTGGGCGGTCGGCAACATCGGCACCGACCCCTTCGAGCTTTCGAAGCAGGCCAACCAGCAGGCCAGCCAGGCCGCGCAGCAGAAGCAAGCGGTCCAACAGGCAGGTGAGGGTGCCGGTGCCCGGGGCGCGGTGGGCGGCGCCGCCGGGGGAGCGCTGATCGGCGCGATCGCCGGCGATGCCGGCAAGGGAGCCGCCTACGGAGCGGCGGCCGGCCTGATAGCGGGTCGCCGGGCTCGGAGGCGGGCTCAAGGCGAGGTGACCCAACAGATCGACCAACAGACGCAGCAGACCCAGCAGGCAACCGCCGACCAGATAGAGAACTTCAAGAAGGCCTTCAGCGTTTGTCTCGAAGCCAAGGATTACCTGGTCAAGTACTGAGGCGGCCACGAGCATGCCGGAAGCGTCTGGAGACCGACTGCGCCAAAGTTGACGCCTAGGGTCTGGTCGCTCGGCGCGTCTCTGGATAGCGTCCCTCAGTGCGGCGGACTCACCGCCCTTGCGTCCTTTGAGGGATGTTGATGACGGCTAACGATCTGTGGGGAAAGACCGCGTTGGTGGTGGACCCTGATCTGGAGATGAGAGATTCAATCCGACAGTGGCTCACGCGTCGAGAGTGCGGATGGCGCCCACTCAGGCCGGCGAGAACGCGAAGGCGCGAACGAGCAGTGCTCGATCACCAGGGTCCGGCCCGAGTTCCCGCGCCTCGAGCACATCATGTCCCTTATCGCTGAGCCAGTCGGCCACGCGGCGACCTGCGCAGT
>CAMYKI010000077.1 GCA_947258985.1 uncultured Acidimicrobiaceae bacterium
TCTGCAACCGTGGTCGTGGTCTTGCGATGGTACGCCGCCCGACGATTACAGCTCCTACGGTGGAGCCTGGTCGTGTTCCGGAGACGTTGGGAGGCTCGCGCCGATCGTTGGGCCCGTGCCCGTCGACTACGAGTGGTACTAAACCGGAGAGTTTCCAATAGCGTGTCACCCTGGGACGTCGCCGGTGACGTCTTATGGGTGTAATGACTGACGAAGAGATCTATCGCAAGCATGCCGACGACCTGGTGCGATTCGCTACCGGGTTGGTCGGTCCGTTCGATGCCCAAGATGTGGTGACGGACGCTTGCTTGCGATCGTTCCGGGCCAAGGGTTGGCCGCAAGTTCGCAACCACCGGGCGTATCTCTATCGATCGGTCCTCAACCATGCCCGTTCGCACCATCGCAGCACGCTGCGTCGCCGGTTGCGGGAGATGAAAGCTGCGTCTCCCGCCATGAGTTGGCCCTATGAGGTCGACGTCGATGTGCTGGCTGCGGTCGATCGGTTGAGTGTGCAGCAACGCGCCGCGGTCGTCCTCACCTACTGGGAGGACCTCAGCGCCGCCGAGGTGGCGCAGTATCTCCAGATCTCAGAGGGATCGGTGAAACGTCATCTCGCCAGGGCACGCTCACGACTCAGGGAGTACCTCGATGAGTGAAGATCGCCACGATCCCCGCGTTCGGGAACTGACATACCGGCTGATGGAGATGGCGCCAGACGCGCCCCAGTTCCCCGAGGAGGCAATCGCCATGACTGTTCCCACGCAAAGACAACGACCCCCGATGCTGGTTTGGGCTGCAGCCGCCGTTGCCGTAGTGCTACTGGTTGGCCTGCCGCTGGTCTTGCTCCGTGGAGGCGATGAGCCAAGCGATCCGGCGACAACGATTGCGTCACCGGAGACCACCACGACCACTGTCGAAGGTCTAACCACGACCGTGCCGCCGACCACGACGGTGCCTCCGACCGAGCCCCCGCAAGTCCTGCTTCCCGTCACCACGTCGGGTGATTGTCAACAGGATTTCGACGAGCTCGCGGAATGGGATCCCGGCACCTGGTACGTGTTCTTCGGGTGCGACCGACCCGGTATGGAAGACGTCCTGGTGCCGCGGCCCCGGGCGCTGGCGGCGGGCGAACTCGATGACTTCGGCGACGCCATGATCGAGCAACTGACCGGCCCGACGGATGAGGAACTCGACGCCGGGTACTTCGCATTCACCGTGGAGGAGGGAGATGCGGGTCAGTACGTGGCCTACCGAGCGGATGGAGGCGATGTTCAATTCGACTTCGTCGACTTCCGTTCGGACCCGGGCATGTCCAACGCCAATGCCAGCACGGCCAGCATGCATCTGCTGGCGCAGTTGTCGGCGGTGTCGTTCCAGTTCCCGACCGTTGACACCGTCACCTACACATTCGATGGCGACTGTGACGCGTTCTGGAACTGGCTGCAGCGCGACTGTACCGAGTTGCGCCGCACCGACTGGGAGGATTCCGAGATGGGCGGCCGGATCGCCGCATGGCAGGCACTGGGTTCCGGCACACCGCCCACGACGACGCTCCCTGCCGGCGACTCGACGACCACACTGCCGGGTGAAGCATTCGACATCGGCCCTGCCGAAGGAGATGTGGTCGCCGTGGTCGGCGTGCATTTTGGTGACGTGCTCAACGTGCGCGAGGGTCCAGGTACCGGCTACGAAATCGTCACCACCCTGCCCCCGATGGCAGACGACGTGATTGCTACCGGCCGGCACCGGCTGCTGCAAAGCTCCATTTGGAACGAGGTCGCGGCCGACGGCGTAGTCGGTTGGGTCAACTCTCGCTTTCTCGGTTATCTCGGGGCGGTTGATGACATCACGTCTTCCGTCGTGCAGGCTCTAGGCGAAATTCCCGAAGCCGAGACCATGGTCGAATTGGGTGACATCGTTGCCGAGAGCTTCCGCAGCGACGAGGGCGGCTTCCGGTACACGATCTCCGGGGCACCGAGCGTCGGTGACCTCGGTGAGATCACCGTTGACGTGCTCGGTCTCGCCGACGATGCCCAGCTTGGCCTGCGGCTGCACATCTTTGGCCAGCCCACCGCTGGGGTAGAGGGCTTTTCGCTGATGAGCGTTGAGGCGACCTCGATCTGTGGGCGCGGAGTGACAGACGACGGGTTGTGTGTCTAGAGCCCCCAACCGGTTCTTGCGTATCTGGCGGCCGATAGTCGCCGCCAGATACGCCGGAACGGGTGGGTAAAAAGCGTCGATCTTTCGTTTCCCGGTAGCACTGGCTGGCCTTTCCGGCGGATGGGGGCTGGCAGGCGTCGGTATCCTGGTTGAACCTAGAGGACAGAGGATTCCAGGAGAGGACACGCTATGAGCAGCAACGACCCGTTCGGAGCCCGGGACACCATCAGTACCCCGAGGGGCTTCCGTACCGTGTACCGGCTCGATGCGCTGCGGGACATGGGGGATATCGACAGCCTGCCGTACTCCATAAAGATCCTGCTCGAAGCAGCGCTCCGCGAGCACGACGGCGTTGCCGTGACCGACGAGGACGTCAAAGCCCTCGCCCAATACGACGCCACCAAGGTCGAAGAGACTGAGATCGCGTTCAAACCGGCTCGGGTCGTGCTCCAGGATTTCACCGGGGTGCCCGCCGTTGTCGATCTGGCAGCCATGCGAGCCGCCATAGTCCGCATGACCGGCGATCCCCATTCTGCCGACAAGGTCAACCCGCAGATCCCCGCCGACCTGGTGATCGACCACTCCGTGCAGGTTGATGCGTTCAACTCGGGTATGGCGCTGCAGATCAACAGCGAGTTGGAGTTCGAACGCAACCACGAACGGTACGAGTTTCTGAAATGGGGCCAATCGGCCTTCGACGATTTCCGGGTCGTCCCGCCCGCCACCGGGATCGTCCACCAGGTGAATCTCGAGTACCTGGCCAAGGTGGTGTGGGACAGCCGCGGCGCCCTCTATCCAGACTCGCTCGTGGGTACCGATTCGCACACGACGATGATCAACGGACTGGGCGTGCTCGGGTGGGGCGTCGGCGGCATTGAGGCCGAGGCCGCCATGGTCGGCCAGCCCATCTACATGCTTCTTCCCGAGGTTGTCGGCTTCAAGCTCACCGGCAAACTCAACGACGGGGTTACTGCGACCGATCTGGTGCTGCGGGTGGTCGAGATGCTGCGGGAACATGGGGTCGTTGGCAAGTTTGTCGAATTCCATGGCCCGGGCCTCGCCGATATGCCCCTTGCCAACCGAGCCACTATCGCCAACATGGCGCCCGAGTACGGCGCCACCATGGGTTTCTTCCCGGTTGACGAGCAGACCACCGCCTATCTCCGGCTGTCGGATCGGAACGAGATGCTCATCGAGACTGTCGAAGAGTATTGCAAGATGCAAGGGCTGTGGCGGGACGACTCCCGTGAGATCGTCTACAGCTCCAGTCTGGAGCTGGACATGTCTACGGTGACGGCATCGCTGGCCGGGCCCAAGCGGCCCCAGGACCGCATCGACCTCGGCGCCATGAAGACCCAGTGGGGGAGCGATGTCGATGGACTCCGCAAGGAGGGGGCGGCGGCATCGGCGCCGGTACCGGTGGAGTACGACGGCGACAGCTTCGAGCTCGAGGACGCCGACGTAGTGATCGCGGCCATTACGAGCTGCACCAACACCTCAAATCCCGACGTGATGGTGGGTGCCGGCCTGGTGGCTAGGAAGGCGCGGGCATTGGGGCTCGAGCGCAAGCCCTGGGTCAAAACCTCGCTGGCGCCGGGTTCCAAGGTCGTCACCGAGTATCTGAACCAGGCCGGCCTGATGGATGACCTGGAGGCTCTCGGCTTCTATCTGGTCGGCTACGGATGCACCACCTGTATCGGAAACTCGGGCCCGCTTCCCGAAACGATCAGTGCCGCCATCAACACCCACGACCTCGTCGTGGCATCGGTGCTGTCGGGCAATCGTAACTTCGAGGGTCGCATCTCTCAGGACATCCGGGCCAACTACCTGGCCTCGCCGCCGCTCGTCGTGGCGTATGCGATCGCCGGAACGGTGGACATCGACCTGACGACAGAGCCCATCGGGCAGGATGCCGAAGGTAACGGCGTATTCCTCGCCGACATCTGGCCGAGCCAGGCCGAGATCGACGAACTCGTCAGTCGCAGTGTCACCAGCGATCAGTTCAACGACGAGTACGCATTCGTGTTCACCGGGTCAACGGAGTGGCAAGACGTGCCGTCGAGTGACGAGCCACTGTACGGCTGGAATCCGGCGAGTACCTACGTGCAGGAGCCACCGTTCTTCAAAGATCTCGGTTCTGAGGTTTCGCCGATTGCTCCGATCACCGGTGCCCGGGTGCTGCTCAAGCTGGGAGATTCGGTCACCACCGATCACATCAGCCCGGCCGGGGCAATTGCCCCGGACACGCCGGCAGGCAAGTACCTCATCGAGAACGGTGTGGAGCGGCGGCTGTTCAACAGCTACGGGTCGAGGCGGGGCAACGATCGGGTGATGACCAGGGGCACCTTCGCCAATGTGCGTATCCGCAACCAGATCGCTCCCGGTACCGAGGGCGGGTTCACCACCGATTTCACTGACGGTGAGGTCAAATCGGTGTACGAGGCCAGCCTCAACTACAAGGCTGCCGGTGTTCCGCTGGTCGTGCTTGCCGGCGTCGACTACGGCATGGGTTCATCCCGAGACTGGGCCGCCAAGGGCACCTTCGAGTTGGGAGTCAAGGCAGTCATCGCCGCCAGCTACGAGCGCATCCACCGTTCCAACCTGGTGATGATGGGCGTGTTGCCTCTGACCTTCCCCGAAGGCGAGAACGCCGACACTCTGGGGCTCGACGGCACCGAAACCTTTGCCATCGACATCGACGACTCGTTGCAGCCCCGTCAGCTGGTGCACGTAGCCGCGACGAAAAGCGACGGCTCCGTAGTGGAGTTCATGGCGCAATGTCGGGCGGATACTCCGGTCGAGATCGAGTACCTCCGGAACGGTGGCATCTTGCACATGGTGCTGCGCCGGATGGCAGCGGGGTAGGGGAGAGGGCGTTCCAAGATGCGGCCACGCTGCGATCTATGACTCGCTCTGTTCACCCTGCTTTCACTGGCCCTCGCGGCTTGCGGCGAGTCCGGCGGCGACACCAACGCTGAGACGACCACGCCCCCAGAGACCAAGGCAACTGAGCCACTTGCGGTGAGAGCGCTTGTCGACCCCGGGCCGCGGCAAGTAGGGATTCATGAGTTCCAGGCGGTGGACGAGTCTCGGGGAGATCGGGTAGTGAAATACGTGGTTCGCTAACCGGCCGTGACCGACAGCAGCGCAACCCAATCCCATGGATTGTTGCGGGGGTCAATCAGAGCGGGAGCACATCCGGTCAGTCTGATAGTCCCTTTGACAGACCTAGCTAATGCCTTTAGTTTATAAACTAAACCTATTCGCTAACGAGAGGATACAGGCATGGCGACAAAGCAGCTCGACGTGGCCGGAGGCACGATCGCCTTCGATGACAGCGGCGGAGACGGTCGGCTGGTGGTGATGCTTCCCGGCGCCGGTGACGTCCGTGATGAGTACAGATTCATGGCCCCTGATCTCGCGGCGGGCGGCGCCCGTGTGGTGACCGCGGACCTGCGGGGGCACGGCGATTCGTCGGCTGACTGGCCGGACTACGGAATGGCTGCGACGGCGGCCGATCTGGTCGCCCTGCTTGACCACCTCGATGCGGGTCCGGCCACCGTGGTTGCAACATCGTTTGCACCGGCGGCAGCGCTCTGGGCGGCCTCGGACCGTCCCGATCTGATAGATAGGCTGGTATTGATCAGCGCTCACCTCGAGGCGGCACCGGTCTGGCAGAGCATCCCTCTCGGCTTGATGTTGCGCGGCCCGTTTGCGGGGAAGTTGTGGGCAAGCCAGTTTCGCAAGTGGCATCCAGCCGCACCGCCGGCCGACCTCGATGAGCAGGCCACCGCACTGGCAGCGATGATGGACGATCCGCGCCGGCGCCGGGCGGTACGGGAGACCTTGACTGCCCACCGCAACGGCCTGACAGCGCGCATCTCTCGGGTAGACGTCCCGACGCTTGTCGTAATGGGCGGCGCCGATTCCCACTTCAAAGACCCCGCGGCGGAGGGCTCATCGATTGCGACTCAAACCGGGGGCAACGTGCTCGTGGTCCCGGAAGCCGGCCACTATCCGCACGTCGAGTTCCCCGGCCTGGTCATTCCAGCGATCGCGGACTTCCTCGCTGAACCCTTGCCGTGACCGGGCGCAGAGGGCTCAGCGGACAGGCAGTTGTCGACGCTGCCACCGCCGTCGTCGAAGCCAGGGGGGTGTCGGCACTCACTCTGAGTGAGGTAGCCCGGGAGCTGGGAATCAAGCCGCCATCTCTCTACAACCACGTCGCGGGATTGGAATCCCTTCGCCGCGACGTTGCTTTGCGGGCTGTCGAGGACCTCGGCCGTAGGCTCGGGGCGGCGGCGATGGGTCGTTCGGGACGCGCCGCGCTACGTGCCATCGCGAACGAGGTCCGTGCCTACGCTGCGACCCATCCTGGCCTCTACGAGCTGTCGGCGCAGGCGCGGCCTGAAGACGAGGAGTACGCAGAGGCCTCCATGCGCCCAGTGGAACCGGTCATTGCGATCCTTCGCGGATACGACCTCGACGAGAATGAGGCAATCCATGCCGCTCGGACGCTCCGGGCCGCGCTCCACGGGTTTGTGTCACTCGAGAACATGGGCGGATTCGGGCTCGATGTAGACCTGGACGAGTCATTCGCGTGGCTTGTCGAGAGCCTCGCCGAGATGCTCGAGTCGTCTGCGGCTCGGCGCTGAGGTCAAGAGAGATGCTGGTGACTGTCGCCGCACACCCTCAGCGTCCGTGCCGCCATCTTCCCGCCATATCCTTCCAGGTAGAGGTGGCCTGGGCGGCGACGGACAGAAACCGCCGCTACGCCAATTCATTGATCCGGCAGAGTTCGGCGGAGCCGAACTCCAACCTCGCCGGCGGCGAGGCGACTTCCTCTTCACCAGCCTCCACGGCCACCGATACACCACCAGCGGCCAACAACCAACCCACGCCAGATCCCCCTGGAACTGGGCGTCGAGTACGTGGCTACGGTCGTGTCTCCTCAACCACTGCTGACAGTCGGTGGAGCTCGGCAATCAGGTGCTCGATCTCCTCCCGCCCGAAGGCGTTGATAATGCGGTTGGAGAATGCGGTCTGCTCGGGTGCGATTCTCTCGATCGCCTCACGTCCCTCCGTCGTTGGTGTGAGCAGGGGAGACCGCTTGTGGGCCGGATTCGGTGAGCTCTCCAACATGCCCTCGTCCACAAGGCGATTCGCGATGCGCTGCACGGCCTGACGTGTGATTCCCATCTGCCGGCCGATCCCGGACACCGTGAGCGGTTCGCGTAAGACTGCACCAAGCACCTGCCACCGGGCCACCGTGATGCCGACGGGACGAGCAATTGCCTCGCCCGCCCCGAGCATCTGTCCGTTCAGCTTGAAGATGGCGAGTGTCATCTCGCCGCCAAGTGCTGAGTCGTTAGCCAACTGCTGCTCCCTCCATCAGTCCGAAGAAACCGGCGGCATCCTGCTTTCCGTACATCAGATACCAGTTATCGAGCGTCTTGGAATCGTAGAAGCCGAGCCGGTCGAAGATCTCCTTGGCGAACTCGACCGGAGCGATACCGGAAGCGGTGATCAGGTTGCGGTCGGTCACCGCTGGCTCGAATGAGTAGCGGTCGGCTCCCGAGTACGCCTCTGATTCGAGAAGCTGCGGCGCATTCGATGTGTGCGCAACGTCGTTTAGAAGTCCCGCCCGGGCCAGACCTGTCGTCGCTCCGCAGATCGCCGCGACCGGTACGTCGGCCTCGAGAAAGCGAGCGGCGGTAGCCACAAACGCCATGTTCTCACCGGTGAGCCAGGTGTCTGCACCGGGGAGGATCAGCATGCAGCTGTCCTCCGGCTCGAGCTCATCCAACCCCAGGTCGGGGGTCAGTGTGATTCCGGCTTTGGTGACTACAGGGTCTGGCGACTCGCCGACAAGGACGACTCGATAGCGTTGCCCGGAGGCTTGCCAGTCACCCGAGCCGAGATGGGCGAGTACGTAGCCCGCCTCCCAGTCGGCCCAGGTGTTGTAGATGCCAACGTGTACTGCCTTGTCCATGAATCTCTCCTTTGAGTATGACAATATATTGTCATAATGACAGCATATTGTCAAACCTGCCCGCTGGACAAACGTACTGACGGTGTGAGCGATGATGTCGTGGAGGCGAGGACGGAGGACCTCGGCACCGCTCAGCTCTCCGCTGACGAGCTGACAACGGTGGTCGAGCGCACCGGGCTGGGCGAAGGCACCCTGCTGGCCACGGATCGACGAGATGGCCGCCACCCGATGGCTGTGTTCGCCGTCGAGGCCCTCGAGCGCGGCCGCTATCGCGTCCTCCGCGGACTCTTGTGAACTCCCGAGTCGTAGCGTTCCATCGGCTGTCGCCGAGTCCACACCGATCAACAGATGCGGTGCAGGAACGAGCACTTCGCCGACCGCTCGGGATCGGCACATGATGTGCGGGAACACCCAACGACAACCTTCGTCGCCCATGACCATCCCGCCGATTCGGGCCTCTAGTTTGTGTCCTTGGCGCTTGGTACTATCGAACATATGTTCGATACGATGGTTCCCGAGAATCTAGGTGAGATCCCACCCGGTCCGGAGCTGGCCCGGGTGCTGGATTCGCTCGATTGGGATCGGTTGTCGGATTATGAGTTGGTCAACGTATTGCAGGCGCAGGATCGCCAGGTATCGCACTACCAAGCCGGCAGAGCGTGGACTATCGACAAGATCGTCCAGCGCTATCAAGCCGGGTGCCGGGAGGACTCGTTCGACTTCAACGACGCAGTCAAGGGTGCCGCCTGCGAGATCGGAGCGGCGCTGTGTCTGACGCGGAGGACCGCTGAGTCGCAGGCCGGGTTCTCGGTCGAGCTGCTCAGACACCGTCCTGCTGTGTTTGAGGCCCTGCTGTTTGGCCGGATTGACATGCCCCGGGCTCGTGTCCTGGTAGACGAGACTCTCCACGTGACCGATGCGATAGCTGAGGCGGCCCTGGATACCCTCCTGCCGGAGGCCTCTGGCCTGACCACAGGCCAACTTCGCCGCCGGATCGCCAAGCTGTGCGTTGACGCCGACCCGGAGGCTGCCAGGAAGCGCTACGAGCGATCGGTTGCCGATCGTCGTCTCGAGCTACGCCCGACGTGTTCCGGCACCGCAGACCTGCTCGGTCTCGACCTACCGCCTCACATCGCCACTTCGATCAGTCGTTGGATTCACAAAGAAGCCCGGAAACTGAAGAACCTGGGCGACGATCGCACCATGGATCAACTACGGGCGGACATCTACCTCGACCTGCTGCGGAGGCGCTACAAGGGGAAGAAGGTGACCCGGGCCGACTTCGGCAACCTCGACATCAGGGTCACCGGAGAAACCCTCACCGGCCAGTCCGACGAATCCGCCGACCTGAATGGGTTTGGGCCGGTCATGGCCGACATTGCCCGCCAGGTCGCGGAAAGCGAGGAGCAGCTGCGGCAGCGCTGGATGCTGATCGACCCCGACACCAGGCAACCCATAGACGGGGGCATAACCCGACGCCGCCCCACAATGTCGCAGCGGCGCAAAGCCGAAATGCTGCACCCGACCTGCATCCACCCTGGTTGCCGGATGCCTTCTGTCGACTGCGATATCGACCACCGCCAGCCCTGGAACGAATACCACGTCACCTGTACTGCCGACCTCGGGCCGATGTGCCGCCATCACCACGTGGTCCGTCACACCTTCGGGTGGACGTACCGGTCCGCAGCTAATGGCGACTTCGTCTTCACCAGCCCTTTTGGACACCTGTACACGACCAGCGGACAACCCGCTCGAGCCCGAGCCCCGTAGCCGCCATCCACCTGCGGGGCGCTGCACGGAATCCTGCATGTGGCGCGCTCAGAGCGCCTGCTCTAGCCGGCCTAGTCGAGCTCGATGTCGACCATCAACTGAACGGCCAGCTCCTCGAGCACATCGGTCAGCGCATCGGACGACAGGCCATCCGGGAGAACCAGCGACGCTCGTGCCTTGAACAGCGTCCCGCCGTCCATCGGGGCAGCCACGGTCTCGGTCACCAATTCCTCGATGTTGACATCCCGCGTTGCCAGCGCATCGGATATCTGGCGCACAATGCCGGGCTGGTCCAGGCCGACCAGTTCGAGAACGAGGCTCGTACCTCCACTTGGAGTGGCCGGCGCCGAAACCTCGGCGGTGATGTCGAGCAACCCCTGTTCCGCGAGTGGTCCGAGATCCTCGACGAGTGCCGCGACCGAGTCGTCGCCAACGGTCACGAGCACGATGCCGGCGAACTTGCCGGCAAGGTGGGCCATGCGGCTCGTTTCCCAGTTGCCGCCGTGGTCTGCGATCACGCCAGACAGGGCGCGCACCAAGCCGGCGTGGTCATCGCCTATCACAGTGAGCACGAGAGTGGCCATGCGGCAACGATACCGCCTCACTTGCGGCGAAGCATGCAATCAGGTCACGCCCCGGCTGGGAGCGGGAAGGCCGCTGCGCCGGAGCGCCAACGGCCTCCCCGCCGTTGTCTAGCCGAGGGCTCTTCTCAGGAATGCCGCCATCTGTCCTCTGGTGACGTTGTCGTTGGGGCAGAAGTTGTCGTTGGTTGGTGGGTTGCAGCCTTTGGTGACGCCTGCTGTTGCCAGTTTGTCGATGTTGTCTTCGAAGATGGAGCCGTCGTCGTCGGTGAACAG
>CAMYKI010000078.1 GCA_947258985.1 uncultured Acidimicrobiaceae bacterium
CACGGAACTGGGAACGGCCCAGGGGGACCTTCTGCACCTCGAGGAACGACGGTCCACGGCCGTACTGGATGCATGCCGTTGCGATGTCGCCGCGGGTGTACAGCTCGGCTGCTTCAATCATCGCCTGATCCACCCAGCCAGTTCCGGTCGGAGAGACCAGAAGCAGGTAGGACCGATCGAAGGCCCCAAGACGTTCCAACTCATCCAACATCATCTCGGATCGACCCGACGGATAAAGCGGATCGCTGTTGACACCGACGAATGCCCTGATCGGATGGGCCTTGGCCTTCTCGCCGAGAGTCGCCTCGATCAGGTCCGGGGTCACAACATCGGTCACAAAGCGCCGCCCCTGCAAGCCCAACTCTTCAAATGGCGAAATGCTATTCGGCCCGCCGGAGGCATAAGGATTATCAGGTGGGTTCGAATACGCCGGCTCGATCTTCTCGTTCGTGCGGGCTATGTAGGAGACGCCCGTCGAGTAGAAGGCGGCGGTCCCCGCTGCCCACACTGCACTGTTGGCAGCACGGCCGAACAGGGCGTGCGAGCCGGTCTCTCCAAAGTAAGAAACCATGCCACGCCGTGAGGAAAGGAACGCCCGGCCGATGGCGCGTCCGCCTGCCGCCAGCCCGAACCCAATCCCCAGCGATGCGGCCAACGTCGCAGGTTTGTCGTCGTCGGTCCACCGCTTGATGACGGCCTGCCGCTGCGCAAGCAACTGTTTGCTGTACACCAACGCCCCGGCAAAACCGGCAAGACCAACAACAATCGGCCGAAGCCCGGACTTCGGAGGGAAGCGGTCCCGCAGTTCGGAGGTCGACATCTTCCTGGCTCACGGTCGAAGCTACACAATGGTTTCCTTCGACAGTGCGCTCGCTCAGCCGGACTTGGTGGTGAACGCCTGGAATATGACCGAGACTGAGGTCCTTGCCGACGAGCCCGCATATCGCTGGACTCGATGAACCAGCCCACGGGACACCGTGTTCGAGTTCCGCGAGTTCTGTTGGAGTGGCGGGTTCCTGGGCAACCACTGCTACCCAGGGGTTTCCGCGGAGATTGGGTGCGGTTCCGATGCGCCCGTCCACTACGGCGAAGCAGCCCTCGACTTCTACATCACGCATCCCAAAGAGAGAAACCGATGAGGCGGCACGGGCGGGTTGCCTGCCCGTCGGGCGTTGGTACGTGCGTTCCGGTCTATTCCATGAGAAATCACAGTGCCGCAATCGCCCAGGTCACGCGGGTTTTCGGGCAATCGCGCGCATCCCGCTCCGAGCCGAACCGGCAATTCCGTTGCGTGGTGATCGCCTGGCCCCGCCGGATTAGGGGTTGTTGGCGAAGACGTTGATATCCATGGTGTTGAATGTCGAATCGAAAAACACCGTCACTTGAACGGCGGAAGACATCATCCCCGCGGCAAAGCTCCCGTTCCCGAGGTCGCTGGGCTCGTACATCTCCTCGAATCCGGCTTCTAGGAGGAGCGCCAAGTAGTCGGCAGCGACACTGACTGAAGATGGGACGCAGCTGACGCTGTGGGTCTCGCCGTACTCGCTGGCGGATGTGATTTCGCAGTTGGCCGGCTCCGGCACCAACCCTTCAAGACCTTCCGGCCACTGGCTAGACAATTGCACATAGACCGGCCCTCCGGGCGAGTCGTCTGGAGGTGGTGCTGACTGGTCTTTCACATAGACAACTAGGTTGAGATGGGAAGAGGCCGAGTCGAAAAGCGGGTAGATAATCGCCTCGGCGTTCTCATACACAACCTGTTCCAAGACGACGTCCCCGAGAACCGCTCGGTCCCTCTTCTCGAATCCTGCGCTCTCGAGCAGCAGCAGGTAGTCAGCCTCAACGTGGTCAGTCTGTTTCACACAGCTGAGGTCGAAGCTTGAGAACTCTCCCGGATCTGCACGTTGCAGATCGCAGTCCGGGATCTCCGGCACGGAAGCAGGTATGGCGCTCGGCCACTCCTTCCTATTGGCCTCCGCAACAGCGGCGATGGCTTCTTCACGAAAGCCTGATGTATAGACGTCAAGCGTGGGATCGGCGTCATAGCTTATCCCCAACTGGTATTCACCCTTGGTGACGACGACGTCGTCGTAGTCGCCCTGTGCCATCCTTTCTTCGGATCTGTCGGGGAACCCCTCTCGAACGAAGACCCGGTATTCCAACGAGAAGCCCAGACTCTCGAGTAGATCGAGATAATCCTGCACCTTGTCGAGAGATAGATCGCGATACCCCATCCGGATGTGGGATTCGGGAACCTCCCAGAGGGACGCAATCTCGCCTTCCAGCCGTGGTATGTCTGCGGGGATGTATCCGGGCCAATCGCCCGGCCCCCCTTGCGCCCAATCACCCGACCACCCCGGTACCTCTGCCCGACTCGACCCCCCAGTCGATGACTCGAGCTCCGTATCAAACCCGTCCTCAGGGCCGGACACATCGACTCCGGAGTTCGCACCGCAGCCGGACAAGATCACTCCGGCAATCAACAGGCCCTGGGCGAACACCCGATGCAACCGGGAACCCTCCGCACCTTCCCTACAGGGTCCATGGGCATCGGCAGCCGCGAACGCCATCATCCGAACCTAGCGTTCATGATCAGCCCCAACACCATGCCAACTCGGATCCGTTTCGCAGGCAATGCTCCAATGCCTCAACATGGCAAACACCCCGAACATCTGTAGCGAATCATACGCTGTCGGCACTGTGTAATCGTGGTCCCGTGCTCAACACCGGCGAACGTTCGGGAACCCGCGCGCAGTGGTGCCGATATCGGACATCTGGCTCCGAAGAAGAGCAGCGTCGCATGCGCACGATCTATTCGCCCATGCGCTACTCGATTTGGGAGGCGCTCTGGCAGGGGCGGACTAGTTGTTACCGACGTAGGTGTGTCTAGCAACTTTCAGATTGCCATCGTCATCGACGATGGTGAATGTTGAAATCCCGTTGGCGCCGTTCGGTCCGTAGCCGGATGTGGCGGTGTGGCGCTCGGCCACTGATACGAACCACGGGCTATCACCGATCATGATGGGCTCGCCGATCTGGGTCTCCTGCCATTCGCGCGACTTCATATCCTTCATCATCTCAACCGTTTCTGCCTCATGCTGGACGAGCGAGATCGGGTGGCTCGCCATGTCCAGCGCATAGTCGGCTGTGACAAGTTTCAGAAGCGCCTCCCCGTTGTAGTCGTTGAATGCGCCTAGGTAGTCGTCAATCAGGGCCCGGATTTCCTCGGGAACCTCCTCGGGAGCAGTGGTCTGGTCATAGACGGCCCAGGCACCCAGGCTCATCAGGGCTACGACCAAGACGATCACCGTGGTCGTTAGGAAACGGACTCGGTTGTTCGCCTGTTTGAGCTGGCCATCATCGACCTCCTCCGGTCGGTAGGTGAGATCTGTCATCGTTCCTGCTTTCAGCTAACCGACGCTTCTGGTGCTTGGCATCTCAGCCCGCACTCGATCATTCGATTTGGTGAGACATCTGGCCACGGCACCGTGCTCTTCTCTTCCCCTACCAACTAAGACACCGCGGACTCCCGTTTCGTGTCCACTGATTTGGCGAGGCCCACCCCGTCGCATTGTCCGGCACGGGGGCGAGCGATGCATGTCAGCGGCCGATCGGCGAAGGCGATGGTTGAGTCTGCAGCATCTGGAGGCGCAATACCTGTCAGCCCGCTACCACCAGGCGATATCCCCGTTGGAGGCTACCGTGACAGTGTCCAGGGAGGTCAAGCAGCTTGAACCCAGTTGCCGCCATCAGCGCTGCGATAGCCGGATATCTGATCGGGTCGATATCTTTCGCGCGCATCGTGGCGCGGCGAATCATTCCGGAAGCCGATCTCGGGTCGACCTCACTCACCTGGGGTGAAGACGAAGTTGGCTTCGTCACCGACAATGTGAGCGCCACGACCATCCGAGATACCGCAGGAACCCGCTGGGGGTGTCTGACCGGAACGTTCGACATTCTCAAGGCGGCGATACCGGTGGGCATTCTGCACTTCGCCATTCCGGATCAGCCCTATGACGTCATTTACGGCGTCGCCGTCACCGCCGGCCACAACCTGCCGATCTACTACGGCTTCAAGGGTGGACGGGGTACCTCTACGATTTTGGGATCACTGTTGATCCTTGCCCCACTCTCGATACCGGCGACGATCCTCCTCGGCTATGCAATCGGACTGTTCATCTTCAAAGACGTGCTACTCGCACACCACGCGGGCTGGATACTGCTGCTCCCGTTCTGGTTCGCAGCCTGGCAGGAGTGGGATCTGGTCTTCTACGCCCTGGGGGTCAACTTCTTCCGCTGGGTCGTCAGCGGCGACGAATTGCGCGAATACTGGGAGCTGCGCCGTTCCGGCCAGTTGCAGACGAGAGAGTTTCACGAAGCGATAGAGCAGAGCCACATCGGCTATATCCACAAGTACGTCCGCAAGTGGGGTTGGCTCAAGTACGACTACATGAAGGAAGGCGCATGAGGACGCGACCGACCTAGCCGGCCAGTCTGTCAAGGACGGCTCGGGCGTGTTCGAATCCTCGCAACTCTTCTGCTACGAAGCGCTCGGCCAGCAGCGTTTCACCAATAGCGGCTCCAAGAAGCCCAACCGCCAGGCCGCGCGCCCCAAGGCGACGACCCAGACCGGCGCCCGCAAGTAGCCCCGCTGCCGTGAGCCGATGCCTGGTACGCCGCCCCAGAGCTTCGCGTTGTCCCCTCACTATCAGCCGATTCAGACGCTCCGCCACTTCCAGTTCGACGCGATGTTGTTGGGCCGGGCCGCCCTCGACTGCAACCGTTGCGACCAGGCCGGCGTGGTCAGAAAAGGCAATCGTCCGGCTGTCGATCTCGAGCGGCTGATCAAACTCGCGTCTTATCTCGGTGACTACTAGCGCTCCGTCGACAAAGACATAGTCGATCCGCTCTTGGGGGAGATGACCGGCACCGACAAACGGGTTCGTGGCCAAGACTGTTGGCTGCCGCTTGTCCAGGACCGCGGCGGCGTCCATCAAACCTGTCAGCCCGAGGAGGCATTCATGCTCTGGCTCGCCTTCACGAGTATTGAAGTCCCCAACGGCGATCAGCGGGGGCTCCAATCCGGCAATGCAATCAGCCAGTTCCGCAATCTGCGCAGCCCGAATCCCAAGATACTCATCATGCTGTCCCGGCCCCGCATATCGAGCGTGCAGATGCGTGACCAACAACCAGAAGGGCCCGCCGTTGCTCTCCAATCTTGCCAAGGCATAGCCTTTTCGTCCGTAGTAATCGCCGTGCTGGATCCGTTGCGGTAGGCCGCGGACAGCAAACTCATGGAATGCAGCCGACTTGGTTTCCAGCCGGGAGAGCGCCATAAGACCCCCTGAGAAGCGGCCGGCCGCCCAAAGCGGTCGATAGCCAGATTCAGCTCCGAATTCGACCAGCGCCAGTGCGGCGCGCCTCGACCAAACCTCCTGCAGCGCCAGAACATCGAGATCGAGCTGCTGCGCTCTTTGCACGATTGCCTTCATCCGTTCCTCGACGTATGGGGAAATCAACGGCAACGCCCACACATTGAGTGTCCCGAGGCGGATGTGGCCAGACATGAGAGGACGGTACCAGCCGGATTCGAGTGGCGAGCCCGAGCTCAGGGCTCTTCAGCCACCACCGTGCGGGCATAACCGTCGACCGATACGGTCGCGCCGTCCCTCAGCTGCATAGCTCCGGCGACAGAGACGACACAGGGGATTCGGTACTCACGGGCGACGATGCTGCTGTGCGACAACATCCCGCCGGCGGCTGCAACGACCGCGCCCGGGCAAACAGCGGCGTCCAGCCGACATCGCTGTAGGGGATGGCGATCACATCACCGGGATCGACCTTGCCACAATCGTCCGTGTCCGCGACAACTCGAAGTACGGGCGGAGACGCAACGGTTTCACGCGATCTGATGTGACCTGGCGGGTGGTCGATATCGTCGCTGCGAGCGCGCCGGGGTAGGGGCGAGGAGGGCGACATCCCGTATCTCAGGGCCTGCGTGCAGGGTGGGTGAATTCGAAGCCGCCGTCGGCGGTGCGGTTGATTGTCCACTCGCTGTTGTGAATGAGGGTGTGGTGCCTGCGACACAGCAGGATGAGGTTGTTGATGTTGGTTTCACCAAGCGATTCGACCCAACCATCGATGTGGTGGGCATCGCACCATTGGGGTTGTCGGCCGCATCCGGGGAAACGGCAGTGCCGGTCTCGGATTGCCAGCGCACGGCGTTGCGCTGGTGTGGCGACTCTGGTGGTGCGGCCCATGTCCAAGATGACGGAGGGGCCGGCGGTGATGAATCGGGTGAATCTGGCGTCACAGCACAGCTGGTCCAACACGGTGCGGGTGACGGGCCCGATCCCGTCGATGTCGCACCACGCCAACGCAAGGTCGGTGGTGGTATTGGTGAGTTGTGCGATATCGACAACACCGTTGATGTTGGGTGGGTTGCCCCACGGGGCGTCGCCGTTGATGTGCCGGCCAATGATGTCGCAAAGGGCGTCGGCGCGGCGCTGCGGGAGCGTTCTTGGCCCTTCGGGGGTGTCTCCAGGGTCGGGTGGTGCCGCATGGTCGAGCGCACCTATCAACTGGGCCCCTGCGACCGGGTCGAGGTAGAAATCCCCGGTCACCCAACCGTCCAACCCAACCGCAGCATACAGGTGGCGGCGTTCCCACTTCTTGTTGAAGTCCTGTTTGGAGAGTTGATCATCCGCCAACGCAGCCCAGCGCCGCATAACCAACCCGAAGTCACCCACTGGCAGTTGCTTAGCCTGGTCCACTAGGACTTCGGCATGCTCAGCCAACGATCCCTCCCGGTCCTTCGACACCACTCGGCTGATGGCTTCGACGTGGGGTGTGGTGATATCCCCATCAACCAACGCTTCTGCAACCACATCGTGTTGATCGACCAGACGGGCGTTCTTCACCAAGCGCTGCGCCTCGCCATCAGATACCGGGGTGCGGTGTGTCAACCAAGCCCGCGGTGACAGGGCCCCGTCGATCTCCCAGCCCCGATCCCGATCCCAACCACTCGCCAGCCGCAGCACCACGGCATCCAACCGTTCCCTGACCTCGAGTAACTCGATCAACCGCTCCGACATCGCAGCACCGGTCCACGACTCACGGTCCTCACCAGCCAGTTCGGCGATAGCCATCCGGATCTGCAACACCGGATCATCACCACTAAGAGCACTGCTGGCAGCTTCGGTCAACATAGACACAACATATCAATCAACGCCGACAAAAATCGCTATACGCCGTTGAGCGCGCCGTAATGACAACTGGAAGCGGCGCGCATGCCTCGAGCCCTAGCTCGGGTGTGCCTCGCTAGCTCACGCCAACTCGTCAACCGACGGCAATCGCTCCATCGGGAAATCAGGACCAACGCCTCTAGACATCGGCTGAGTTCCGAGGATCCTTGGTGGTGAGTAGCCGTTTGTTGCCAGGAAGACCGCGAGCCATCGCGAGCAGATTCAGCAGGATTTGGGGAGCGAATCAGGAGGAGTGCCATGGCGGGCAATAGGACCTCTATCAAGTCTTTCAGTCTCATACTCACGGTTCTGTGGGTGGCAAGTTTGATGGCGGTCGCTGCCCCAGGCGCGGTCGCTACCGACGGGGCTGTCGGCGCCTCTGGCCCATTCCCCGTGTCCCTGACTGCGAACGAAGACGCTACCGATGGTCCCGCGGTTCCCGTGCGGGACGGCGACTCTGCCGCAGCCGCTTGGGGTGTTCCCGATGCGACCGGCCGGGTAACCGTCGAGATAGTCCACACACGTGGGGTTGACAGCGCAGCCGGCGAGCAGGTCGCTCGTCTCTATGGCGAGGTTCTTGGTTCTTCGCCCGGTGTTACTTTGGTCAGGGTGCCGGTTGCAGATGTGCCAGCCCTTCAGCTGCGATCGGACGTTGAGTATGTGCGGTCGCCTCTCCGGGTTGACTTGCTGCCCGATCCGATTCAGGCTTCCGGGGCCGTCGAGGCTGCCAGCGACGTTCACGTGACTGTGACCAACGCGGCGGCATGGCTGGATGCCGGACAACGCGGAGATGGCATCAAGGTGGGTATCGTCGACTTCTTCGATGGCGCGAAGTGGTCGGCCGCGCAGTCAGCCGGAGAACTACCCCCGGCGGCTGGTACGTTCTGCCGGAGCGGGGGAGCTTCGTGCGATCTATGGAACACAGGATCAAGCCATGGGGTCGGCGTCGCTGAGGTGATTCACGATATGGCTCCGGGTGCATCGCTGTATGTCGCGACCGCGGTGACGGTGACTGACCTTGCCGCCGCCGTGGAATGGTTCGACGCCCAGGGTGTGCAAATTATCTCTCGGTCGCTGTCCTCTGTAATGGACGGTCCTGGCGATGGGACAGGTTCGGTCGACGCGGTTGTTGACGATGCTGTCAGTCGGGGCATGATCTGGCTCAACTCCGCCGGCAACAAGGCCAGCGCCAGCGGCACCGCGAATGGCAGCTACTGGCGCGGCAGCTGGACCGATGCAAATGCGAACAGCTGGTTGGAGTTTGCTCCGGGCGACGAAGAACTGGGGTTCTACTGCGGATTCATCCAGGGGGTCCGCTGGTCCGATTGGGATCCAACTGGCCGGACCGACTATGACGTTGTCATCGCCGATGCCGGCACCGGCGACGTGGTGGCGACTTTGGTCGCTGATCAAACGCAGGGAGCTCCGCCGCTCGAGTTGATCGCTTCGGGAATCGACTGTAGTGCTCACCCGGTTCTGATGTTGTTGATTCACCTCTATGACGCCGGGAGTGGTACGAGTGGAGACACTCTCGAGTTCATGGCCAATCAGTCGGAGTTCGAATACTCGTCGAACCCGTACTCAGTAACTCAACCTGCCTCCGACTCGGCAAATCCGGGGGCGCTTTCGGTGGGGGCGATCGATCCCGCCGCCGGTGGCGTGATCGCGTCTTACAGCTCACAGGGCCCCACAAACGATGCCCGGATCAAACCGGATGTCACCGCCCCAAGCTGTCTACCTAGTTACACCTACTCCCCGGGCTGTTTCAACGGCACAAGCGCCGCGACACCGGTCGTCGCGGGAGCTGCGGCGCTCGTCTGGGGCGCAGGCGTAGCCACAACACCGACGACGGTCGCGGACTATATGCGCAACCACGTGATTGACCGCGGGGCGCCCGGAGCCGATCCCATCTACGGAACAGGTCAGCTCTACCTCGGAGACCCCCCGTCGTCGGGCGGAAACATGGCACCGGTGGTGTCGGCGGGTACGGACCAGACCGTCACGCTACCGAGCACCGCCGCGTTGGACGGCACTGTCAACGATGATGGGTTGCCGTCGGGTTCGTTGGCGGCGACATGGACGATGCAGTCTGGGCCGGGCTCGGTGACGTTTGGCGATGCCAGCGCGGTCGACACGACGGCGACGTTTTCGACCCATGGCTCCTACGTGCTGCGGTTGACCGCGACCGATGGAGCGTTGTCCAACTATGACGAGGTTGCCATCACCGTCAATCCCATCCCTGACTTCTTCAGCGATGATGAAGATTCGGTGTTTGAGAAAGACGTCAATTGGATGGCAGCCGTGGGAATAACCCAGGGATGCAACCCGCCGATCAACGACCGGTACTGCGCCGATGCGCATGTCACTCGTGGCCAAATGGCCGCGTTCTTGGTCCGGGCGCTGCACCTGACGGCCCGTCTGCCAAATCCGTTCATTGACGATGACGGCTCCGTCTTCGAAGCCGATATCGAGCGGCTCGCCGCTGCCGGTATCACGGCAGGCTGCAACCCACCGACCAACAACCGTTTCTGTCCCAACGGCAAGGTCACCCGCGAGCAGATGGCCGCCTTCTTGGTCCGAGCTCTCAACTACACAGATGACGGTGGCGGGGATCTGTTTGTCGATGATGACAATTCGATCTTCGAAGCCGACATCGACCGTCTCGGCACTGCCGGGGTAACGGCGGGCTGTAACCCTCCGGCAAACACCCAGTTCTGCCCAACGGGCAACGTCACTCGAGGTCAGATGGCCGCCTTCTTGCACCGAGCCGTCGGATAGCTACAACCAACAGAAAGAAGAATCCGGTCTGTCGCGGGATACGGCACGACCCTCTGAACTGGGAGTTCCGCGCCCCGGGCGCTACTGGGGGTCAAGAGATCGCCGGTTCAAATCCGGCCGGCCCGACAAAGGAACACGCGCTGCATGCTCCTCCGGAGCCGCAAACACCCTTGTTGCGTGCCGCGCAAGAGAATACCGTTAATGGATGGGGACCCGGGGACGGTCGAACCTAAGGATTGTGGCCCTGGCGCTGCTTGTCCTGGCGGCTTGCACCAGTGACGACGAATCTACCGCCACCACCTCGAGTCCTCCCACAAGCGGCTCACCGGGTAGCGAGACTACCGCGGCGCCTGATCGACCCGCTGAACCGGCACTGCGAGTAGGCAACCTTCAGTGGAAGTCGCTGAACGGTCCACCAGGCGGCCGCGCCAGCTTCGTCGCCCAGGACCCGTACCGTCCCGAGCACGTCTACACGATCTCGGGAACGGGCCTGTATCGGAGCGCAAACCAGGGCGAAAGTTGGACCCAACTCGCCCCCGGCGCTGTTCGTGACGTTTCCTCTGTGGCGTTTGGACCCCACGGCGTCTACACCTGCGGCCTGCACGGACTACTGCTTGTCCAGCCCGACGGGGTCGAGACGGGGCCAGCACGACGGCGGAGCTCCCGTTCAACGAATCCGACTGGGTTGAGGTCACCCCACCCTTTGAGGAACTTGCGGTTCGTGCCGGGCCGTCGGACGCACTCGAACTCAGCATCGATGAGCTGCTCATCGCCGGCGACTCGTTGCTGGCGACAGTCGCTCTGGGTCATGGCGGCGCCGATATCAACAGCGTCGCCGCCGAGCTCTATGTGTCGCGCGACCACGGCGACTCGTGGCAGGGTGTTGATGTTGGTATTCCCGAGTCGCTGGTGGTTCAGAAGCTCCGTCACGACGTCGGGTCGCAACTCACGTTCGCCCTGGCCCATATCAACATCACCGACGGGCCCGGTTTCCCGCTTGCCGACCTGATCCGTGTCAGCAGCGATGAGGGGCTCACCTGGCAGCCCCTAACCGGAGAACGCGAGATTGCCTCCAATACTGTCGGCGACGTTGAAGTGCTCGAAGACCGCTATCTCCTCTCGAACGCCGGCTTCAGCCTCATCGAGCTGGACCGCACCAATCCGGAGGAGGTCTTGAGTTGGGGAGTACGCCCCGAGGTCTCGGGATTTTCCCTGGGGTATACGATCGAGGAGCTCGTATACGACACGGCGAATCCCGGCGTCGTGTATTCGAAGCCCTATCTCGACCACGACGGTGTCGCCCGGTCTCTGGATGGAGGTCAGACCTGGGTGGCGTCGGTGGACGGAATCGTCGCCCCACCGGTGGGCAACGTCAACGTCAGCCCGACGGATCCGAACGTCGTCATCGCTTCCGGCAACCTCGGTCATCCGGCGCACATCACACGCGACGGGGGACTGACCTGGCAGCGTGTGATCCCAACAGAGAACATGGCCGACGAGGTGGCGTTCAATCCGCACGACCCGGACCACATGCTGTTCATGTCCGAGATCAGCCGTCTGCTCCGATCTGATGACGGCGGTGCCACGTGGACCCAACCGGCGGCCGAGTTCTCCGGGAACCGAGTTCACAGCCTCAGTCTGTCGCCCGACGAAGACGTACTTTTCTCGTCCAACCTCGGAACCAACATCTCGGCCATCACCGGGGTACGCCCGGGCGATGAACCGCTTGGCCTGGGCGAAAACTTCTGGTTCAACATGCTGCGGTCGCCCGACTACGCCTATGCAATCGAAACCGCCCCGGACGGAACCCTGTTCGCGACGTACTCGCCGAAGAAATTCGAGGACTACGCCGCGGTGTGGCGCTACCGAGGGACCCCGGAAGGCGAACCAGACGCCTGGGAGGAGGTACTGCGCATCCCAGGCGCCACGGGCGTCTCCGACATCACCGTTGGGCCCGGCAGTTCCTACACGGTCTACGCCGGTGTCACCGGTGAGGAGCCCGGCGTGTGGGCGAGCACCGACGGCGGCGAGACCTGGGATACGCTCCACACCGACGGATTCGGTTTCGTGACCGTGCATGCCGTTGCCATCGACCCGCACGATCCCAACGTCATCTTTGCTGCACCGTGGGGGGATGGGCTGTACCGCACGATCGACGCGGGAGAAACCTGGGATCGGTTGGAAGCGCCGACGATATCGGTGGCGGCAATCGTGGTCGACCGAACCGAGAGCAACCACCTGCTGATCGGGGATCGCACCCGTCCGGTGGTTTGGGAGAGTTGGGATTCCGGAACGACCTGGAACCCCCTCATCGAATTCGACGACGCGGCTCACTATCGAGTGATGGCATTGGCCAAGGCAGATGACGGCATCTACGTATCCCTGCTGGACCGGGCTCCCGAGGGCCTCGCCATCTTCGTCGGGGCCCCCGAATCGGGATCCACGTTTCGGGTTGGCCCCGATGGCC
Source organism: uncultured Acidimicrobiaceae bacterium (assembly GCA_947258985.1). Classification (GTDB taxonomy): domain Bacteria; phylum Actinomycetota; class Acidimicrobiia; order Spongiisociales; family UBA5794; genus JAAETI01. The sequence goes on from CAMYKI010000078.1 coordinate 12,490, forward strand.
CGCATGTAGTCGAGGGGCTGACCAGATCTGTGCTCTCGTTTGCCGACCAAGGTGACGCTGTGTACGCCGCCACCCACCTGTCCGGGGTCTACGAGATCTACCAGGATGCGGCGACCGACATCTCTGCACAGCTTCCCGACATGGGCTTCAATCACATTCTGGCGACTGAAGGCTCCGTGATCGTGTCCGGCGGATCGGACATCGACACAGGATTCCGGTTCCGTATCGGCGATCCCGCGGTCGTTCACAACATCTACAGATGGGCGGAAGACGGGGCCTGGCAGCCATTGCTCGATGGGGACCCCTTCCAGAGTCCGATCAAGCACCTGGCGCGTCATGTTCCAACGGGAACGCTGGTTGCCGCCACGGGAACCGGCGTATACCTGTCGACGGACGAAGGATTCCACTGGGAAGAGGCCAACGGTGGCCTCGAGTTCGTGAATATCGGCGCCATGGAACTAGTGGACGACACGCTCGTAGTCGGCACCCTCGGAGCGGGTGTTGCGGTCGGCACTCTCCGGGCTTCGGGGACCGCGGCGGGCATCGACTGGCATCCCGACCTCGGCCCACGGTCGAATATCGCCAATGTTCGCGTCGAACCGGATCAGGCCAAACCCGAGAGGCTGTGGGCCTCGTCCTATCCCGGCGGTGTCTTTCGCTCCAACGATGGTGGGACAACCTGGATCGAAAGCAACTTTGGCATTCCCAGCTTCGAGGTCGCCGACCCGGTACTCGAGGGTTACTACAGCCTCGCCGTCGACCCGGCCGACTCAAACCTGCTGTACCTGTCGGTCTTCGAGCACGGCGTTTTTGTCTCAGAGAACGGCGCGGCGACGTGGCGACCGTTGGGGGTCTATGGCGCCAACCGGGATCTGATGCAAGCCGAGCTGACGTATCTGGCGGTTGACGACAGCCGCCTCTGGTTGGCCACCAGCGACCGCGGTGTCTTCGTCTCCGACGACAGCGGGTCTAGTTGGGAGCCGCGCAATGAAGGCCTGGAGACCAGCGAGATTCTCACGCTCGAGATTGCCTCCTCCGGCACCGTATTTGCCGGTACGGCGGGCTATGGGGTGTACATGTTGGAGGCGGGAGCGAGCAAGTGGCAGCACCTCGGCATGACCATCGGCATCGGGGAGTGGGATGCGTGGGATCGGCGTCTCTACCAGTACGGGTCCTTCCTGTTTGACCCGGTCGACGGGCAACGGGTGTATCTCGGCCACTTCCCCGGAGGCTTTTTTGTCTCGGAAGATGGTGGCGGCAGCTGGCGGAGCTCCAACACCGGCATGGGTAACGACGGAATCTTCTCCCTCGCAGTACACCCCGACGACGCCAACACCCTATTTGCCGGCACCTACAACGGGATCCTGCGCTCCGACGACCGGGGAGAACGTTGGCGCGATACCTCCGCAGGGATGCCGGCCGAGCAGTGGCCGTTCTCAGTCGTGATCGACCCTGAAGATCCCGATCTCATGTATACCGCGACCAAGAACGGCCAAAACAAGGGCTTTTGTGAACGCAACCTCGATTCGTTTTGCGGCACCGTAATGCGATCCAGCGACGGCGGTTTCTCCTGGTCGGAGATCACGGAAGGCCTCCCGGTCCACGCCGAGTACTACATGGTTGCCATCGACCCCAGAGACCGGCGGGTGCTCTATCTCAGCTCGAGCCGTGGCGTCTGGGTGTCCCCGGACCGGGGCGAGTCGTGGACGCTCATGAACGACGGACTGCCTGACATTGTCGAGTTCTTCATCCGAGAGAATGTTGCCCACAACATGGAAATCACCCCGGACGGCAAGGCGCTGGTTCTGGCGGTGGTTGGCTACGGGGTGTTCCGGGCCGAACTGCCGTCCCTATCAGAAGGCTGAGCCATCGGGGGGTTGTCGGCTGTTCTCCGACCAACACCGGTTTCGACCGATACGATTGACGGTGTCTACTCGTGGAGGGAGCTATGGCAAGGTTCGACGGAACGATAGCCCTGATCAGCGGTGGGGCCCGGGGTATGGGAGCAGCGCATGTGCGTGGCCTGGTCGCCGAGGGGGCCAAGGTAGTGTTCGGCGACATCCTCGATGACGAAGGCCACGATCTTCAGGGGGAGGTTGGTGATTCCACCCGCTACGTACATCTCGATGTGACTCAGGAAGACGATTGGCAGGCAGCCGTCGTCGCGGCAGAGGAAGCGTTCGGTCCGATCAACCTGCTGGTCAACAACGCCGGAATCGTTTCATACGGTGCAGTCGATGAGATGGCACCCGGCGAGTTCCGCAGGGTGATCGACATCAACCTCACCGGGACATTCCTGGGGATGCATTTCACCGTACCCTCGATGCGCCGCGCCGGCGGCGGGGCGATTATCAACATTTCCTCGACCGCCGGCTTGATGGGGTATGCAACCATCGCAGCGTATGGTGCGTCTAAGTGGGGCGTACGCGGCATGACGAAGGCGGTGGCACTCGAGCTCGGATCCGACAACATCCGGGTGATGTCGATTCATCCCGGGCCCATTCGCACCCCGATGACAGAAGGCATGGGCGAGGAGCTGACCCTGTCACAGCCAATCAAGCGCTTCGGAGACCCCGAGGAGGTCACCAAGCTCATGTTGTTCATGGCGGCGGACGCCACGTACAGCACCGGATCGGAGTGGGTCATCGACGGCGGTGCGGTGCTAGGCCCGGTGGTCGAAATACCACAGGAATAGAAGCCCGTCACGTCCAGGAGAAGGATGTCCGGATCTCTAGCCGCCTGAGGCCGAGGAGTCCGGCAGGTGGATCTCGATGAACGGCTTGTCGGCGGCGTCCGGCTGTTTGCGAGCCGCCTGATCGGCCCAAAAATCTGCCGGGTTTCGTCCTGCATCTACCTGCGCCTTAGCAAGCAATTCGCGCAGATCCTCCCGACGCAGGGTCAGCGGATAGCGCTCGGCGAATGCGTCGGAGGGGAGAGCCGCGAGCTCGTCCATGACCGTGCCCAATTCGTTGAGGATCTCGTGTTCCTCCATGGTTTCAGCATGCGCTGCGAAAGTGTGGCGTATGTCCTCTCAAGGCCATTCGAGCGCGGTTCGGTCGGTGTGAGATGTCCGCAACGTCTCGCATTCGAGCCATTCGGCCAATGCGGGCAGGCTCGAAAAAGCTTTGGTTTCGCTCGTCCGGACATCCTTGACCGTCGCGTGAACATCTGAACCTCCAGCGGGTACCCACACCCGAAGCAGGAACGCCCGATAACGCTCGGCGCTGGTGGCCACCTCGGCTCCTTGCTTGCTTGCTCGCTCGCTCGCTTGCTTGCACCCTCGACTCTGGTGCATACGTGCGTGGACAACGCGTGGAGCAAGCGTGGGGGCCAATACGGCACTGCAAGAGTTCCGATCTGTGGCGTATCCTGAGATACGACACCTGGAAGCGGGGACTGATGGCTCGGCTGCAGATCAGGGTGCTCGGCTCGTTCGAAGTCGTCCTCGACGGCGAACCTGTCACCGAGTTCGAGTCCGACACGGCCCGAGCTTTCCTGGCGTACCTCGCTGCCGAACCCGGAAGAAGGTGGTCGCGGGCGGTCGTCGCCGAGATGCTGTGGCCGGAGCGCCCGGAGGGAGCCGCTCTCAGCAATCTGCGCCACGTCCTCACAGTCGTGAGGAGGGCCCTCCACCAGGAGAAGTCGGAGACACTCTGGCTGGCGACCGATCGCGCTTCGGTCTCTCTCGTCTTGTCGCCCGACATTGCAGTCGACCTCTTGGACCTAGAGCGTTTAGCGGGTACCTCTGCCGGCCAGCGCGGCGCGGCAAACAAGTGGCAACAAGCGGTCAGCTTGTGGCGCGGGCCGTTTCTTGACGGGTTGCACGTCCGCGCCGGTGCTGAGTGGGAAGAGTGGCTCGTTGTGGCCGCGGAAAGGGCCCGCCGCAGCTATGTAACCGCCCTCAGCTTGATCGCCGACCATCACGAGCGGGCAGGTGAGTGGGATCGAGCTCTCAGTTCAGCGCAACGACTGGTCGACACCGACCCCTGGGAGGAACAGGCCCATCGCCAGGTTATGCGGCTCCTCGCCCGATCCGGGGAAACCACGAGGGCCCTGGAGCATTACTCCCGATTGTCCCAGATGCTGAACAGTGAATTTGGCGGCGCCCCAGCGGCCGAGTCGTCGGCCCTCGCCGATCAGATCCGCACGGGAGGACTGGCCATCTCAACCCGCGACTTGGAGATCGTCTATCCCCAGTTCCTCGGGGACGACCCACAAGCGACGCCCACTTCAACGTTGTTTGTGGGCCGGGATGATGAGCTGGCCGCCCTGCGCGGCCCCCTGGATTCGACAGTATCGGGCGACGGTCGGCTCGTGCTGATCGCCGGCGAGGCAGGCAGCGGTAAGACCATGCTTGCCGGTGAGTTCGGGAAACGAGCCACGGCGTTGTCCGAAGTCCTTGTCGCTCGAGGTCGATGCAACGCCTACGGCGGGTTGGGCGACCCCTACCTGCCTTTCCGCGAGGTGCTGGCGCGCCTGACGGGCGATGTTGAATCCAGTCTGAGCGCCGGATCGGTTGACCGAGAGCAGGCCACCCGATTGTGGGAGGCAATACCTATCGCGAGCCGGTTGATCCACGAGCGAGGGCCGAGCCTCATCGGCACCATGGTGAACGGCGCCGGGCTCGTTGAGCGCACCACAGAGGCAATGCCGGGTGCAGCCTGGCTCGAGGCGCTTCGAGACCAGGTCGCGGCGGCGGCCCAGCGACCTGTCCTACCCGAGCGGATGCAGCCCGCGCTGTTCGATGAGTACACGGCGGTGCTCGAGGGCATCGCTGCGGTCCGGCCGATCGTGGTAGTAGTCGACGATCTGCAATGGGCCGACGGGGGCTCGATTGCGCTGCTGTGGCATCTCGCCCGCCGCATCGAGGGAATGCCGCTGCTTCTTGTCGGCCTCTTTAGACCGGAAGAGATCGAGGGACGAGCGAGCAGTCCGCATCCCCTCGAAAAGGTCCTGCATGAACTGCGGGCCTCAAAATCGGATTGCATGATCGAGATGAGTACAGACAGGGGTTTCGTCGACGCGTTCTTAGATGCCGAACCGAATGCTCTCAACGAGACATTTCGCTCTCATCTCTTCACAGCCACGGCAGGACATCCACTGTTCACCGTCGAGATGGTGCGTGGAATGCAGGATCGGGCGGAGATCCGGCGCAACCAGGACGGATTGTGGACCGCCGAGGATTCCATCAACTGGCGTGAGCTCCCCACCCGGGTAGAAGCCGTCATCGGGCAGCGGATCGCGAGGCTGCCGACCGAGGTCCGCTATGACCTGGACGCGGCTGCGATCCAGGGCGAGGAGTTTGTCGCTGAAGTCGTTGCCGCCGTGAGATCCGACCCGGATGCTCCAGGCCGATTGAGCCAGGAAAGCGTATCCGCTCTACGACTCGTTGAGCCGGCGGAAGTCACCCGGATCGACGGGGAGCAGGTTTCTCGCCACCGCTTCCGTCACGCCCTCTTCCAAAGCTACCTCCACGAACGCATCGAGCCTGCCGAACGAGTGCGGTTGCACGAGGCTACCGGAAGGGCGCTGGAAGAGCTGTACAAAGACCAGGCGGATCCGCCGGTTGTCGATCTGGCACATCACTTCGATTCCGCCGGTCTGGCAGCGCCGGCAATCGACTATCTGCAGAAGGCGGGGGAGCGAGCCATCGCGATGTCGGCCAACGATGAGGCGCTCCGGCTGCTGCAGAGGGCACTCGAACTCCTCCCTGATCAACCACGCTCGTCGGAGCGAGACAACACGGAACTTGCCCTACTGGTGGGATTGGCGGCGTCGGTGATGGCAGTCCGCGGCTACGCCGCTCCCGAGGCCCAGCAAATCGGAGTGCGAATGCGCCAGCTGTGTGACGAGGTTGAGCCGTCACCGATGGTGGTGATGGCTCTCGTTGGTCTTGCCCAGGTTCTCAGCATCCGGGCGCAGCATGGGGCGGCCGCCGAAGCGAGCAGCGAGGCGCTCGGATTAGCGGAATCGTTGGGCAACAACGCGTTCCGCGTGCTGGCTAGTTTCGAGTTCGGCTACTGCTTGTTTTGGCAAGGGAAGTTGGAGGAAGCGCAGCGCTACCTGGACGAGGCCTGCCGCATCTACGAGCCACTCGCTCACGGCTGGCTAGCGCGTGCGTTCGGCATCGATCCGGGGGCAGAAGCCTTGATATGGGCAGCGGCGTGTCAATTGCTATCCGGCGACGCGGACAAATCAGCTGCGCTGGGCGCGGAAGCCATAGCCGTCGCGCGACGGCTCGAACATCCATTCACCCTATGCCACGTGCTCGCCGTCCAGGCGGTAGACAAACTGACGATTGGCGAGTACGAGGAAGCCCTGGTCCTTGCTCGGGAACTCGAGGCTGTTGCTACGAGCGAGCATTTTCCCTATTGGGAAGCGGGTGCCGACGTGTATGGGGGTTGGGCTCTGGGCCTCCTCGGTGAACCGGAGGAGGGGGCGCACCTCATGGGCCGCGGTCTTGATGCGTGGCGTGGTCTTGGCGCCCAATGCCACCTCGGCTTCTTTTCCTGCCCACTCGCAGAACTCGAAATCATGTGCGGCCGTCCCGAACGCGGTCTGGAAGTGGTTGCCGCGCATGCGAGGTAATCGACTTCTCGCGGGCGACGCGATTGGTGTCGCGTCGATTTTCACCGGTGTCGCGCTGCCCGTGCTCTTGGACCTGCCAACCGGCGCCGTCATCGCCTGGAGTATGGCGCTCGTCGCTCTGTTCGACGGCTTCTTGATATCCGTCAGGCGGATGTCGCACTAACCCTCGTCGAGCAGCTGCCGCAGGTTGATTACGGCGGCATTGGCGCGCGCCAGGTA
>CAMYKI010000079.1 GCA_947258985.1 uncultured Acidimicrobiaceae bacterium
GGCCTCAGACGAGAATGAGACAACGAGTGGGATCGTCAGTACCACCGTCATCGACATCATGAAGTTGACGCCGCTGTAGACCCACAGCAGCCAGAACAGGCCGGGGCGCTCCCGGAGATACCGCCAGGCAAAGGACGAGTCGCTGCGTACCGATTGCTCCCCGGTCTCCTCCCGCTCGTAAGGGGGGAACCGCACCGCCGCCAGCGTCAACATCCCGACAACGAAGGTCGCCGCATCCACGATGAGCACACCGCCCAACCCGACGGTCGTCAACAATGCTCCGGCAAGAGCGGGAGCGATCACAATGGCAAGACCCTGGTTGAACTGCACCATCCCGTTGGCCCGGCCAAGTTGTGCGCGGGGGACCAGCACGGGAATGGAGGCCATCCACGCCGGGTCCTGGAAGGCGTTTGCCGCAGAGCCCACCGCGGTGGCTGCGCATATGAGCCAGAACGGCAAGTCTCCGGCCGCGAGTCCCAGAAGCAGACCGGCGGTTGCGACTCCGGCAGCGGCGTCGGCGAACAGCATCACGAGGCGACGGTCGTATCGATCGACTACGGAACCGGCCAGCGGGGCGAGCACCACGGCGGGCAGCGTGTAGGCAAGGGCGACGAGTGCAACCCGGGTCACCGACCCGGTCTCCGTATAGATGAAGAACTGGAGAGCGAATATCGTGAGGGTGGTGCCGGTGATCGACACCAGCTGCCCCAGCCACACGATCGTGAAGGCACGCATGGAGGTCTGCGGCAATGCGGGCGAACTCATCCCAACTCCGGACTCTTTTTCGGCAGTATGGCGGGCACCCCCCGGTCGAGCGAGCCGGCCCGGGCCACACGAATCAACTGCGTCTGCCGCAAGCCATCGCGACTGGGGATGCAACGTCGCCGTCGTACACATAGCCGTCCAGCAGCCAATAGGCTGCAGGGTCTCAAATGGCTTTGGATGCTTGTGATGAGATTCCTAATCTTGCGCCACGGAAGGAGCTTCTGACCCGATGACGTTGTCTGCATACCTGCCGATTGCTCTCGCATTCATTCTCGCCGTGGGGTTTGCAGTGGTCAGCCTCACTCTTTCCGGTCTCCTGGCCCCGAAACGACCGACCCCGGAGAAACTGGCACCCTACGAGTGCGGCATCGTCCCGCTCCAGGAACCGGTGCAGCGCTTCCCGGTAAAGTTCTACCTGGTCGCCATGCTCTTTGTGATCTTCGATGTGGAGATTGTCTTCCTTTTCGCATGGGCCGTCCGCTGGGAGACGTTCGGATGGGCCGGCATTTTGATGATGGGGGTGTTTGTCCTCCTCGTTGCCGAGACGCTGTTCTACGTGTGGAAACGAGGCGCCCTCGACTGGAACGTTGCCAGGCGAGAGCGTTACCGACGGGTCGTTGCTCCAGATGAGACTGTGCTTCCCTCCGGTCAAGAGGAAGCCGCCTGATGGCGCACCGCTCCGGGCCTTCTGGGTTCCTTCTCACCACATACGACACCGCGGTCAACTGGACCAGAACCCGCTCCATGTGGACGGCAACCTTCGGTTTGGCGTGTTGCGCCATCGAGATGATGGCGACCGGCGCCGCCCACAACGACCTGGCCAGATTCGGCATGGAGGTGTTCCGCGCCTCTCCCCGCCAGGCGGACCTGATGATCGTTGCCGGACGGGTGTCGCAGAAGATGGCGCCGGTGCTCCGTCAGGTCTACGACCAGATGTCCGAGCCCAAGTGGGTCATCTCGATGGGGGCTTGCGCCTCAACCGGCGGAATGTTCAACAACTACGCCCTGGTCCAAGGCGTCGACGAAGTTGTGCCCGTTGATGTGTACGTGCCGGGCTGCCCTCCGGGCCCGCAGTCACTGATGCACGGCATCCTCACCCTCCAGGACAAAGTCATGTCGGGGGAGATCACACGATGAGCATCTACTCCTCCCTTGCCGATGCATTTCCCTCCGTCGAGTTCGAGAAGGTGCTCGACCCGCCGCAAGACGTCGCCCATGTCCCTGCGGCCGACTACCCCGAGTTCGTGGCCGCCGCCAAGACGGCCGGGTTCGATGTGTTCGCCGATCTTTGCGGCGTCGATTACCTGCGACGCGACCCGAGGTTCGAGGTCGTATTGAACCTGCTGTCTTACTCCGAGTCGGCGCGCCTTCGCATCCGGGTCGGAGTGCCCGCGGCCGATCCGAAGCTGGCATCGATCACAGACCTGTTCCCCGGTGCCAACTTCTACGAGCGCGAGGCCTTTGATCTGTTCGGCGTCGTGTTCGAGGGGCATCCTGATCTGACCCGAATCGTCCTCCCCGACGATTGGGAGGGGCACCCGCTTCGCAAGGATTACGCCGTCGGCTCCGTACCCGTCCGCTTCAAGGAATCACCAAAAGCACAATGAGCGATACACCGAACGTCGTAACCGGAGACCTCGAGGCCCCGACCACCGAGGCCCCTCAAGAGCTGTCTGAGTCGACGTCCGAGGTGGCCGAGAATCGGCGCGAAGTCCACGACATGTGGGTGGCGGGCAGCGAAGAGCCGGGGTGGATGCGCAGCTATACCGACGAGGGCGCTCAGGAGATGCTGGATGCCGGAGACGAGCCCGTTCAGGAGATCTACCGGGGCACCGTCGTCACCGACGACTTCATCGAAGACGAACCGGCCGACGACGACGAGCTGCAGATCCTCAACATGGGCCCGCAGCATCCGTCGACCCACGGCGTGCTCCGCCTGCACCTCGAACTCGACGGCGAGACGATCCGGCGAGTCAAGCCGATCATCGGCTATCTCCACACCGGCATGGAGAAGACGGCGGAGACGCTGACCTACATGCAGGGCTCCACGAACGTCACCCGGATGGATTACCTGTCGCCGATGCACATGGAGTTGGCGTTCTCGCTTGCGGTCGAATCGCTGCTCGGCGTCGAGATCCCGGAACGGGGCCAGGCAATCCGCATCCTCCTCACCGAGCTCAACCGCGTCTCCAGCCATCTGGTGTGGGCGGCCACCCAGGGAACCGATCTCGGTGCGGTCTCGATGTTGATCTACGGCTTGCGTGACAGGGAATACATCCTTCAGTTCTTCGAGAAGACCACCGGCCTCAGGATGAATCACAACTTCATCCGCCCCGGTGGGGTCGCCGCCGACCTGCCCGACGGGTGGGAAGAGGACATCGAGCAGATCATCGGGAAGGTCGAGCAGGGTGTCTCCGAATACGAGGAGTTGTTCAACGGCAACCCGATCTTCCGCGACCGCACCATCGGTGTCGGCGTCATCACCCCGGAGGAATGCAAGGCTCTCGGGGTGAGCGGGCCCATTGCCCGAGGCTCGGGGATCAACTGGGATTTGCGCAAGGCCTTCCCCTACAGCGGTATCGAGAAGTACGACTTCGAGGTGCCAACCGGCAAACACGGTGACGTCTGGGATCGCTATATCGTCCGCATTGAAGAGATCAAGCAGTCCCTCGGGATCGTGCGCCAGGTCCTGGAGACTATGCCGGCGGGCGACTACCGCACCGAGGACCGCAAGGTGACGCCTCCACCGCGCAAACGAATCGATGAGTCGATGGAAGCCCTCATTCACCACTTCAAGCTGTTCACCAGCGGATTCAAGGCGCCGGCAGGGGAGACCTATCGCGCCGTCGAATCCCCTCGCGGCGAGCTCGGCATGTACATAGTCTCCGATGGCCGGGAACGTCCCTGGCGCATGCACGCTCGTACGCCATCGTTCAACCACGTTCAGGCCTTGCCGACGATGATGACCGACTCGCTGGTTGCCGACATCGTCGCCACCATCGCCTCCTGCGATCCGGTTCTCGGAGACGTCGATCGATGAGGCAAGTCGATCTCACCGCTGAGGAAACCTCCGCCATCGCCGGATGGAGCGCCGAGTCGCGCCGCCGGGCCGAGGAAATTCTCTCCCTGTATCCGGAGAAGCGGTCGGCGGTCATGCCCCTCCTCTATATCTCGATGATCGAGAACGCCTACGTCACAGCCGATGGGATGCGCCAGGTCGGCGTACTCACCGGGCTCTCCCCGGCCCAGGTGCAATCGGTGGCCAGCTTCTACACGATGTACAAGCGGGAGCCGGTGGGCAAGTACCTGGTCGGCGTCTGCACTTCGATCTCCTGTTTCCTGCTCGGCGCCGACGACGTCCTCGCCGCCATCGAAGACGAATCCGGCGTTCCCGACGGTGAGACCGGCTCCGACGGCGTATTGAGCGTGGAGCACGTCGAATGCAACGGAGCCTGCGGTGGGGCACCGGTGGTTCTCGTCAACTGGGAGATGATCGAAAGTGTCACCCCGGAGAAAGCCAGAGAGCTGGTCAAGTGGTTGCGCGACGGTCAGCCGGAGGTCGCCAACACCGAAGAGATGCAGCAACTGTTCGGCGGCGAGCGCTCCTTCGATTGGGGTATCAAGGAACCCGAAGGAGCCATCCTGCCCGTGCCCGCGTTTGGCCCTTACGGCTCGGTGGGGGAGGACTCATGAAGATCCTCACCGAACGGATGGAGGAGTACCGCACCGATAGCCACACGATCGAGCGCTACGAGGCCACCGGCGGATACACAGCTCTGCGCAAGGGTCTCTTCGACATCGGCGCCGAAGGCATCGCCGCGGAGGTCAAGGCATCGAACATCAGGGGTCGCGGCGGAGCCAACTTCCCGGCCGGGGTCAAGTGGGGCTTCCTGGCACCGGCTCGGCCCGCCTATCTGGTCGTCAACGCTGACGAATCAGAGCCGGGGACCTACAAGGACCGGCAGTTGCTCGAGCGGGACCCGCACCAACTTGTCGAGGGTGTGATCCTCACCGCCTTTGCGATCGGGGTGAATCACGCCTTCATCTACATCCGCGGCGAGTACCCCAAACCGGCCCGCCGGATACAACATGCCGTCGACGAGGCGTACGAGAAGGGCTACCTGGGCAGCGACATTCTCGGCAGCGGGTTTGATATCGACGTCACCGTCCATCTCGGCGGCGGCGCATACATCTGCGGGGAGGAATCGGCCCTCCTCAACAGCCTCGAAGGGCGCCGCGGTGAACCGCGTATCAAGCCGCCGTTCCCGGCCGTCGAGGGCCTCTACTCCAAGCCGACGATCGTCAACAACGTCGAGACTCTCTCCAACGTGCCGTGGATCGTCAACAACGGCGGCGCCACGTATGCCGGCATCGGGCCCGATACCTCGGCGGGCACACGGATGCTTTCGCTGTCCGGCCACATCAACAAGCCCGGCAACTACGAGATCGTCATGGGCATGCCGTGGCGTGAAATCATTTACGACATCGGGGGCGGCATTAGCGGCGGTCGGGAGCTGAAGGCGTGGATCCCCGGCGGCTCGTCCGCTCCCTGGTTTGTGCCCGCCGACCATCTCGACACCCCGGCCACGATCGACGACGTTGGCAATCACGGCTCGATGATGGGGTCCGGGGCCGTCATTGTGATGGATGACTCCACCGACATGGTTGCGGCGGCGCACCGGATCGTCCGCTTCTACGCCCACGAGTCGTGCGGCCAGTGCACCCCATGTCGGGAAGGCACCACCTGGCTGGAACGCATCCTGTACCGGATCATTTCGGGAAAGGGCCGGATGGAGGACATCGACCTCCTCCTCGACGTTTCCGATGGAATAAGCCCGGGACTGGCCTGGCCGCCACTGATGACGACGATCTGTCCGTTGGGTCCATCGGCGACCGCCCCGGTGGTCTCGCTGATGCAATACTTCCGGCCCGAGGTCGAGGCCATGATCGGGGGTGACGATGTCTGAGCGCGAGCTCGTCACCATCACCATCGACGGGGTCGAGATGCAGGGGCCTGCCGGCGAGGTTCTCATCAAGGTCGCACAAGACAACGGCAACTTCATCCCCCGGTTCTGCTGGCACCCGCGGATGAAGTCCGTCGGCATGTGTCGCATGTGTCTCGTTGAGGTGCAAGGGCCCCGCGGTCCGATGCTGCTGCCCTCTTGCACCACCCGGGTCAACGACGGCATGGAAGTCGACACCCAGTCCGCCGTCGTCAAGAAGGCACAAGAGGGCGTCCTCGAGTACCTCCTCATCAATCATCCGCTCGACTGCCCCGTTTGCGACAAGGGCGGCGAGTGTCCTCTCCAGGACCACACCATTGCGTACGGCCCCGGAGAGAGCAGGTTTGTCGAAGAGAAACGCCACTACGAGAAGCCCATCCCAATTTCCGATCTGGTGCTGCTCGACCGGGAACGCTGCATCCTGTGCGCCCGCTGCACCCGCTTCTCCGAGGAGATCTCGGGCGATCCGCTCATCGAGTTCAAGGATCGCGGCAACGCGGTACAGGTGATCACCTTCCCCGACGAGCCATTCAGCTCCTACTTCTCCGGCAACACAGTCCAGATCTGCCCGGTCGGGGCCTTGACGGCGGTCCCCTATAGGTTCAAGGCAAGACCCTGGGACCTCGAAGCCGTCGAGAGCGTGTCGATGGTCGACTCTGTGGGGTCCAAGGTTTCGGTCCAGTCGAGCCAGAACACGGTGGTTCGTATCGACGGGATCGACAACGACCCGACCAACCAGGGGTGGCTGTCCGACAAAGACCGCTTCATCTTTGAGTCGATCCACAGCGAGCACCGGCTCACCAAACCGCTGATCAAAGAAGACGGTGCGTTCCGCGAGGCCACCTGGGGAGAGGCGCTCGACCTCGTCGGCGAACGTCTTGCTGGATACACCGGCGAATCGGTCGCCGGCCTCGGCGGGGCCAACAACACCAATGAGGAAGCATTTGCGTTCGGCAAGTTCCTGCGCACCATCGTCGTGACTCCGCACATCGACGCGCAGCTCGACGACGGCTTGGACCCGCACTTCCTCATCGGCGTAACCCCCCGAGCCTCGATCCCGGACCTCGAGACTGCAGCGACCATTCTCTTGTGGGCGGGAGATCTCAAAGAGGAATACCCGGTGCTCTACCTCCGGGTGCGCCGGGCCGCCGCCGAACTCGGCGCCAACCTCATCGTCGTCCACCCGCGCCGGACGGGCCTTGACGACGTTGCCACCCACAAGATCAGGTACCAACCCGGGCGCGGTCCCGATGTACTTCGTGAGATCGCAGCCGGGGCTGGCGACTACGAGGACGTCAAGACCGCTCTCGCCGGCGGGCCCGTGGTCGCCATCGTTGGCAGGACGGGTCTCGGTGAAGACCCGCGGCTGGCGGAGGCTGTTGCCGCGTTTGCCAGAGATCTGCCCGGCGGAAAGATCCTTCCATTGGCGCGTCGCGGCAATATCGTCGGGGCGCTCGATATGGGTCTCGCCCCGACGCTCCTGCCCGGCCGTGTTTCCGAAAGCACTGCCCACGATCTCCTGGAGGCGGAATGGGGGCCGCTGCCGGAAACCCGCGGCCGTGGTTCCTCCGGCGTGCTCGAAGGGCTGCGCGACGGTGATTTGAAGGCATTGATCATGCTCGGCACCGACCCCGTGCGCGATCACGCCGATCCCGAGGCCGCCGCTGCCGGGCTGGCGGCCGCAGAATTTGTTGTTGCGCTCGACCACTTCCATACCGACTCGACGGAGATGGCCGACGTAGTCCTGCCCGTGCATGGCTTCGGTGAGGTCGAAGGCTCGGTCACCAACACCGAGGGCAGGGTGCAGAAGGTCAACCGCCTTGTGCCCGGACCCGGGCAAACCAGACCGGCCTGGTCCGTGCTCGACGATCTTGCGCGACGGATGGGTGGCGATCTGGGGGCCGTCTCGGCGGAGACTCTCGCCAAGGAGATCGAACGAGTCGCCCCGGCCTATCACGGCGTCACCTGGGACACTCTCGATTGGGGCAGTGGACGCGAAGGCCTGGTCCTGCCGGTGGAAGATGGCGTTCAGCATCTCGAATACATACCCGTCGATGACGGGTTGTCGTCGTCGACCGCCCGCTACGGCCTTCATCTCGGACGGGTGCTGTACGACGACGGGGTACGAGTTCGGATGAGCCCGTCACTGGCCGCGCTGGCACCAGAGGCCTACGTGTTCCTCAACGCTGAGGACGCCGCCGACCTGGATCTGGCTTCAGACGATCAGGTGGTCGTTGAAGGCGAATATGGCAGCGTGGAGCTCCCGGTGGCCATCGACAACTCGCTGGGCAAAGGCACCGTCTACGTGCCCGCCAACCTCTCCGCAACTCGCAACCTGGGGGCTGCCGTTGCGGTCGTGCTCTCGAAGGTGGAGTCGTCATGAGCGGCTGGGAGCTCTTCTTCGAGGCCGCCATCAAAGCCGTTGCGGTGTTCGCCCTGGTGCTCGTCACCGTCATCATCCTCGTTTGGTTCGAGCGGAAGGTTGTTGCCGATATGCAGAACCGGCTCGGCCCGATGCGGGCGGGCCCCTGGGGAATCCTGCAGACAATCGCCGACGGCGTGAAACTCATCTTCAAGGAACCGGTGGTGCCGAGGAAGGTCGAGTACGCCCTCTACATGGTGGCCCCGATCGCGGCCCTGGTTCCTGCAATCCTCATCTTCATGGTCATCCCCATCGGGGAGCCATTCACCCTCGGTGATCGAGTCATCAATCTCGCCGGTGCCGACCTCAACATCGGCCTGCTGTACATCCTCGCCATGTCTTCCGTGGCGGTATACGCCGTGGTTCTGGCCGGCTGGGCGTCGGGATCGAAGTATCCGTTGCTGGGATCGGTGCGCGCCAGCGCTCAGATGATCTCGTACGAGGCAGCCATGGGCCTTGCTCTGGTACCGGTCGTGATGTTCACCGGAACGACCTCGATGTCCAAGATCGTCGATGCTCAGGCCGGGGACTTCCTCGGCTTCCTCGGGGTGTGGAACATCATCCTGATCCCGTCGTTCATCATCTTTTTCATCTCCGGTGTCGCCGAGACGAATCGGGCGCCGTTCGACCTGGTCGAAGCGGAAAACGAGATCGTCGGCGGCTACCACACCGAGTACTCCGGTTTCCGTTTCGCTCTCTTCTTCCTGGCCGAGTACGCCAACATTTTCAACATCTCGGCCATCACGGTGACGCTTTTCCTCGGCGGCTGGCACGGGCCGAACTTTGGTGCGCCCGATTGGATTGCCTGGGCGCTGCCGATCTTCTGGTTCATGGCCAAGTCGTTCATGTTGGTGTTCGTGTTTGTGTGGATTCGCGCCTCCCTGCCAAGGATGCGCTACGACCAGCTGATGGCTTTTGGTTGGAAGAAGCTGATTCCCGTCAGCCTCCTGTGGATTGTGTTGTCGAGCGTGGCCATCGCCGTCAGGCGATTGGGCCTGCCGTGGACGTGAGGTAGCAATGGGCTGGTTTGCAGACATGCTGGGGCCGTTCCGGGGCTTTGCCGTGACATTGCGGCAGATGACCCGTCCCCGCCTCACCACGTCGTATCCCAAGGAGAAGCGGGTCAAGCCGCAACGCTTCCACGGCCGCCATGTGCTCAACCGCTATCCGGATGGGATGGAGAAGTGCATCGGTTGCGAGCTGTGCGCCGGCGTGTGCCCGGCACGGTGCATCTACGTGCGCGGCGCCGACAATCCACCGGATAACCCGGTGAGCCCGGGGGAGCGCTACGGATTCATTTACGAGATCAACATGTTGCGCTGCATCTTCTGCGCCATGTGTGTCGAAGCCTGCCCGACCGAGGCGATCACGATGACACATCTGTTTGAGATGTCGACGACAACCCGTGACGATGCCATCTACACCAGGGACGAGTTGCTGGTCGAAATGGACGGCACGCCAAGGCATCCCGATCCTCCGAATCGACTCTTCGACTTCGACGAGCTGAAGCTGGGATCGGGCTGGATGAGGGCGACTGCTCCCGGAGGTCGGGCCGCCTTCGAAGGTGTTGTCGCCTGGACCCCGTCGGCGACACAAGGTGAACTCCCCGCCGAGCGAGGCCAGTCCGCCGCCAGCGGCGCCGAAGACCCTGATCCCGATAGCCGCAGTTCTTCGCCGCAAGGCGGCGAAGAACTGCCAACCGATCCTCCAGACCGCAGTTCTTCGCCGGATGGCGAAGAACTGCCGACCGATCCTCCGGGGTCGGTAGACCCCGACTCCACGCGCAGCAGTTCAACGCCGCAAGGCGGCGAGGAACTGCCAAGCGATCCGAAGGATCGCCATGAACCCTGAACTCGTCGTCTTCATCGTGTTTGCCGCAGCTGCCCTTGCCGGTGCGGTCACGCTGGTCGCAGCCCGCAACCCGGTCTACTCGGCGATGGGGCTGCTGCTGACCATGGTCTCGATGGCCGTGTTCTACGTCCTCAACGACGCCCATTTCGTCGCCGTGGTCCAGGTCCTCATATATGCCGGTGCGGTCATGACCTTGTTCCTGTTTGTCATCATGCTCATCGGCGTCGACAAGGAAGAGAGCCGCGAGGAGAAGATCCCGTACCAGCGCCCGATTGTGGCCGTGCTCGCCGGCGGTCTGATCATGTTGGTCTTCCTCGCAGGGCGCACCGCCTGGGTCGTCTTCGACAACGGCGTCACTCCGGTCGGCACCATCGAGAACATTGCCGATGAGCTGTTCGGAACCTGGATGCTGCCCTTCCAGGCAACCATCCTGCTGTTGACCATCGCCGCGGTGGGCTCACTCGCACTGGCCCTGTATCAGGGTGGCGCCCGCGTGGAGTCCGCCCTCGCCGGTGAGCCTGAGGATGAACCGGCCGCGGAGTCGGGGGGTGGCGAATGATCGTCACCGTCGCCTGGTACATGACCCTGGCCGCAGTGCTCTTATCGAGTTGATGCTGAACTCGGTGAACCTCAGCTTTGTTGCCGCCGGGAGAGCGCTTGGCAACCTCGACGGGCAAGTGGCCGCCTTGTTCATCATGGTCGTCGCCGCCGCCGAAGTCACCGTCGGTCTCGCCATCATTGTGATGGTCTTCCGCAAGAGGTCGACGGCGAGCGTCGATGAGCTATCAGGGATGAAGGGATAGCCATGGTCGACTATCTCTGGCTCATCGTCCTGGTTCCGCTTCTAAGCGCAGCGACGCTGCTGTTCTTCGGCAAGCAGATCGGCGACACCCTCGCCGGGCCGATGGCATCGATGGCCGTTCTGTTCTCGTTCGTGTATGCCGCCGTTGCCAGCGCCGACTTCATCACCGGAGCGGCGGAGCACGGCGAGGTCGTGACACTCTGGTCCTGGATTCCCGGCCTCGGGCTCGACGCCGCATATCTGTGGGATCCGCTCTCCGCCCTGATCACTGCGATCGTTACCGGCGTCGGCCTTCTCATCCACATCTTTGCCATCGGCTACATGAAGGGCGACCCGCGGGTTCCACGATTTTTCGCCTACCTCAACCTGTTCATTGCATCGATGCTGATCCTCGAACTGGCCGCCAACTTCGGCATCATGTTCGTCGGATGGGAGCTCGTCGGGCTTTCCTCGTATCTGCTGATCTCCTTCTGGTTCGAGAAGCCGTCGGCCGCTGCCGCCGGCAAGAAGGCCTTCATCGTCAACCGCATCGGCGACTTTGGATTCATGATCGCCCTCATGCTCATCTTTGCGACCTTCGGCACCCTCGACTTCGAGTACGTGTTCGAGATGGCCCCGGCTGTACTTTCGGCATCGCTGGCCACCACGATCGCATTGACGTTGTTCGTTGGCGCCACCGGAAAGTCGGCGCAGATACCGCTCTACGTCTGGTTGCTCGACGCCATGGAAGGCCCCACGCCCGTCTCCGCCCTCATCCATGCCGCCACCATGGTCACCGCAGGCGTGTTCATGATCGCCAGAGCGGCACCGCTGTTCGAACTATCCGAAATTGCCATGGGAGTCGTCGCCACCGTTGGCGCGGTCACGGCACTGTTCGCCGGAACGGCGGCGATCGCGCAACGCGACATCAAGCGGGTTCTTGCCTACTCGACGGTCAGCCAGCTCGGGTTCATGGTGCTGGCAGTCGGTCTCGGCGCCTATGTCGCCGGCATGTTCCACATCCTCACCCACGCCTTCTTCAAGGCGCTGCTGTTCCTCGGTGCCGGCTCGGTGATCCATGCCATGGCCGGCGAGCAGGACATGA
>CAMYKI010000080.1 GCA_947258985.1 uncultured Acidimicrobiaceae bacterium
GAAGGATTCGAGACCTTGCTGCAGAGCCACTGCGAGGGCGGCGAGTTCGGTCTCGGCTATGTCGATCACGATGGGAACATCCAGATTGACCGGGACCTCGGTGTTAACGGGGATGGTCTCGTTGACCGGTATGGAAACGTCGAGTTCGATGGGCAATTCGAGCTGGATTGGTACCGTGATATCGAGCGGGATGTCGATCCCAAACGGGCCCTGCACTGTGATCGTCGTGTCAATGGTCTCGTCTATCGGCAGGGTTGTGTTTATGGGCACATTGAGGGTCCGATCGAGCACAACCACGGCGTCAATCGGCACGGTTTCGTTGATGGACACATCGAAGCTGATCTCCGAAGTGAGAAACGTGTCGATACCGGTCACGGCCTCGCCGAGCGCTGAATCAAGCGTTGGGCCGAGACCGCCTATCTGCTCCTGGAAGGCGGTCACTTGAGCGGCATACAGAGCCGCACCGCTTTCCACCCGCGCCATGTCATCGACAAGCTGGGCTTGTTCTGCCCGCGCGTCGTCCAGGTCGGCGGACAATGAGGAAACCCGTGTGGCGAGGAAGAGGGTGCCTATCACCAGGGCCAAGAGGAAGACGCCAGAAGCGATCACGATGGCGCTCAGATTGCGAACGATGAATTGTTTCATGGGCGCCCCCTTGGCTGCCTGGTTGGGTTTGATGAATTCGGATTCGGCGGTCTTGCTTGGCGGGCTCGGTCCAGATGCCGAGCGTCTCATGAGGGTGGCCACGATGAAGGCGATGACTACGAGGAAGCCGGCCGCGATGAACGTCTCAGCCAGCGAAGCAGCCGTGAGCTCCGCCGATGCCGCGGCTGCCTTCTGCGCGTAGTCCGGATCGCTCAGCGGTGGCAGGTCGATCTCGGTGCGAAGCTGATTGAAGCGGTGTAGACCCCACGCCGTCAGGCCGGACAGACCGACTGAGAGTCCGATGAGCCGAAGCACCATTACCAGGCTCGCAGCCGTACCTCGTCTGTCGGGAGGAGCTGCATCGACCACGGCGGCCGTGGTGGGTGCCATGACGAGGCCGAAGCCTGCACCCAGCAGAGCCAGTTGCAGCGCCATGGCCGGATACCCGGTGGTCACGTCCCAGCCGTATCCCATCAAGAAGAACGCGGCCGCCGCCATAGCCAGCCCGATGAGAACGGGCGGTCGATACCAACGGCTTTCTGTGATCCGGCCTCCGATGTACGCGGCTGCCGCCATGGATGCGGTGAGAGCGCTGAGGACCCAACCGGTGGTCACCGCGGCGCGCTCCAGGTTCACTTCGACCACATTGATGAAGAGGGGAACATCCACCATGGCGATTACCAGCGTGGCGCCGACGAAGAAGTTCACGGTGACCGCAGCTACCAGGTTTCTTCCGCGGAATAGCCCCGGATCGATCAAGGGAGATTCCACGCGGAGCTGAGTGAGGACGAAGGCGACACCGGCGATCAGGGCAACCGGGTACAACCAGACGAGCCCGGCACCGGTCCCACCGGTCAATTCCTCGAGTCCGGTCACGCTCTGGATTTCGGCGGCGCCCAGCAGCGCCAGGTTGAGCGTTACCAGAGTGATGGTGAGGAGAGCTGCCCCGACCCAGTCGATGCGAGCCTTGCGCTGTTCTTCCGTGGAGTCGCTCAACACATACCAGGCCGCAACGATGCCCATAATCGCCAGCGGGATGTTCAGGTAGAACTGCCAGCGCCAGGCAAGGAATCGTATGATCATCGCCCCATAGAGCGGTCCCCACACCCATCCCAGGGTGTCCACTGCGCCGAGGACACCGAGGGCTCGGGCGCGTTTGCGCTCCTGATAGGCGTCGCTGACCGCCGCCATGCCAATCGGGACGAGAGCTCCGCCTCCCATCGCCGTCAGCACCCTTCCAAAGAGGAATGGACCCAGTGTGTTGGTCATCGGGATGATGATCGACCCCACCAGGAATAGGGTCAGTGCTGCGATGTAGACGCGGCGTCGGCCGAGCACATCACTCAACCTTCCCATGAACGGCATTACCGACACGTAGGCGATCAGGTAGGCGTTGACTATCCAGGCTGCGTCGTCGAGGCCGTCCGGCAGGACTAGACCGAGGTCGCTGATGATGGGCCGAAGCATTGTCGTGACGACGGTGAGATCGTCGGCGGCGATAAAGACGCCAAACGCGACAACGATGAGCACTGCCCTCGGGGATGCCTCGCTCCGGGTTGTCTTCAAGTTCAGCTCTCGGTGTCGGGTGGCGCTATTTCAACGGGTTCTCCGAACTCCGTGAATTCGATGTACCAGTCACTGGTTTGACCCTCGTGCACAGTGGAGAGTTCTGCTTCACGAACGTAGCCGCTGGCCGGTTCGATCCACATGTCGAGTGTCACCGGCTGCTTCCGGATGAGTCCCGCCAGAATGACGGCGACCCTGTCCTGGTCCGCCTCTGCTCTGATGTGGTAGCGCGGTCCGTCATTTCCGGTCTCTTCACCCACCCATTCGACTTCACTGAGTCCGGAACTGAGAAGGGGGCGCCAGCCGAGATCCGGATCAAAAAGAGTCGCCGGATCGAAGTCGTAGCCCTCTGGAGCGTCTTCCCACTTGCCAGTGATCGGGTTTGTGAGCCACGTCGTCCCGTCGATGGCTATGGCACCGATCTGGGCATTGAGATTTCCGATGGCGAGAGTGACGACGGCATTTGCCGAGCTGGGGCCGGCGAACTGTCCCTCCGCTACAGAAAAGTTGAGGGTATCGAGCGGATCGATGTATACCGGCGCCCCCGACCGCTCGATCTTGAAGCGCACGTAATCGATGGATCCCATTGCAGCCGATGCCGCCGCCAGCACCGGTTCTGGTTCGGGGGGAAGAGTGGTGCCGCTATCGGACTCTCCGCCACAGGCGGTGGCGAACAGGGCGGCAATAGCCAGGGCAGCGAGGCCACGTGTCAGATTCATGGCGTCACGATAACTGACCACCGGTTTCAGGCACTACGATCGCATCGTCCGTCAACGAGGAAGGATCGAGCGTGTTTCGTAGCGGTTCGAGCGGCGACGATGTGCTTACCCTGCAGAAGAGGCTGAAGGCGGCCGGCTATGACCCGGCACCTCGATAGGACCGGTCGGTGATGTTGGGCAAACGCCCTGCAGATGTACGGACGGCCCGGCCGGCGGACATTCCCCGGCTTGCCGCCGTTCAGCTCGGCAGCGCCCTCACAGCCTTTGCGGACATTTTTCCCGAGTCAGTTGCGAAGCCGCAGTCCGCTGAACTCGAGGCCGAGTGGATGGCTTTGGCCGACAACCCGGCCAGCACCGTGTTGCTGGCGGAATTGGAGGGGAGCGTCGTTGCCGGTGTTGCCTTCGGTGACGTTCCGATGCTGGCTCCGGCAGGCCACGGTCTGCTGGCCAAGCTCTATGTGCTCCCGGACCATTTCGGCAGCGGCATCGGCACTCTTCTCTACGACTCTGCGATCGAACACTTGAGGGCGGCCGGATGGGAACGGGCATGGTTGTGGGTGCTCGAAGGGAACACCACGGCGCGCGGCATGTACGAGCGCCGTGGTTGGCTTCCGCAACCTGAACGAAGAACCGATTGGCCCGGCAGCGGGGTATTCGAGATGGGCTACGCCCTCGATCTAGTGCCGCTTCCGGCGTGAGCGCTACTCGTCCTTGATATACCGGTCGATGTGCTCATGGATCCATTCCATGAGTTCCAGCTCCAGCGCCCGCATCACCCGGGCCACCGCCAGGTCGTGGGCGATGCGATGATCACGATGGTTTTCCGGAGCGTGAGCAGAGGCCCGGTAGGTCTTGCCCGAAAGTTCGAACCAGGCGGTGGCGTCGACACCAGCTTCGGACTCGCTCAGCTCAATCGTCGTCGAGATGACCTCGGGCATAGGGACGCTCCTCTCGGATCTGTCTGGCTCTCAACATGATCTACAGACTGTCCGGGCACTCCTAGTGCCGATAGTCCCGACAGATCCGGATTTCGCCGGGGTTTGGGATTTGCCGGAGGTTGGCCGAGCCGTGGTCATCGGCCACCACCCGCTGGGATCCCGCTGAGCAATGCGAGTTCCGACTCGGCGACTGCTCCGTGAGCAGGCGTTTCGTTGTTCCGGCGAGCCTTCACCGCCTTTGCTCAACAGTCTCCTAGGATCGATCGGATACCCGGCTCAGGAGCTGATGTGACCAAACCCGACTCGATAGTCATTCGCAGGGCACAACGACGTTCGGGCGACGATCTCGTTGATATCACCATTCAGGGCGGCGTGATCACAGACATCCAGGATGCCGGTCGGGGAGGGGCTGCCGACATCGAAATCGACGCGGCGGGCAACCTCGTGACCGAGTCGTTTGTGAATACTCATCTTCATCTCGACAAGGTGTTCACGCTGCGCCAATTGGGCGATGCTGCGCTCGCCGATTACCAGGGCAGCGGGATGGGCAAGGCGATGACCGCCATCGAAACGGCTGCCGCGGTCAAGGATGGCCAGGACCCCGGGGCAATGTTAGAAGCGGGTCGCAGGGCGCTGGCAATGGCAGCCTTCTACGGCAATACCCATATCCGCGCTCTCGCCGACGTGGACTCGAAGGCGGGAACCAGGGGTGTCGAGGTGCTGGTCGCCTTGCGCGACGAGTTCGCCGGCGTGGTGGATGTCCAGGTGGTTGCCTTCGCCCAAGACGGAATCGTCAGGGAACCGGGTACGGACGCACTTCTCTATCGATCGATGGACCTCGGTGCCGATGTCGTCGGAGGCATTCCCTGGATCGAGTACACCGAAGCGGACATGGCAGCGCATGTGAAGACGGTATTCGACGTCGCCGTCGAGTACGACGCCCCCGTCTCGATGCTGCTCGATGACGCAGGCGACCCGGGCTTACGGACGCTAGAGATGATGGCGACCGAGGCGCTAGGGCGAGACTGGATCGGTCGGGCGCTGGCCCACCATTGCCGGGCGATGCAGCTCTACCCCGATCCGTACTTCGAGCGGTTGGTGTCACTCCTGTCGGCGGCCGGCGTCGCCGTGGTCTCCGACCCGCAGACGGGTCCCCTGCACGCAAGAGTCCGCGAGTTGGCGGCAGCGGGTATCAACGTGAGTCTTGGTCAGGACGACATTTCCGATGCCTATTACACGTTTGGCCGGAACAACATGCTCGAAGTGGCGTTTCTCGGCGCACATCTGTTGTGGATGATGACCGAACCCGACATGGAATCTCTCTACGACATGGTCACCGTCAATCCGGCGGCCGCCATCGGATTGGAGAACCACGAGATGACCGTGGGCAAATTGGCCAATCTCGTTGTCTTGGAGGGAGCCAGCGTCGCCGAGGCGTTGCGCTTCCACGCTGCACCGCGTGCCGTGGTCAGCCATGGGCAGCTGGTGGATCGTGCTGCGATGGGAAAGGCCGCCGCGGTCCCCGGCTAAGAACCCGTCGCCCGGTTGGCAATAGCGTCCCACAGCGACGGCGAGTCCAAGCCGAGACGCCACGCCGCCCAGCCACCCAAGCCGTATTCGTCGACGAGTCCGAGCCGTTCTGCGATCACCGCCGAATCCTCGAGATAGAGGAAGCGACCGTTCTCCAGTTCAACTCGGGAGAGGCCGAAGGTGTCATCCCACCTGGCGGTTCCGCCTTCCGCGAGGTCTTCGATCCGGTAGATGGGCAAAGCCCGGGGATTATCGAGATCTTCCGGGTCCCAGACCCGCCCGTAAAAAGGCACTCCGAGCAGAAGCTGGTCCGGGTCGGAATATCGAAGCTGGTACACGAGCGTGTCCTCGACCCACGCGGGTGCTGCCACCGGACCGCCGGGCCGATACCGGTTGAATTGGTCGTAGGACATCAAGATCGTGTAGTCAACAATGGCCGCAAGCTCGCGGCGTTGCGGGGCGGTCGACCAGAACGCCAGATCTGCAGGGATGACGGCCCAGGTGTCGGTGCGCGGAACCAGATCGAACGAAACAACTCCGCCCCACGCGTGCACCTTGTCGGCAACCTCTGCCACAAGAGCAGTGAATCCGTCGGCATCTGCATCGCGGAATCCCTCGATATCGATATTCACGCCATCTGCGCCCACCGCCCTGGCTTCGGAGGAGATCGTGTGGGCGGCTTCCTCCCTACGCACCGGGTCGGATAGCAGTGCGTGGTTTCGATCGGC
Organism: uncultured Acidimicrobiaceae bacterium; assembly: GCA_947258985.1. Taxonomy (GTDB): domain Bacteria; phylum Actinomycetota; class Acidimicrobiia; order Spongiisociales; family UBA5794; genus JAAETI01. The sequence goes on from CAMYKI010000080.1 coordinate 6,127, forward strand.
ATCGAGCCCCGCTATCGCCGGCCAGATCGTCTTCCCCATTGAGTGGGCATCATCGACGTATTGCGGAATGGCGTTACCGCTGATTGTGCCGTCGTCGGCGACGTACCACCAGATTGGGGAAACGACATCCAGGAGCGGAGCCCCTTCCGCCTGGCTGCGAAGAGTTGCCGGTTCGGGATTCTGCTGCCAGGCCGCGATAAGGGGGGTGGGCGGTTGGGTTGGTGGTTTCCGCCAGGGTTGCTCCACCACGATCACGCCGTCGACTGGGGTTTGCACCCAACTGACGTCGGTCGCAGCTCCCTCTGGAGTCACGTAGGCGAACTGAAGCTCCCCGGGCGGGGCGAGGATGGTTTGCGCCGGGTTGGAACGGTCCAGTGAACCCAGCCGGCATCCATCCGAGATGGGGACGACCGCTACCCCACGATCGGCGGCCAGACGTTCGACCTCGCCGAGCACCACCCGGATCGGTTTGGCGTTCTCCAACCGCACGGGCTCGGGGAGGTTGAGGGCGCGGTTGAGGAAGGTGGCCATTTGGGCTCGGGTGACTGGTTGGTTTGGGCAGTAGTTTTCGTTGATTGGTGGGTTGCAGCCGGTGGTGAGGTTGGCGGCGGCGATGCGGGCGATGTCTTGCTCGAAGATCGACCCGTCGTCGTCGGCAAAACGGTTGTCGCATGCGCCAGAAGGGTTCGCAAGAAGGAGGGCTGTCAAGATCGTTGCGAGAAAGGACCCGGCGGGAAGCATCTATCGATCTACCCGCCCTGGAGTGGATCCTCATCGTCCCGGCCGGTACCGGCGAGGACAACGATGCCCAATACAACGAGCAGCAAGGGCCATAGAGTGGCCGGTGCCAGTTCGAACACCTCGAGAGCCTCCAGGAGGAACACGACACCCAGGACGATGAACATCAGCCCGGAAAGCAGCGATCGGCGCTGTCGTTTTGTCATCGGCTCACCTCGATCTGGCCGAAAGCGACTCTGGCGTCGATCACGACTCGGGTGCGGGCCAGGTCGAAGGAGTCATCCGTCTTCATCACATCGACGTTGACCCCCTCCCAAACCGTCCCAAAAACAATCACCTGCCCGGCTGCCGCCGAAGCGTTCACCGTGACCGCAACCTCCTCCGGAACGTCCGTAATCACCAGTTTCCCGAATGTGACACCGACTTCGAGACGGGTTTCCCCGTCGGGGAAGGTCACTTCGCTGAGGTTCAGATCCAGCTCACCGGCAATCAGGTGATACTCGGTACGGAGGTCCAGAGTCGCCGGTTGGTAGTCCCGGTCGCCGAAACCGCCTCTGAGGGGAACCGAGAAAGTGGAACTGACCGTACTCAACAGAGCGAGGATGATGACGAGGGTGATACCTGTAGCCGGAAGCGCGCCGGGCGATGCCCCACTCGGAGTGATGGCAACGAGGGCAATGCCGACGACGATGAGCACGGCAGCGAGGAGGGCCCGCCACGGGATCGTCGCCACGTCCAGTGCCGAGAGCAGCCATCCGACACCGATAACGATGAGGACTGCGCCCGCGACTATCTGCCCGGTGGGCACCGAAGTGCGTTCTTCGACGGGCGAATAGTCGTTCATTTCCTCAGTGAATACACGACGACGCCAACACCGACGCCGATCAGGACGGCAGGCATGATCAGATCCTGCATCCAGGGTAGGTACTGCCTGGCGAGCAGGGAACCGCCGATGAGTACGAGGAGGGCTCCGATGATGATCCGGCCGCTGTCGTTGCTAGTGCGCGCCGGGGTTGTCGAGACCGCTCCCTCGTCCGCCTCCGGGATCGCGATCCAGGCAATCACATAGAGGATGAATCCGGCGCCGAGTACCAACAGCGCCAGCCAGGCAATACGGATCCAGGCAGGATCGACATTCATGTATTCGGCCATGCCGCCGGCGACGCCGGCGACCATGCGGTCGTCCCGGCTTCTCGTCAGTCGGGCGGGCCGCTGCTCTGAAGATGCCCCGGTCAGTGGTGACCCCTCTCGTGCTAGTGGACGGCGAACGCCAGCTTGACGTTGGCGCGGTATTGAACGACCTTCCCATCGCGCACCCGGGCATTCAGGTTCTGCACCTCGACACCGGTAATGCCGGAGACGCTCTCCGCCGCCTTGGCGACGGCATTGTCGACCGCCGCCTCAAATCCGTCGGGGGAGATCCCGATGACCTCGATGACCTTTACCGCCCCTGCTTCGATGAAGTCGCCCATACCGCGTGTTCCTTTCTTTAGCCACCACCGATGCTACCCAGCGCAGCCCGCGGCCGGTTCTTGCGGGCCGCCGTCTCTGCAGAAACGGTTAGCCTTTCCGACGTGGCCACGGGCATCGACTTTTCTTCACGCAGGGGGGGCGTTCCCCGTATGGTCGGCGGTACGGTTGCGCTCGTCTACCCGGTCGCTCTCACCGCTCTCTCTCTGAGCGTTGGACTGAGGCAAATCGGCGACATGAGCGACATCGCCTCGTCGCTCCTGGCAGCCATGATGTTCCTTGTTGCCGCACCCACGGCCTGGATCTTCACTGCTGAGTTCATCGAGGCGGGTCGCCTGCTCATAGTGACCTCAGCGCTGCTGACGTCCTTGCCGCTCTGGTACATGGCAGGCTCACGGCTGGCTCACTACGCAGACACCTGGGGCGTCTGGCTGAGGCGCTACGTGATTCTGTGCGTCGTGTGGAGCGTCGTGAATGTCGTCCTTCTGGTGGTGATCGGTTCTATCACGGGCTAGAGGCCGAGGCGTTTCACCATCGCCCACACTGTGAAGATCAGAAGTGCCATATCGAGGATGGCGAACGAGGTGAGCTTCCGGTGAACGGCAGCCGCCGCGCTCTGCTCCCCCGATTCGTGCAATTCTGCTGCCTTCTTTCCCAGCGGTCCGAAAACACGCATTCCCAGTACCGCACCGATGATCACCATGAGGACTCCGACGACCGCGAACGCCTGCTCGAACTCGTATACGTCCTCGTCGATGACAAGCAGGATGCCGGTGACGAGAAGTATGAGGGCGGCAGGCGTGAAGATCCGGGTTCCCATGCGCACGGTTTGCCGCATCCAGGCCGCGGCCGCGGTTCCTCCGGTCCTCTGCATCGATGGGGTGACGACGAGCTGGGTGACGTTTGCGCCGATCCATGCCCCGGCCGCAAGAATGTGAATGAAGAGCAACACCGCTCCCACGAGACCCTCCCTCTCTGTCTAGGCGTGGCGCAATCCTACGCAACCGGGAACGTCGGCGGCTGAGCACTTGTTTTCGTTCCTGTGGATCTCACTCCGGTATTTCGAAGTGGTGTACGCAAGAAGCGTTTGGAGGGCTAGAAGAGACGGGGGCGGTAGAGCTCGTCGTGGACGCTGATGGCGTAGCGGTCGGTCATGCCCGCGACGTAGTCGATGACCTGGGTGAGCGTGTCTGCTTCGGTGTGCCGGTAGCTGTCCGGAATTTCGGAGTCATGGGCGACGAAGTAGTTGACCAAATCACGGACGATACCGATCACGGTGCGCCGCTGCCCGTCGGTTTCGGGGCGCAGATAGACCCGCGAGAACATGAAGTCGCGGAGTTCATTCATCACCTCCAGCGAATCAGTATCCATGACTACTGCCCCGGTCAGAACCGATTCGTTGACGACTGCACGAATCATCGACGCCACCCATTCGCTGCCGGGTTCGCCGAACTTGGCGAGCGCCGCCGCGGGGAGGTCGGTCCGCTTGATGACCCCCGCCCGCATGGCGTCCTCCACGTCGTGTGTCAGATAGGCGATCCGGTCTGCGTACCGGCAAACGTAGCCCTCGGGAGTCGCCGGGGGATCGGCGATCTTCCACGAGTGCGCCCGCACTCCGTCGAGCACTTCCCAGCTCAGATTGAGCGGTTCCAGTACCTCGAAGATGCGAACTCCCTGGGCGGAGTGCAGCCACTCGCCATCGACGAACTCGCTGAGGGCGTCTTCGCCGGTATGGCCGAATGGGGAGTGCCCTACGTCGTGCGCCAGGCAGATCGCTTCGGCGAGGTCCTCGTTGAGACCGAGATTTCTGGCGATCGACCTGCCGATCTGGGTCACCTGGAGAGTGTGAGTGAGCCGGGTCACGTAGTGATCGCCCTCAGGATTGATGAACACCTGGGTCTTGTGCTTGAGGCGGCGGAACGCCTTGGAATGCACGACCCGGTCCCTATCACGCTGGAAAGCAGTCCGGTAGGCGCCGGGAAGCTCGGGAAGCTTGCGGCCGCGGGAATCTACCGACAGC
>CAMYKI010000081.1 GCA_947258985.1 uncultured Acidimicrobiaceae bacterium
CCGACTCGCCGACACCAAGCATCGACGAGCCGATGCGGCGTCTCTCCAATGCAGCCAACTACTCCAGATTATGGATCGGAGCTGCCGCCGGGTTGGCGGCGATTGGCGGCAAGCGTGGACGACACGCGGCCGTCACCGGGCTTGTGTCGATAGGAGTTGCCTCCGCCGTTGTGAACCAGGGCATCAAACGTCTCTACCCCCGTGCCCGCCCGGACAGGGAGGGCGAAGATGTGCCGGAGCAGCGCCATGTGAGAATGCCCGATTCGACCTCGTTTCCGTCGGGCCACAGCGCCTCTGGGTTTGCTTTTGCGACCGCAGCAAGCAGCCAACTGCCGGTTGTCGGCGCCGGATTGCGATTTCTGGCGGGTGCTGTGGCCTACTCCAGGGTCCACACCGGAGTGCACTACCCGGGGGACGCCGTCGTCGGATCACTCGTCGGTGCGGGGGTTGGCGGCATCGTTGCTGTCGTGGCTCGCAGGTACGTTTGAGCGGGGGAGCGAATTCAGATTCGGCAACGCCGGTTGATTAATTCGACCAGGCGTCCCCGTGACTCGGTTGTGGCACTACAAGACTGACTGCAAATCGGCTACTCGGCGCCCGCTTCGACTTCCGCCGGTTGCGGCGGCTGGTCGTCGAAATAGCCGTGGCGCCGCAAGATCCTCACGCTCTCCATTGCAGCCGTAGCAATTGGTACTGCCAGGACAAGACCGACGAAGCCGCCAAAGGTACCGCCGAGGATGGTGACGATGAGCACGGCAAGGGGGTGGAGGTCGACGAATCTTCCGACGATCTTGGGCTCGAGCACGTTCTCGAGCCCAAATTGCGCAAACAGGACAATGGCTAGAGCAATCAGGCCGAGGCTGATGCCTCCCTCGGAAATACCAGGGAGCACAGCAAACGCCCCACCGATAAAGCCGCCCAGGTAGGGGATGTATCCGCCAACGAAGTTGAAGACGCCGATAGCGGCCGCTTCGGGGACGCCGATCACCAACATCGCGATTGTGATGATGACGGCATTTCTTACCTCTCTTGTCCCGCACTCCGCCGATCGGTCAGATCTCGAGGAAGCGTGCGGAGAAGAGGACCACTCGGCCGCATGTGCTGCAGCCAACAGGGATAACCCGCATCGCAAACCGGCCCATTTCGACGGGGTCTTCCGACAAGTACGAGAAGCGGTCATCAACCTGCCACGCCGTAGAGCCGCACATCTGGCAGGGCCTGTTGGCAACGGCCTCGACATGTTCGCTGATCTTGTCCCGTTGCATCTTGTTGAGTGCCGACGTGGATCTCCTTCTGCAGGTCCGGTCTGGGTGGACTGGTCACGGCTTGGATCTCGACGTGTCACCCATAGCGGGTGAATCACCGCGAGATCAACGTTGCCCAAACGAGCCTTTGCTGAACGCCTCTACTCCGTCGTCGACCTCGAGGTATGTCGCATCGGTCACATCCTCGAGGGGGTAAGCGCGCTCGATTTGCTTCACCACGTCGCTCCTGGCGCGAGCAAACCCGATGGCGATGCCCCGCTCGCGGAGCTCCGCTGAATAGCCGGCTATCGCATCGAGAGCAGTGACGTCAATGTCTGTGACCGACTCCGCATCGAATAACACCGCCGCAGCCGCAGGTTCGGCCTGTTTGATCAGGTCTTCGAGCTCATCGATAGCGATGTCGACATTGGCGAACATCAGCGGTCCGTCGAATCGGTAGATGATCAAGCCCGGGGTGCCTTCGCCGTCTGGGAATGAGTCCTGATCTGCGTAGCGATCGGTCCCGGGGACTCGTACCAATACGGCGGTAGAAGGCTTGAGAGCCCGCCGTGCCACATCGAAGAGCGACAGCATGACCGCGATGAACACGCCGGCAAGCATCCCCACCCAGACAACACCGATGGTGGTGATGATTGCGTACGTGAAGCCGGAACGCTTGATCCGCCATAGGCGTCTCAACCCTGCAACATCTACAAGTCCGATGCCAACAACGATCACAATCCCGGCCAGGGTGGCCGAAGGCAGGATCTCAAAGGGGCGGGTGAGGAACAGCAACGTAATCAGAACGAGCACGACCCCAACCCAATTAGAGGCCTGGGACTTCGCTCCTGAATCGGCGTTGGTGAAGCTGCGTGACTGGCTTCCGTTCACCGAGAAGCCCTGCGCAAGGCCGGCCCCGATGTTGGCCGCGGCAAGACCGAAGAACTCCTTGTTGGGGTCTATCTCGTACCCCTCCTTCTGGGCCACGGCCTTCACAGTTGCGATGCTGTCCACATAGGCGAGGAGGGCAATGGCAAGCGCCGGAAACGCCAGACCGACGACGTCGAAGAGATCGACGCCGCCGAACGTCGGCGTGGGCAGACCGCCTTCGATTTCGCCGACCACGGTGGCGCCCTCAGCGTCGAGTCCGAAGATGGCAGTCGCTCCGATGGCAAGTACCACTGCAATCAGATAGGACGGTGCCTTGGGGGCGAACACCCGGAGAGCAAGCAACACCGCGATGGTGACCAGTCCGATTGCAGCATCCCAGGAATTCATCTCACCAAGGTTCTGCATTACGGCTCCGACTTTGGTGTGATATTGCTCGACCGATACTTCGATCCCGAACAGGTCATCGAGTTGGCCGATGATGATGACGATCGCCGAACCGGTTATGTAGCCGATGAGAACGGGCGTGCTGAGTAGCCGGGTTACGGCGCCCAGCTTCAAGATGCCCCCAAAGGCCAGCATGACCCCGGTCAACAGCGCCAGGATCACGGCGAGGGTCAAATAGCGTTCGGGATCGCCCATCGCCAGAGGGGTGACGATGGTTGCGACCAGGGTGGCGACCGTCGCCTCGGGGCCGACGTTGAGGTGTCGCGACGTGCCGTATAGAGCGTACAGCGCCAGCGCCCCCAGCGCCGCATAGAGGCCGTGAACCGGCGGCAAGCCTGTTAGCTGGCCATACGCAAGCGCCTGGGGAACCAGCAGCGCCCACACGGTGATCCCGGCAATGACGTCGGTTCGCAGCCAGGATCGCTCGTAGTCGGCCAACCACGGTGCCGGACGCCAGGGGCTACCTCGGGTTCCCTTCTCGTCTGGATCGGTCTGCTTGTCTTCAGCCACGGCACCCAAGCTAGGGCGAACGTGGTCTGGCGGTATCCACCCGATGTGGGAATTGCGACGATCCCACGAGGTGAAGCAACGTTGTCACCGCAAACCCCCGTTCCCCCTTCTGGGAACGAGGGAACGGGGGTTCACGTCCCCCCCGGACTTGGCGGTCAGATCATCGCCGGCGGCGAGCGGTCCTCCGAACGGTACGGCGACGGGTGCGTCGCATTCGGCGTCGAATAGGGGGCATGGGATTCTCCTTGTGTTCAGTCGACCAGCTCGGCGTCGGCAACTGCGCCGAGCGCTACGAGCGTTTCGGGGTTGAGAAAGTCCTGGGCAATAACGATGCCGCCTTGGGCGCGAATCGCATTGCGTAGGGGGATCGGCCACACGTGTTCGATCACGGCGAGCACGGCAGCTCCCCCCGGAGGGATATCGTCCGCTACCGAGGCAACTGCCTCCTCGTCGAGGCCGTATTCGTATTCGTTCTCGGCAACGAGACCGCCGGCAAACGCTCCGGCCTCCATACCGTCGACATCGCCGGCGCCGAGACCAACGAGAGCGCCAACCCAGGCTCCATAAGTCACGGCCTCGTCAAGGTCCATGTCGCTGGTTTCAACCGCAATGACGTTGCCGTCGTCGTCCTTGTACACACCGAGCAGATCGACCAGTCGAACAAGGCCAGACTCGCTGAGCAGAGCCAGCTCGTTGAGGATGGTTCCGTCGAGGGCCGGTTCCTCGAGCCCGATCGCCAGCAGCTGCAGAGGTCCAATCTCCATGTTCTTATCCTCTGGTTGCATCGAACTTGCCGTCTCCGCAGCCGCGAATCGGTGCGGGTTGGTCACTCCTCTCCAGGTGTTTCCGGAGCTTCGGTGACAACCGGGGCATCGGTGTTGTCCGTGGAGTCGTCGCCGGAGCTGTTGACAATTACAGCGATGAGGACGACAACCACCAGAATGGCGAGGATCACTCCAATGATGGTTCCGAAGCCAGAACCGCCGCTCTTCTGGCTCACCTGGACGGTTGGCGGCGGTGGCGCCGAAGCCATGGCTGGTGCCGCACTGCCCGGAGCGGGCGGAGTTGAGGCAATCGCGGGATCGAGTGGATTGGGGTCGGCCCCGCCGGTGCCGCCACTGCTCACCTGGCCGGTCCATTTGGCACCATCCCAGTATCGATAGCTGTACAGGCGGGTCGGATCTGCATACCAGCCGGGTGTTGCCTGGGTCATCAAGTCCTCCATGGTCGTTGCTGTCACGAGCATATGGCGGAGACCTAGGGTATGAGGGCACCCGATCCGGGTGATACGTCTTCGGGTCGTTGCACGCACACTTAGGGGTGTGATCGGCCAGCGTTGGTCTCGATGCTGGCGGTATACACGCATGAAAGGAGACTCTATGGCTGAGGGCGACTACGACAGCCTCGTCATGTTTGCAGGCGTCTATTCGGATTTATCGAAGGCCGAAGCGGACTATGAGGCAGTCAAAGACTTGTACTACGGTTCGACAATCATCGCCACGTTCGATGCTGCAGTGATCGGCAAGAAGGACGACGGCAAGGTCAAGATCTACAGAAAGCACGAGGAGCCGACCCGCCATGGTGGCTGGACCGGCGCTGGATGGGGCATTGCGACCGGTCTCGCGATTGCCTTGTTCCCGGCAGCCGCCATCGGTACTGGGCTTCTGGCAACAACGACCGCGGTTGGGGCGGGTGTTGGAGCCATTGCCGGTCATGTTGCCGACGGTATGGACCGCGATGACCTCAAAGACCTTGGGGAATCGCTCGATGCGGGCCAGGCAGCAGTGATTGTCGCCGCAATCAGCGACGTCCAAGACAAGGTCGCGGCCGTTCTCACTCGGGCGGACAAGGTTATGACAAAGTACGTGCAGATCGATGCGGGCGAACTAGCCGCAGACGTCGAGGAAGCCAAGGGCAGCGCCTGACCATGGCGGCGGCAGGCTAAACGACTGCTGAGACCGGGACGCAATTGCCTTTTCAGGCTGGTGTCCCGGCCCTGCTGAGAGGCGAAGTCGGATGACGATGCCTGCAGGTTTCAGATGAGAGGATGCGGGGTTGATGTTCGTCTTGCAGATTCCCGACGATCTCCAGGATGCAATTCAACCTGAGGGAGTAACCGGCTGGGATGTTGCCCTGGCTATCGCTCTGGTTGTTGTGGCCGTCCCGATCTCTCGCGGTGTCGAACGTCTGGCGCGCAAAACGACACGGCGTGTCCCCGGCCTCTCCGCCGACACGGTTCACATCGCCGGTCGGGGGGCGCGGTACCTGGTGATGTTTGTTGTGGGGTCGCTGGCGCTGAGCTTGATCGGCGTCGAGGTTGGGTGGGCGGTCGCGGTCGCTGCGGTCGGCCTGGTCATTGTTGTGCTGATCATGCGTCCGATGGTCGAAAATGCCGCCGCCGGTCTCTTGCTGCAGAGCAGGCCATCGTTTGCGCTGGGAGACGAAGTCAAAATCGCCGGACATACCGGCACGGTGCTCGAGATCAGCGCTAGGACCACCGTCCTCAAGACGCGAGCAGGGCAGCGTATCCACATTCCCAACACCGACGTGCTTGGCGACACGATCGTCGTCTATACAGCTTTCGATCGTCGCAGGGCGACGGTAGACATCGGGGTCGATCCCAGTGCCGACCTGGATGCTGTGACCCGCGTCCTCGTCGAGGCGGTGGCCGGGGTCGACAATGTGCTGGCTGATCCGGCGCCCGAGGTGATGGCGCGCAGCTTCGGCAACGGGTTCATCAATCTGACTGTTCGTTTCTGGCATGGTCCAGATACGCACAGCGACACGCGGGTGACCGACGGAGCGGTTCGGGCTATCCAAGACGCCGTCAACAAGGCCGGCATAGATATGCCGCCTCCGCAGCTTCTGGTCATGACCCCGCCGACACCACCCGTTTCCGGGGAATCAGCGGAGAACGAGGACACCGAACCCTGAATCCGGATTGCGCCTGGTGTGGGAGCACGGGGCGCCAGGACGGGCGGTGCCAAGGCAAGGATTCCCAACTGCGTCCTCTAGTTGAGGAGTCCGAGGGTTTGGGCGTGGGCGACGGCGGTGTTGCGGTTGTCGACTTCGAGTTTGCGGTAGATGTTCTTGAGGTATGACTTGACGGTGTTGGTTGATACGTAGAGTTGTTCTCCGATTTCTTTGTAGGTGAGGTGGGTCGGGAGTAGTCGGAGGAATTCGAGTTCCCGGTCGGTGAGGGGTTCGGTGAGCGTCGGGGCGGTGGTGGCGGAGGGTGGTGTTTGTGGTTGCCGGCCGGGGTAGGTGAGGCGGAAGCCTGACATGGCAGCAGCGTTTTCGATGAGCGCACCAAAGGTGGGGTAATCGTCAAGGAACGTTTGGCGGTGTCCGGTGTGGGTGGCGATTTCCATGGCTTTGATGAGGTAGTCGAGTGCGGTTGTTTCGTCTCCGTTTTGTAGTGCGTGGTAGGCGTTGAGTTTGCGGAGTTCGATTTGGTGGGTGGAGGTGACGTCGATTCCGTCTGGGGTGTTTTCGAGGAGTTTGGTGGGGTCGTGTTGGTTGGCTATGGCGAGGCGGGTGAGGATGAGGTGCTCGGTCATGGTGGCAGCACCATGACCGATGCGTTGTTGCCAGTCGGGGATGGCAAGCTGAGCGCTGGCAAGGTCATCGTTGATGAGGGCAAGACGACACCGTTCGAACGCCACATAGTCGGCGAAGTGGCCGGTAACGGTGCGGCCCGAGAGGAGTACCAGTGCCCGGTCCAAGGTCACGTTGGCTTTGTCGGGGTTACCTTGATAGTGGTGGATCCGGGCCAGCAACGTCTCCGCATACACATAAGCCGGAACCTCGCCAAGATCCCTGAGCCGGCCGACTACCGGAGCGACGAGAGCCTCAGCTGTATCTAGATCGCCACGTTCGAGTGCCACCCACGCCAACGGCACCGTCGCCACCGCAGCGTGGGGCTGATCACCAAGCCCGGCAACACGCATGGCCTCGATACCCCGGTTCGCCATGGCCTCGGCTGCTGCGAGATCTCCGGTTCCGAGTTTTGCGTATGCCAGCATCGCCGCAACGCCGGCGGTATTTCCGACTATGGGGTTGTAAGCGGAGAAGCTGTAGTCGAACCACGCCCGTAATAACGTAGAACCCTCGGCGTACCGGTCGGTATAGATGAGGTACTGCCCGGCGCAACCCTCGATCCACCCGGATTCGCTGGGTGTGCTCCCTTGGTCGGCCAAGGTCGCTGCGGCCAGCGCGGTGTCGCCGTTGCGGTGAGCCCGCGTGGCGTCGATCCCGCGCAACAACTCGGCACGGGACCCGTGGAAGACGTAGGGGATTTGTGCCCATTGGTCAGCATGGAGCTCCGCTTCGGCATCGGTCATGGCGGCGAGGCCGGCACGGGCCCGGTCGAGAATCCGGTCGATTTGCGGTCCGGTGTTGGCGAAGAGAGCGGGGAAGATCCACGTGGTCAGCGCGACGGCAGATATCGGGGTTGGGGCGTCGTCGATCTGCTCGAAGAGCGTGCACATCGTGTCCAGTTGCTTGCTAGCGAGGAGGGGCCGGCTCGACTCGATAAGCCAGCGGGCCGCCAGGTCCGGGTCACCGGCGGCGAGAGCGTGCCACACGGCGCTGACCGTGCTGCCTTCGTCGTGGAGCCAATCAGCGGCCCGTCGGTGGAGCAGTTTTTCGCGCTTCGGAGCGGTGCGACGTAGCACCATGCGGAGCACATCGCGGAAGAGGTCGTGGTAGCGATACCAAACGTCCGTTTCCCCGATACGACTGACAAACATTTCGGCGCGCGCCAGTCTCTCTAGGGTTTCGGTGCTGTTGTCTACTCCCGCTACTGCTGCGCACAGCGGCCCCGACAAGTCACGAAGGATGGAGGTATCCAGCAAGAACCGGCGATCTGGTTCGTCGAGATGATCAATGACCTCTTCCACCAGATAGTCGCTGATAGTGTCATACGCTCCGTTAACGGTTCCGACAGAAGGCAGTTGGGCCGCCGCCATTGAGACATCGTCGCTGGCGGCTGTAGCAAGCGCAGCCAATCGGATCCCCGCCAACCACCCCATTGTCTTGTGCTGGATCTCGGCCACCACCGCAGCATCCAGATCCAACCCCAGCGACCCTGCAACTATCGCCTTGCTCTCCTCCAAGGAACACCGCAAATCCGCAGTACGGATCTCCAACAAGTCCCCGGAGAGCCGCCACCTCGACAGCGGCAACGCCGGATCGTGACGGCCCAAAAGTACCACGTGAGTAGTGGTGGGCAGTTGGCGCAAGAAGCGATCCAGAGACGCCAGCGCTTCATCATTATCGATGCGGTGTACATCATCGAGCACGATGACCACTTCTTCTGCGTGTTCGGCGAGGCCTACCGACAGCGCGTCAACGATGGCATTGACGCCGGCGCTAGTCGTTTCCAACAAACGCAGGGCCTCGGTGGCTACTCGAGGGCTGCCGGAGCTATCCACCCCACGGAGCAGGTGAAGCCACAGCCGTGCCGGGTCGTTGTCATACTGATCGAGTGCCAACCAACACTGCGCCACATCGGCATGAGAAGCCATCCAATCGGCTACCAGCCAGGTTTTGCCAAAGCCCGCCGGGGCGGTCAACAAGGTCACTGGGTGATCAAGGACAGATTCGAGCCGATCGTGCAGCGGCATCCGGGCGATTGCTGTAGACGGCACTCGAGGGCGCCGCATCTTTGTCTGGACAACTGACAAGTCGGTGATCGCTTTCTACCCTGTCTCCTGCACTCAGCCCAACAATAGCCAGCGACAGATTCCGCGAACGAAACTACCGATACCCGGATCGGGTGAGGCGCCGGCCGCCGGCTCAGGTAATGGTGGGGACGATGCCGCGTCCCTATGGGCGGTGATGAGTCCCGAAGAGGAGATCCGGGAACATGGACGGATGTGCAGCAGAAGATCGGCGTGGCCAGCAGCACCTCAATCGTTGCCGACCCCGCCCAGCCAATGAATCCGCATGGTCACGACTGCGCACAAGTGAAGCCGGGACCATCGAGGAGTTGCGATGACCCCGAGCAAGACCGTTGTATTTGTCGCTGGAGCGTATCTCGAGGTTTCGTCCGCCAAGCACGATTACCAGGCCTTGAGAGATAGCCACTACGAAACGAACGAATTGGACCTTTTCGATGCGGCGGTACTAGGGAGACAAGACACCGGAAAGATGAAGATCCTTAGGAAGTACGAAAGGCCGACGCTTCACGGCGAGTTGACAGGCTCGGGTTGGGGGTTGGCAACCGGTCTGGCGATTGCGCTGTTCCCGTCCGCGGCAATCGGTACGAACTTCCTCGTTGGCGCCCCGGGCGCACATGGTGGGATCAGCGCCTTTGCCGGCCACGTGGCCGGCGGACTCGGCAGAAAGAACCTGTTTGCCCTTGGGTTGATGTTCGACTCGGCCGACGCAGGGTTGATTTCGGCCACGACGGAGGCGATGTTGCCTGTTGTGCGCAGGGCGATGCAAGAGGCGGACACCGTGCGGGTCTTGGCAGCCGACATCGACGTGCCGGCCCTCGAGAGCGGCATCCGGTACGCTTATCGCGAGGCGATTGGATAGCCACCGTCTCCCCGGATGCCAGAGCGTCGGTTAGTCGATGAGTCCGAGGGTGTGGGCGTGGGCGACGGCGGTGTTGCGGTTGTCGGCTTCGAGTTTGCGGTAGATGTTTTTGAGGTATGACTTGACGGTGTTGGTTGATACGTAGAGTTGCTCCCCGATTTCTTTGTAGGTGAGGTGGGTGGGGAGCAGTCGGAGGAATTCGAGTTCCCG
>CAMYKI010000082.1 GCA_947258985.1 uncultured Acidimicrobiaceae bacterium
CTGGTGGAAGTGGAAGGCGCAGAATCGTCCGGGTCGACCTGCGCCGCGAGCGATCTTGGAAGGCAGCAGGCTCGAGGTGTTGGTAGTGAAGATCGCTGCGGGGGGACAGAGCTCGTGAAATTGGGCGAAGACTCGCCGTTTGAGATCGAGGTTCTCCGGAACCGATTCGCTTGCGAGACTGACTCCTCCCGCTGCCTTGGCGGCATCGCTCTCGAACTCGATCCTGGCTTTCGCTTTCTCCGCTTCTGCCGTGGTCAGGAGCCCGCTGCTCGTGAACTCCTCGGCCAGACCGTCGAGTGTGTCCTCGGCGTCGCGCAACGCCTGATCGCTGACGTCGTAGAGGACTACCTCATAACCGTGGGTCGCAAACTGCCAGCCCACCTGTCTTCCCATAGTTCCGCAGCCGATCATCAAGATGCGTTGGATGTCTTCGGTTGTCATGCGAGCCTCCTCAGGTCGACCCGAGCAGACAGTGAGTGTGCAGAATCACGGCGTCTCCTTCCGAGCATACGCTCGGCTCGCATCCACCGGAGGGGTTCAGATGACCTTGCTCTTCGGCTGGCCGAAAGGTGCCCGTTTGCCCCTTGTAATGAGGTTTGGCCAGCGCGAGATTGGGGCGTAGGCGAGAGGAGCCCGGTCATGTTGTACTCCCTGAACCGTTCCCAGCTGAAGCGTCTCCGGCAGCGAGATCCCGTATTCGAATTCCGAAATGTCGAGATGCTGTCGGCACTATTCCGCACCGACCCGGACGTCGTGCAGGCCATCCTGCCGAAACCACTCGTTCCGGCCGAAGAACCTCTTGCGCAGGCGTTCGTTGCTCGGTACCCGGAGACCAACTTCGGCCTCTCGTACTGCGAAGGGGCGCTGTTCCTGCAGGCCATGTACAAGGATGAGCCGGGGTGGTACTGCCTGGCGATGCCCGTGGACAACGATATGGCGCTGGTCGGGGGCCGAGAGCAGTTCGGCTATCCCAAGAAGATCGCCGAGGAAATCACACTGGAGCGCACCGACAATCAGGTGATGGGCCGGGTCATCCGGCGAGGCGTCGAGGTGCTCCACATCGAAGCTGAGCTCAGCGAAGTCGTGAGCGCAACCGCTCTCGATGCCGTCGGGCCGGAAGTCGAGGATTTGCAGGGCCGCCCCTGTCGGAAGGTTGTCGTCTTTCAGTTCAAGTTCTTCCCGAGCCCGGACGGGGGAGGCTTCGACTATCGACCGAGATTGATGCGGGAGGCCGTGCTGTTCCGACCCCGTGACGACCTCAGGAGCGGCGCCGGCAAGCTGGAGATGGTGTCGTCGCCCTACGACCCGCTGGGCGACATTCCCGTCCGTGATCTCCTGAATGTCAGCTACGGCACCTGGGACAACGACATGTTGCCGGGCCGGGTCGTCGCCCGGGTCAGGAACCCTCTCGGGTTTGCCCGGCACGCCATGTTCAAGCAGGACTACGTGGGCTGGGCCCTCGACAGCGACGAGTTCGCGGCGCCCGTCGAGCGCCGCGAACGCAGGAGACGTCGGAAGGCCTTAAAGCGGTACTGACGGGTTCGACGGCCACATCGCAACGGTTCGACCCGAGCGCCGACGCACCGGAAGCTGATGACCGACCAGCAGTTTCACGAGCATGGCCAATCGATGAGCGTTGAGGAACCCCGACTTTCCGCGTTTGGTGCTGTCCGTGGATGCGACTCTCGGCCTTTTCCGGCCACGCCTCGCGTGTCGGGTAATTGGCTGGTGATGTGCCCTGCAATAGATAGGCTCGATGGGAGGTGTGGTGGTGGCATCACAACCACCGAGGCTGCTGTTGCGAGCCGAGAACGAGAAGCCCCGGCTTCCCGACCCGGGGCTTCGATTCGAGCTGAATCGCCCAGGCTGGACAGGCCTCGGGCTGAGCCAGAGCGGCCCCGTTAGCGAGTTCGGATCTGTTCCAGGGTTGGGCAGCTCTCGATTTGGTGAACGGCGCACTCCTCAACAGTAAAAGAGCGCGTCAGCCGCTGTGTTGCCTCGGCTATCAGATCATCGGCGTTCAGCGAGACGTTCAGGTATTGCACGCCCTCGGAAAGAAACACCCCCAGCCGATCGGAAGACAACCAAGCTGCGTCGGTGGGGAACTGCGCTGGGATACGGTCGAGCAGCGGCGGCGGCCCGGCAAGGGACCCGCCAGCCGCAAGACCACTGATGTCCCACACCTTGACCAGGTTGTCCTGGCCGGTAGTCACCAACCGGGCGCCGTCGGGGGATATCGCAAAGCCTCGCAGGAGTGCATCGTGGGCTCGCCACTCCGCCACTCGCTCCCAGGAAGACGTATCGAATGCGACCGCTCTCCCGTGCCACCTTGGTGGTCCTCTCATCCTGGGCGAATGGCGGAAAGAGCAGCCCATATTGAGTGGCTTTCGTGCGTCTGTGGACACGGCTTGGAGATCTACCGATCAGAAGGATGGGGCCTGTCGCAACGGAAAGGTGCGAGTTCTCCCGGGCGTGCCAGCGGACGCCGCAGGGAGTACGCCGAAGCCCCCGCGTCGCAGGGGGTTTCTCTTGTGAGCCGGGTAGCTCAACCACGCTTGGTCCGCGGTGGTCCGCATCTGGACCAAGAGAGCTTCGTTGCGTGCAGCGTCGAGGCCTCCGCGAGAGCCTCCGTATCGGAGGGCCAGGGTCACTTCGTCGGCCATCTTCTGAGCGGCGCAGCTGCCGATGATGACGACGTGGACACGGCGGAAACCGAAGCCGACATCTGAGACCGGCAATCCGATGGCGCAGTCGTGTGAGCAATAGACCGCGGCACTGAAGGTCTCAGAGTGTGCTGAGGGTGTTCCCAGCGAATCCCCAGACTGTCTCGATAGAACTGTGGCATAGCAACAGGCAATAGGAGCTAGCCAATGTCACTTTCAGTTCTCATCCTTATCGACGTGGTCGCCATCCTCGTTCTGACGTTTGGCCTCTACTGGCCGCGCCACAGACGCAAGAGCATGGTGGTTGCCTATCTGACCGCCAACATCGGCGTCGCCGCCGTAGCGAGCGTTCTCTCGTCGTCGTCCATCAACGCCGGGCTTGGACTCGGACTGTTCGGCATTTTGTCGATCATTCGCCTCCGCTCGGACGAGCTCGACCACACCGAAATCGCCTACTACTTCGGAGCTCTCGCTCTTGGCCTGTTTGCCGGCCTCGGCGGCTCGCTGAGTTGGGCGACACCAGTGATGACCCTGGCAATCCTGGCTGCGCTCTACGTCGGAGACCACCCGGCGCTCTTCCCGCAGTTTCGAAACCAGATAGTCAACCTCGACTCGGCATACACAGACGAGACCGCCCTGGTGATGCGTTTGGAGAACCTGCTCAACGCCAAGGTGCACCACGCCAACGTTCGCAAGGTCGACCTGGTCAACGACACCACCTCGGTGGACGTTCGCTACGAGCTTCCCCGGGCCAACCCCCGTTTGCAGAGCACCGACACCACGCCCGCAGTGATCGGCGAAGAACGATGAACGACCAACCGCTCCCAGTGGAGACCCTGCAATCGATCAATCTCGCCGACCTCAACAGCAACGCCTCGCTGCTGACTCGAAAGGACCGCAAGTACATCGTGCCGATGACTCTGACCCGGCTGCTGGTCGCACAGAGTGGGCTACGGGTGTTGGAGCTCGAGGGACGACGCAGTTTCCGATATGAATCGGTGTACTTCGACACTCCAGACCATGTCTCATACCTGGCGGCGGCGCACAAGCGCCGCCGCCGGTTCAAGGTTCGCACCCGGTCGTATCTGGACAGCGGTCTGTGCTCACTCGAGGTCAAGACCCGGGAACGCCGTGGGCTCACCGAAAAGCACCGGCTGCCGTATGACGTCGGACGGCGGAGGCAGCTCAACGGCGAGGCGCTCGAATTCATCGATGGTTTCGATACGATCGCTCCGGTGAGCCGGCAGCTCGTGCCGACGCTCACCACTCGGTACGAGCGCACCACGCTGTTCGAGCCGGCATCGAGGAGCCGGATCACCGTCGATATCAACCTCCAGTGCAAGCTTCCCGACGGCTCGAGTGTTTCGCTGCCGGAGATCGCGATCGTTGAAACCAAGACTTCCGGCCAACCCTGTGCGATAGATCACTTCCTCTGGAAGTTCCATCGGCGTCCGACCAAGATCAGCAAGTTCTGCACCGGTCTCGCTGCGTTGACGCCGGGGCTGCCGGCAAACAAGTGGAACCGTGTCCTACGCACCTACTTCGGCTGGACCCCGGTTGAAGCGGGCGACGAGCGGCATCGACGCCGCAAGCCCGATCCTCCCGAACTCCGGGTCATCCAAGGCGACAGATCGGCGTTGCGCCTTCAAATGGAGGGAGTCGGATCATGAGATGACGACGACCCATCACACCCCGCACATACGGAGGACCCGGCATTGAGCCGGGTCCTTCCCGTTCCCGATTCGAAGCCAACTCGCAGCGTCTCCTCAGGAAGCTCCCAGGTCCCGGCCATACGTTGAAAGTGCGCCAGAGCAATGGCGTGCCGCAACAGAAACAACAAAGGAAAAGATGATGAAGAAGCACACAACCCTGATCGTGTCCGCAACGGTCGCCCTGTCCTTGCTCGCTGGCTGCAGTGCTGCTGATAGCACCGCAGGCAGCGATGACATCGCGGTCGCCGCCGACGCGGCTGGAGTAACTGCCGAAACCAACTCCGGTGCGGCCGCGGCTGAGTCCGAGACCGTCGCTGCCACTACCGAGGAGAACGCCGAAACTCAGGTCAGCACAGACGACTACGTCTACGACGAGGCGGACGTGGTGGAGATCTCGCTCGGCACATCAATCACCGCCGACTCGAATGCTGTCACGGTTGACGGCACTACGGCAACCATCAAAGCCGCAGGAACCTACCTGGTCACAGGGACGGTCAGCGATGGCGAACTCGTCGTCGACGCCGGCGACGGCGCGGTTGTACAGCTCATCTTGGACAATGCAGACATCACCAATGCCGACGGTGCGGCCATTGCGGTGATGAGCGCCGAGAAGGCGATCGTAATTCTGGCCGATGGCAGCGCAAACACGCTCACCGATGGCGCCGTCTACGTCCTGGCCGAGGGCGAGGATGAGCCCAACGCAACGCTCTATAGCGCTTCGGATCTCGCTATCACCGGTGAGGGTTCGCTGACGGTTGTCGGCAACTACAACGACGGCATCACTAGCAAGGATGGCCTGGTCATCGACAGTGGCGACATCACCGTCAGCGCAGTCGACGACGGTATTCGTGGCAAGGACTACGTCGCTGTCAACGGTGGAACCATCGACATCACCGCGGGCGGTGACGGGATCAAGTCCGACAACGACGAAGACCCCGAACGTGGCTACGTCCTCGTCGCCGACGGCGTGATCGATGTGACCTCCGGCGACGACGGAGTGCAGGCAGCGACCGATGCCGTGATAGCCGGCGGCACGCTCACAATCAGTGCAGGGGCCACCGGCTCGAGCGAGGACGCCAGGGCCATTCAGGGAGATGTGATGGTCGTAATCAGCGGCGGCACCATTACCGCCGATGCCGTAGACGACGCCATTCACTCGAACTCGACCGTCACGATCGATGGCGGCGATCTCACGCTCTCATCAGGCGACGACGGAATCCACGGCGACTTCTTCGTCACGATCAACGGTGGCTCAGTAGTCATCACCGACTCTTTCGAAGGAATCGAGTCAGAGGTCATCACGATCAATGACGGCTTCATCGACGTGACCGCCAACGATGACGGTCTCAACGTGGCCGACGGCACCGCCGCCGAGACGAACACCCTGAGCGTGGGCCCAGGCACCCGCGGCGGAGGTGGTGGCGGCGAGGCAGCAGGCGACTACTACATCTACATCAATGGTGGAACCACCGTTATTACGATCGAATCGAGCTCAGTCGCCGATGGCGACGGTATCGACTCGAACGGAAACGTCGTCATGACCGATGGCGTGGTTGTGGTGAACGGCCCGACCGACACCCGCAACAGCGCGGTCGACTCCAACGGCTCGTTCGAAGTTACCGGCGGTCTGTTCATCGGCACGAACATCAACGGCAGGAACTCGCAGGGTGTCGGAGCCAGCTCTACGCAAGCTTCGGTGTACCTGACCACCGATACGGTCGTTGATGCCGGCACGGTGATCCACATCCAGACCACAGATGGCGACACCCTCGTCACCTTCCTGGCGGAGAACGTGTTCGATGTGATCGTGTTCACCTCACCCGACCTCGTGGAAGGCGAAACCTACGAGATCTACCTAGGTGGATCCGTCGGCGGCGATTCAGCAACAGGGCTGTATGGCGATGATGCCTACACCTCAGGCACCCTCGCAGGGACCGTCACCGCAAGCTAGATCACAGCCGCCTATCGTCGGTGAGCCCCGGGCAACTCAGCCCGGGGCTCACTTGACGCCTGCGTATCTGGCGATTGCGAAGTGCCGCTCGTGAAGCTGGTGCCGCCCTCACCACCGCATCCCACCGGTCGTCGCCACGGCGGTGACCAGAAGATCGATGTCCAGCTCGAGTCTCTATCGTCGCCCGACCTGAGCGCTCGTGGTCGATGCGGGGCGACCCCGGAGTTCGCGGTCGATTCGCTCCTCGCTTATCTTCGAAGGTCCAACAAGGACAGTCGCTCCGTGGGCGACGACCCCGATGCCCCATCCGAGCATTGGCCACACCGGCCAGAAGTAGTCGCCGGAACTAGCCGCCCAGATGAACACCAAGAGGGTATTCACCGCGAGGTAGACGGCCAGGTGAACCCAGAATCCTCGCTTGGCGCGGATCCGCTTGATAGCCCATTCGCGTTCTTCGTCAGTCATTGCGTCTCCCTTTGTCTCTTCTGGTTTCCTTCGGTCTTCCCTATTCGATTCGCCCTGCGCATGGAAGGCAGAGTTGCGGTCGACTGTGCTACTCATCCCAGCTCGGCTCCGTTGAGCACCCCGGATACCAATGAGCCGGTGAGAGTGATCGATTCAGCCGACCACTTGGTCGTGGCAAGCTCAGATCCGCCGGGCGCTTCCTCCAGGTTGAGGGCGTCGACATCGAGACCTTTGACGGTGATCGTCGCCCCGCCGGGCTGGGGCGGGAACGATTCGGCGACGAGCTCGGCCAGCACGACTGTGGCGCCGTCGAGTACGAACAAGTATCCGGTGACGAGTACCTCGCCTTCGGCTTCGAGGGCGTCAGCGATGCTGAGCGGCTCTGCCGCAGCACCATTCGATTCATCGTCGCCACAGGCTGCAAACAGCGTGGCGATCAGAGTCACCACAGCGACGGTGAGTTTCACAATCAACCCCTCTTTCAAACCTGCTTGACTTCATGTTCGACCAGCGGAGGGGGGTCCTACCTCCCCCAATCGCAGGAACCACCCGGGGGGTAACCGGTATTATTCGGCGAACACTTGCGCAGCAACCGCCGGAATCTCGGGGAGTGGTCGGCGAACGGTCCGGGATGGCAGGGTCGATAGGAGACAATTCTCGTGGCGGAGGCAAACGAAGTCGGCGCAGATGTCGCTTCTCCGCTGCTCACCGTGAAGCTAGAGCAGCCCTACCCGGCACCGGACTTGCTCCCCCGGCCTGAGTTGGTCGAGCGACTGGCCGAGGGTGCTCCGCAGGTCAATTTGATCAGCGCACCGGCTGGATGGGGCAAGACGTCGTTGTTGGCGGCGTGGCTGGGTTCTCGACGTGACAGTCAGCATGTTGCCTTCCTTCGGCTGGAGGGGGGAGATGACGTTGGGTCGTTGTTCTGGACCTACGTGATCGCTGCGCTCCGCAAGGTCGTGCCCGGGCTTGCCACCGGCGCCGATGGGATCCTTCGGAGCCCGGATGTCGACCCGATGCGTCAGGTAGTTCCGTCGTTGCTGAACGAGCTGATGGACGTCGACGAGGACCTGCTGCTGGTGCTCGACGACTACCACGTGATCTCGGCGGCCGACATCCACGACTCGATGTCCTACTTCATCGATCACCTGCCCCCAACTGTCCGTCTTGTGATTGCCACCCGCTCCGATCCTCCGCTTCCCCTGGGACGTCTCCGCGCATCAGGCAAACTCGCCGAGATTCGTGTCGGCGACCTCGCCTTCTCACCGACGGACACGGTCGAACTCCTCCGCCGTCGCTTTGCGGTGGATCTCATCGACACAGATGCCGATTCGTTGTGCAGGCGAACCGAGGGCTGGCCGGCGGCCGTACAGCTCGCCGGACTGTCGCTTCAGGGCAAAGACGACCACACCGAATTCGTTGAACGCTTCGCCGGTGACGATCGGAACGTCGCTGCCTACCTGATGGGCGAGGTCCTGGCGTCGGTGACGCCGGATGTGCGCGCGTTCCTCCAAGCTACGTGTGTTCTCGATGAGTTTTCGGGGTCGTTGTGTGACGCCGTTGCCGAGACCGAGGGATCGGATTCGCTCCTGCAGAGACTCGAGGAGTCGGGGCTGTTCGTGATCCCACTTGATAGCCACGGCGGCTGGTATCGGTATCACCACCTGTTTGCGGATTGGCTTCGTCACGAGCTTCGACGAGAACGTGCCGACCTCATCCCTGTCCTACATCGACGGGCCGCCGACTGGCACGCCGTGAATGGCGACCTTGTGTCCGCAATCGAGCACTGCTTCTCGGGTGGCGACGAAGGGCGGGCTCTCGAGCTGCTGGAACGATACCTAGGCGACTGGGCGCTGGTGGAGTGGCCTCGCGTGATGCGATGGATGGACCGTGTGGATGAGGAGTCGGCGAGCACCTCTCCAATGATCGCTGTCGCCAACGTTTGGATTGGCATGTTTGCCGGTGACTTCGCCAGAGGCATGCGCTGGCTGCATGTTGCGGAGGCTTCGATCGACTCGGTGCCGGCGGACGCACGGGTCAATATCGAACGCCACTTGCAGGTGTACAGAGGACTCGCCGAATTGGTGGCCGGTGGAGACATGGACGGGGGGCGACGACTTGCAATCGAGGTCGCCGATGCCGAGCGACCGAATTCGTCGCGCCTGTTTGTCGCAGCGGTTGGCAACGCCGCCGTGGCGACATTCTGGACGCTTGGGCCACTCGAGGCCGTTCCCCTACTCATGGAGGCTCAGGCAGCACGGGCCAATGCTTCGCTCTTCGACTCCGGACTCACTCCACTCCTGGCGCTGGCGCACGCTGAACTGGGGAGCTGGGCGGAAGCTGAGGCAGCCGCAAGGCTCGCCTTTGAAATGCCGAAGCCACCGGCCTATTACAAGTACCCGTCTCTGATGCTGGCCCACTTCGCCGCAGGGATGGTGCTCATGGCTCAGGGTCAGCGTGAAGCTGCGATCGAGCGGATCGAACAGGGTCTCGAGCTCGCCCGCACCTGGCCCGACCCCATCGGTGTTGCCTACGGATTGCTTGTCATGGCCGATGCCCGATCCGACTTTCAGGAGAAGCGGGCGCTGGTGCGAGAGGCTCGCGAGCTCGTGTCGGGCAAGTGGGGACGCGGACGCATCCTCAAGCTGGTAGCGGCAGCGGAGCGGAAGCTCGACCTTCGCAAGCCGAAAAAGGCGACCGAGGGCAGCGTCTTCATCGAGGAACTCACCGAGCGTGAAGCCGAGGTCCTGCGCCTGCTCCGCTCCGACCTGTCCTTGAGGGAGATTGCGGGCGAGATGTACATTTCGCACAACACGATCAAGTCCTACACCAAGTCGATCTACCGCAAGCTGGGTGTTACCTCGAGGTCTGCAGCGGTGGAGACCGGCGCCGACCTGGACCTCATCTGATCTGATCACCCCGGGGGGTTGACCGACGCGGGGGATGCCGCGTCACCCCACATGCCCCGAAACTTTGGGGTATGGAGCAACATCATCAAGACAGCCAGGATGGCGGTCGCCGATTCCGCATTTGGGTTCACGACGCCACCGAGGTCGAGCCGGGACGCAGGACGAGTTTCGGCGAGTGACGCACCACGCGCCGGGGTAGGCCGGCCTCTGCCCGGTTTCTGCTGCTCCGACTCAACTCTCTTCTCAGTTTGCGAGCCGTGCGGCGTTGATCTTCACGCTGTGCAAAGCGGTTTGGGTAGCCATGACCCGTTCCTGAGAAGTCTCCCACCCCGTCGTCCTGCTCCTCGAGCCGAGAAAGGCAGTGCGGATGGCACATCCTATCTCGAGACCACCCCGGGGGCTTCAGGCGGTCGGGTGGTGTTGCACCCCCCGGGGAGGGCGCATCATTGGGGACAAAGCACGGCGAGAGTCGAGAGGAATTACCCATGCAGAAACCTGCGTCACCTCCCTCGCCAACCACCGACCAGGTGTGGGAGGCGTTGAACAGGGGGTTCTTTGGCGTTCTGGCCTTTGTGAACCGGCATGGTCATCCCAGGACCGCGGGGGTGTGCTACGCCGTCGAAGGCCACGCACTCTTCATCTCTACCGCAAAGGGCATGTGGAAAGTCCGCCACATCGCCGCCAACCCGAACGTGTCGATGACCGTTACGTTCCCGAAGCGGGTCCCCTTCCTCCCCTTCATCAAGGTTCCTGCGGCCACCGTCACCTTCAAGGGGGAAGCCCGAGTTCTCGAGGTCGGCGATATCGACGCATCGGTCTATGCACGCTTGCCGCGCGGACAGGAGTCCGATCCTGCCGTTGCCGACCGCACGGCCATCATTCGGGTCGTTCCGCGTGGCGACTTCGTCACGTTTGGCATCGGCATGCCGATCACCCGGATGCGCAAGCACGAGGAAGCGCATGGGCGAGCGCCGTGTGGCACCTGACGAGCACCGTTCGTCCAGGCCGGGCTGCACCAGCAACGCTCCAGGCCGACCCGGCACGACCGAGGCGCAACCACCCCGGGGTGTTCGACGGTGGGGTGGTGTTGAACCCCCCGCCGCGGCGGGATGCTGTGACCGTAGACGTCGTCAGTGCCAAGTCCAGCCGGCGACTGACCAGCTGAGAGAGAGGCTGCATCATGGAACGTGACCACGAGTTCGACATCATTCTCTGGGGTGCTACTGGTTCGACGGGCCGGAGGGCGGCCCACCACCTTGCGCTGCGCACCGACAATGGCAAGCGTCTTCGCTGGGCGCTCGGCGGTCGCAACCAGGCGAAGCTCGAGGCGGTCCGGCAGCAACTGGGCCCCGAAGCCGCCGATACACCAATTGTCACCGCCGACAGCCACGACGTGGCCTCGTTGGAAGCAATGGTGGCTCGCACTCAGGTCGTGTGCTCCGTTGTAGGCCCCTATGCCTCGTTCGGTACCGAGCTTCTCGGCGCCTGTGTCCGCTCGGGCACCGACTACTGCGATCTGGCCGCAGAGGCGCACTGGATCCGGAGGATGATCGACGCGCATCAGGCCGAGGCCGAACAGACCGGTGCCCGCATCGTCCATGCTTGCGGCATGGACTCGGTGCCATCAGACCTGGGTGTCTTGTTCCTGCAGACGGCGGCCGTGGAGCGGTTTGGTGAGCCCTGCAAAGAGATCAAGATGCGCATCGACGAGTTCAGCGGTGGCTTCAGCGGCGGGACCGCAGGCTGTCTCATCTACGGGATGGAACACAACGAGGACAAATTCATTGGTGAGTGCATGACCCAGCCGTACAGCCTGAATCCGGAGGGAATGCGTCAAGGACCGGAGAAACCAAACAAGATGATGTCGACCAAGGTCGAGTACGACGAGGATCTCGGTGTCTGGACCAAACCGTTCTTCATGGGGCCGATGAACACGAAGATCGTGCGCCGCAGCCACGCCCTGATGGGCTACCCCTACGGCGAGGACTTCCTGTACGGCCCTGAGTCACAGATGGTCGGGAGCGGACCGTTGGGCTGGCTGAAGGCTAAGGCAGGGGCATTGAAGTTCGCCGGATTGGTCGTGGCAACGGCTATTCCGCCGACGCGGCCTCTGATGACGAAATACGTGCTGCCCAAGCCCGGTGAGGGTCCCGACGCCGAGACCCGTGAGAACGGGGAATGGGGTGTTGTCCTGGTAGGGAAGACCGCCGACGGCAGGATCATCAAGGCCCGGCTGCACGGGGATGGTGACCCGGGGACGGAATCGACTAGTCGCATGATCGTCGAATCTGCGCTGTGCCTCGCCGAGGAGGCGGACAAGATCCAGGTCGGCGGAGGTTCCTGGACACCGGCATCGGCAATGGGAGAATTGCTCCTGAGCCGGCTGATCGCGCATGCAGGTTTGACCTTCGAACTCGAACAGCACCCGGTAGGAGTCTGATACCCGAGGATCCGCAAGAACGACCTAGAAGCAGGGAGAGACAGTGAAAGTAGCAATCGTATACGACAGTTCGACAGGGAAGACCAAGGCGGCTGCCGAGCAGATGGGCGAGGCAGCCCGAGCAGCCGGCCACGAGTGCAGCGTGGAATCGATCCACGATGCCGACCCCGCACAGGTAACTAAGGCCGATGCCATCTGTGTGGGGAGCTGGTGCAAAGGCCTTTTTGTGATCCTCCAGAGGCCAACCGATGAAGCTATGGGTTTTATCGAGCGGCTCGGGCCTCTCGATGGGAAGCCTGCTGCGGTCTTCACAACATATGCCCTTGCCGTTGGCAAGACACTGCCGAAGATGGCAGCTGCCCTCGGGGCACGCGGCGCCAGGGTCACCGGCCAACTCAAATCGAAGGGCCCCCGCGTCGCGGAGGGCTTCGATTCTTGGCTGCAGACGTTGGAGACCTAGGAGGTTCGAAGTGGCGATCAGCCAGGCTGTACCTCCCCAAGGCGGAGGCGCCGAGCGTTCTCGGCCCAGTTCAGCAGCCCACCCTCCAGCACCGATCCCCAAATACGGCGCAGAATCGCGCACCTCGCAGAGTGTCCGAGATCGGCAGCTCGCCGCTTGGTCCGTTGAGTGCTCGCAGTAGCTGGCGGAGCTAGTCGATGCTGCCCTGTGGTACTACCCACTGGCATGTTTGTCCGGTCATTGCTGCGATGAGGTCGAAGTCCGCGTCGTAGTGCAACACGGTATGGCCGGCTTGCTCTGCGGCTGCTGCAATGAGCAGCTCCGGGATCTTGCGGCCGCGTTGGCTGTTGGAGGCCAGTAGACGTTGGACCTGACGTGCCCGCTCCAAGTGATCTGCCGTGGTCTCGACCAGCACAAAGGCGTCAAGCGCACCGACCAGGGCGTCCCATTCACGGTCGTTGCGTGCCGAATAGCCGATCTCGAGATCGCTGATCCCGGCGCGGGCTGCTCGGCCGATGGTCGCCAGCGGTTCGACCACTGCGCGGACCGAAGGCTCACCCAATCTGGTCAGCACGCTTGTATCGAGTAGATGGCTCACTGCCACGCCTCAGAGCGGTCATTGAGGTCGGCTGTGGCGAGTACGTCAAGCGCTCTTGCCACGCGGGGGTCTCGGGGGCCGGCCGCGGCAAGGAGTGCCTTATTCACGGTTTCTTTGATCGTGGCCGTACCGAGTTCTGCGCGCGCTTTGCTCAGTGCTTCCTCGTCGATATCTACTAGATGCTTACCCATGCAACGAGTATATATCACGCTGTGTTCGTATATCTAGCCCTACGGAAGAAGTGCACTCGCCCATACCGCCGAGAGCGGCACCTCCGAGCGCCGGCGGACGGCTACACAGGATGGCGATGGAGGTCTACGAGAGCGCCCTGTCCTGCCGGCAGGCTCACACCCCAAGCGGGCGGACTCCCGAGGGCTGCTCTGGACGCCTACGTGACCAGCAGCGGGAGTCGCACGGTAAACCGTGCGCCGGCACCCGGCTCATTTGCTGCCTCGACCGTTCCCCCGTGCTCATCAACAATGGCGGCCACAATGGCCAGACCGAGGCCGCTGCCGCCGCTCTTTCGAGCTCGCGATGGATCGGCCCGGTAGAAGCGATCGAAGATTCTGTTGGCGGCGCCATCAGGCAGCCCGGGGCCGGAGTCGATGACATCGATCACGGCCGAGGAATTGACGGACGTGATCCGAACGGCGACGGGCGCCCCCGCCGGGGTGTGCATCCGGGCATTGGCGAGCAGATTTGCTAGAACCTGGCCGAGTTGTTGCTCGTCGCCCATCACCCGCAATGTCTTGTCGCCGTCAATCGTGATTGGCCGCTGGTTCTCAATTGCTGAGCTGTCGGTGACGGCATCGTTGACCAGATGCATCAGGTTGACCGATTGGTACTGCTCCACAGCCGCCCCTTCGTCGAGACGGGCGAGCAGAAGGAGGTCCGCCACCAGCCGCTTCATCCGGGCCGCATCGGAGGCCACCCGGCGCATCGCATTGTCGAGCTGGTCTTGGTCGGCCAGCGCTCCCCGCTGATAAAGCTCGGCGTAACCCTGGATGGCTGCAATCGGGGTGCGCAGTTCGTGTGAGGCGTCGGCCACAAACGTCTTGAGGCGTTCGTTTGCCTCAGATTCGTGCTCAAAGGCATCTTCGATCTGGCCGAGCATGTCGTTGAGTGCCAGGCTCAACTGCCCCAGCTCACTTGCCGGCGGCGCCTCGGGAACCCGCTTACTCAGGTCTCCAGCTGCAATTGCCGTTGCCGTGTCCACCATCTCATCGACGGGTTTGAGCCCGCGGTGGACGATCCACCAGGTTCCGGTAGCCCCGATCAATGCGATTCCAGCACCCGCGAGCAGCAGGGTCCGCAACATTCCACCCACCGCCGCGTCTACCTCTGTCAGCGGCGATGCCCACACCTCTGTGATGCCATCGGGCTTGACCTGATAGAACGCCCGGTAGCGGATCGACCCGTCCTCCGCAGTGACTGTGGCGATATGCCCTGGCGGCGCTTCATCAGTCAAGGTCGCTACGTCGGGGATCGGGTCCGGGTCGTCGACAAAGCCAGATCGGTCGGCAAAGAGGATTGATCCCTCGGGACTGACCACAACAAACGCCACCTCCTTCTGGGAAGGGTCATCGCCCCGATCGGCCGGGCCGTCCGGGGAAGGCCTGTCGGGAGGGGTGCGCTGTTGAATGCCGGAGAGTTTCTCGTCGACCTGGGCGGTGAGCACCGTCCGGGAGGATCGCACCACTACGGTGCCGACGGTGGCCAGGACCACCACCAGCAGGAGTGTGAAGGTCACAACAAGCTGGGTACGGAGACGCATCGCTTAGGCGTTCGAATGTCGCAGCATGTAGCCGAAGCCGCGTACCGTCCGCAGCCACTCGGCAACATCCGGTCCCAGCTTCTTGCGCAGATAGCTGACGTACGTCTCGACCACCCCGGCGTTCCCGCCGAAGTCGTACTCCCAGACATAGTCCAGGATCTGGTGCTTGGATAGCACGCGTCCCTGATTGAGCATCAAGTACCGCAGGAGCCTGAATTCGGTTGGCGAAAGTTCGACCTCCTGGTCCCCGACGTGGACCTGATGAGCATCCTCATCAAGCACCAACTCGCCGCACGTCAGCCGATGAGGCTCGTCCCCGCTGTCGCGGACCCGTCTTAGGATCGCCTCGATGCGAAGTGACAGCTCCTCGAGACTGAACGGCTTGGTCAGATAATCATCGGCGCCGTGGGAGAAACCGGTTCGAAGGTCATCGGCCGTGTCACGAGCGGTGAGGAAGATGACAGGCGAATCGATACCGTCGCGCCTGATGCGACGGCACACCTCAAATCCATCGAGGTCCGGCATGTTCACATCGAGAACGATTAGATCCGGCCGCGATTCCTTGACTGCCCGCAGCGCGTCGAAGCCAGATGTCTCGCTGGCAACGTCGTAGCCGGTGAAGCGCAAGGCGGTCGTCAGCATGTCAACCAGCGACTCTTCGTCGTCGACGACGAGGACCTTGGCCGGCGGCAAGGCCGTTGAGTTCTCAGTTCGGTGTTCCATTGATCCTCCGGTTCTTCTTCCACCGTATGCGGGAAGGCTCAAGGGAGGCTGAGCGGTTTCTGTGAGTTTGCTGAGAACATCATCTCACCAACCTCGTCCCAGATCATCACCGG
>CAMYKI010000083.1 GCA_947258985.1 uncultured Acidimicrobiaceae bacterium
GGCGTAGGTGAGATGCTCACAGCCGGCTTCTTCCTGCTGCCGTTCGCCATAGGAGCAGTGGCGGCTGCCATTCTGGCGTTCGCCAACGTTGCGGTCCCCCTCCAGGTCGGCGTCTTCATTGGCGCATCCATCCTCTCCCTGTGGGGCCTCAAGCGGTTTGCGTGGCGGTCCCAGGAACCGGTCTACGCGATCGGGGCGAAGCGCTACATAGGTGGCCAAGCGACGGTCATCGAGCCCATCGACCGGGTAGCAGGCACTGGAAGAGTGCGCTTCGAAATGCAGCAGTGGC
The DNA here is from genome assembly GCA_947258985.1 of uncultured Acidimicrobiaceae bacterium. GTDB lineage: Bacteria > Actinomycetota > Acidimicrobiia > Spongiisociales > UBA5794 > JAAETI01. The sequence goes on from CAMYKI010000083.1 coordinate 290, forward strand.
GAGCAACCACCAAGCTCGACGGGATCATCGAGCCCGGCACCGAGGTGCGCGTGGTCGACGTAAACGGGGCCAGATTGGTCGTTGAGCCGATGGAATAACCCGCCGATACCCCACAAACCACATCAGATTTGAAGATAGATCAGTACAGAAAGGACGAGTGAGACATGGAAATCGCTGCAGTCGGGATAATTGCCTTCTTTGCACTTATCGTGGTCTACGTCGCTCTTGCGGTCAAGATCGTCAAGCAGCACGAACAGGGCCTTGTCGAGCGCTTCGGACGCTACAAGGACACGAGGGACCCGGGTCTTCAGTTCATCGTGCCGTTCATCGACAGGCTGCGCCGGGTCGACATGCGAGAGATCGTCGTAGACGTCCCCCCGCAAGAGGTCATCACCAAGGACAACGTGGTTGTCACCGTTGATGCCGTCGTCTACTACCAGGCGACCGACCCGCAGAAGCTGGTCTACAACGTGCAGAACTTCGTGCTGGCCGCAACCAAGCTGGCCCAGACCAACCTGCGTAACGTTGTCGGCGACCTCGACCTCGACGATGCGCTCACCTCCCGTGAGCGGATCAACGCCCAGCTGCGTGAGATCCTCGACGAGGCAACGGATGTCTGGGGCACCAAGGTGGTGCGTGTCGAGATCCAGCGGATCGATCCGCCGGCGGACGTCACGCAGGCCATGCACCGGCAGATGAAGGCCGAACGTGATCGGCGCGCCATCGTTACCGAGGCCGAGGGCGACAAGCGCTCGCAGATCCTCCAGGCCGAGGGTGTCAAGCAGGCCCGGATTCTCGAGGCCGAAGGTCAGGCCGAGGCAATCAAGCAGGTTGCCGAGGCGGAGAAGTTCCAGAAGCTCACGGTGGCGGAGGGCGAAGGCCAGGCTATCGAGCGAGTGTTCGGAGCTATCCACAACGGAGACCCGACGAACGATCTGATCGCTATTCGCTATCTCGATGCCTTGCAGGGCATCGCAGACGGCAACGCCACGAAGATCTTCCTACCGATGGAATTGAGCGGGATCCTCGGATCCGTCGGCGCCATCGGAGAACTCTTCAACGGCGAAGACGGGGCCCAGGCAGCCCGGCGCGACGTGGATCGGACAACCGGCAGTACGAGAATGACAGACTCGACATAGCTAGAAACGGCAAGGGCCGGTGCTACCAGCACCGGCCCTTTGCTAGTCGCTATCGGCGGCTACATCCTCACGCTCGGGCGCCGGGGGTCGGCCTCCACGGGGCACGCCGCGTCGCTGGGTGATCACCAGCAACACGATGCCGCCCACGATGGCGGCGATGGACACATAGGCGTTGCGGGAAAGCCCGAGGAACCGGAATGTCGTGTCGGTCCGCACCAGCTCGGTGAGGAACCGGATTGTTCCGTAGACGATCATGTAGATAGGGAAACTGGCGCCCTTGGCCAGCTTGCCGCGGCGTTCCAGCCAGAGGATTATCGGCACCGTTACAAAGACGTTCCACAGCGCCTCGTAGAGAAACGTGGGGTGAAAGGTTTCGTACTCGAGGTATTCGGACGGTCGGTTCTCGACATCGATCTCCACCGCCCACGGCAGCGTGCTCGGGGTCCCGAAGAGTTCCTGGTTGAAGTAGTTGCCGAACCTGCCGATAGCCTGGGCCAGTGGCAGGCCGACAGCGATGGCATCGGTGAACATCGGGAAGTCCCCATCCAGCTTCCGCAGCATGTACACGGCGGCAATAGCACCTGCCGTGAGACCTCCATATAGGGCAAGACCGCCCTCCCAGATGAACAGAACTGCGTACCAACGGCCCTGGTAGCGGGCCGTGTGGGTGGACACGTAGGCGAGCCGAGCCCCAACGAACCCGGCAATCACGGTCCACAGGATCACCCGATCGAGGATGCTGGAGTCACCACCGAACTTCTCATAGCGGCGAGTGGTCACGATGGCCGCGACGAGAACGCCGATCCCGATCATGATTCCGTAGAAGTGAACCGTCAGGGGACCTATGTCGATTGTGTTCGTTGGGGGTGACGGGATCGACGCCCAGATCAACATGGGATGACTCTTCCTCCGGACCGCACAGGATTGTGGTTCGCGAAGCCACAGCCTACCGAGCGCTCTTTGCTAATCCACCGCTCTATGACGGGGTGCCGTCATTCAGTCACGACCAATCCCGGCAGGCAGCGGCGAACTCACGGTAGGAGTTGCCGCAGGTTTCGCAGAACCGATCAGGAGCCAGCCCAACACAAACGCGACCAACAGCATGAACAGGCCCGGTGAAAAACCGAGCTGTTTGATGAGCGCCTGGCTGGCTCCGAGCAGCCAGATGACAAGCACCCACGGTAACCAGCGCCGCTGTGGCCAGCAGGCAACTGCCACAGCCGCGGTGAGGACGATGATCGCACCGTCGTGGGACATAGCATGCAGCGACAAAAGCAGGACCCCGGGCATCGTGATTGCCAGCAGCGGAGCCAGGGTGGCATCCGGATCCCGCCACCACAGCCAAGCCAAAACAACCGCGGTCGACCCGGCAAGCACCCACGCCAGAGCAACAGGCAGCGATAGACCGACGCCAAAGAGATTCTCGGCGAATCCGATGAGCGAGATGCTCGAGTGTCCGTTGAGCTCGGCGTCAATCCTTCCGAACTCGCTGGCGACGTCGAGCCACTCCCCAACCCATCCCAAGCCCCGGAGGAGTACTCCCGAGACGTAGAAGAGAACTGCACCAAGTCCTGCTCCGGCTACGACCCGCCATTGTCTGCGCAGCAAGAACAACCCGATGAGCGGTATCGCAAACTGTGGCTTGTAGAGCAACACCGAAATCACGAGCCCTGCTAGCAGCGGCCGGTTGCCGTTCACCAGTCGCCATGCTGCAACGACCATAAGAAGGGTGAAAGCCGTGTTCGATCCCCCCGTGATTGTGCGAAACATCGGCCAGAACACAAGGGCGACCGCCATTGCCAGTGTCACCCGACCCCTCAACCAGGGCAGCATCGGCCGTGCCAACAGGATGGATCCCCAGAGAGCGCCGGTCATCAACATCACGTGCACCAGGTACGACCAGTGGTAGTCCATTGCCGCAAGCGGTTGATACACAAACGCCACCTGAGGCGGATACGCAAAGAATCGAGCGACATCGCCCTCGCCGGGAGGATGCAGTGACCGTTGCGCTGCAATCTGACGGTCGAGCGAGTACAGGTCGTCCCAGTCGCCGGCGACGGCGATCGTGCCCGCGCCATAGAACGCCGGGTAGTCGCCTCCGAAGTTACTCGTCGGTTCCACCGCGTTCCTGGCATTCAGAACACCGAGTACCACCGTTAGAGCGAACACGAGCAGTATCGCCAGCGGATAGGCTTTCAGCCGGAATGAACCCCGATCTGACGTAGGTGCTCCACTCCGACCCGGCTTGCCCGATGGGGAGGATTCGAGAGCCGCCAAGTCAGGATCATTCATACAGGCCCCGCAGAAGCCTCCACCTGATACGAATCACATCGGCAAAGGTCGCCAGGTAAGAAAGCGCCGTGACCCGGCTGTCATCCTTGTGGGCCCAGGTAACCGGCACTTCAACGATCTCAAAACCGAGGTGGCGTGCAACGGCCAGCGCCTCGACATCGAATGCCCATCGGTCGACGACGGCGCGCGAGAACACATCGTCTGCAGCAGTTGCGGAGAACAGCTTGAACCCGCGCTGCGAGTCCAAGACTCCGGGGAGTGCGATGACACGAATCAGCCAGTTGCCGAAGCGACCGGCTGCCGGCCGGAGGCCCCGCTGCGCCTGGGAGACAGTGGCACCGGGTGTGCCAATGGATGCAAAGGCGATTCCCGATCCGCCAATCTCATCGAGGGCCTTTTCGAGTGTTGCCAATTCCTCAATCGAAGTTGATCCATCGGCATCAGTGAAGAGCCGAAGGTCACCGGCCGCGGCCAGCATCCCCGCCCGGACTGCATGACCTTTGCCTCGGTTCGCCGGGACCCTGATCACTGTGAGGTTGGGACATTCGCTTGATCGAGCGACTTCCGAAGTCGCGTCGCTAGATCCGTCATCAACGACAATGACTTCCGTATCGCCCACCCGTCCCGCGACATAGTCTGCAATCGCTTCGAGCGTAGGGGCGAGTCGCTTCTCTTCGTTGTAGCAGGGAATGACGATCGAAAGCAGTGTCATCTCGAACCCCCGGCGCCGGTACGGTCACAACTCAACCTACAGTCTGGGCGCGTCGAACCGGTTGATCTCATATTCCCGTATCGGAGGATTCATCGCCGGCTTGAGCAACCAGCGAACCACCATTGGTTTGGTCTGGGTTGGTCGAGTGTTCTACGAGGGTTGTGCGGACGCGCCCTCAGAGAACTCCTGAAATGCATCCCAGGCATGCGATGCATAGATAGAGGCAGGTCCTCCACCCATCTGGATCGCAACGCCGATGGTTTCGGCCATCTCCTGGGCGTTGGCGCCCTTGCGCACCGCGCTGCGAACATGTGATGCGATACATCCGTCGCAACCTTCACGCACCGCAATACCGACCGCCATCAATTCCTTGACCTTCGCCGACAGTTCCCCGTCTGCGTAGGCCGCCCGGTACATGTTGCCGAAGCCTTCGTAGACACCGGGAATATGCGATCGGACGCCTGCGGTTCCGGCGTTCAACGACTTGAGAATCTCCTTGTACTTGCCCACGTTCATCTCCTGCTGCTGCCGAGGACGTATGTTCTGATCTGCATATGTTACGGGCGATTACCCTAGGAGCATATTCGAGCTATTTCGGAGGTTGACCGTGGGTCTCAAGCAAACTGCAAGTGAACGGTTCGCTGCGGCAGAAGCGGAACTCCAAGAGATATCGCACTGGATGTATCACAACCCCGAGATTGCCTTCGAAGAGCACGATACATCGGCACGACTTGTCGAATTCCTGCGCAACAACGGCTTCGAGGTCGATTATCCGGCGTTCGGTCTCGACACCGCCTTTGCCGCCCGAGCCGGAATGGAAGGGCCGGAGGTGGTCATCTGTGCGGAATACGACGCTCTTCCCGAAGTCGGACATGCTTGCGGCCACAACATCATCGCTACGGCCGCACTCGGCGCCGGAGTGGCTCTTGTCGATGCGGCGAACGAACTCGGGTTTCGGGTGCGCGTTCAGGGGACACCCGCAGAGGAGTCGTACGGCGGCAAGGTGGACCTCATCAACAACGGCGCGTTTGAAGGCGCAACGCTCTCCATGATGATCCACCCTTCCCCGGCCGACGTTGTCGATCCCGCGTTCCTGGGTGTTGCCCACGTAGATGTTGAGTTCCACGGCAAGGAATCACACGCCGCTTTCGCTCCCCAGCTGGCCACCAATGCCCTGGACGCCGCAGTGCAGGCGTACGTGAACATCTCCACCCTGCGCCAGGCGCTGTACCCCACCGACAAGGTCCACGGTGTGATCACGTACGGTGGCGGTGCCCCAAACGTCATCCCGGCCTTCACATCAATGGCGTGGTACGTGCGTGCAGGGACCAAGGATCGACTGGAGGAGCTCTACGGCAAGGTCACCGCTTGTTTCGAGGCTGCGGCAACCGCGACCGGATGCACCGTCGAAATCAAGAAACTGGGACACACATACACCGACCTCATCTCAGACCCGCTGATGGTCGACCTGTACCAGGCGAACTCGACAGAGTTGGGACGACCGATGGGAAGAGGGGCAGATCGCGATCCTGGTGCGGCAGGGTCCACCGACATGGGAAACGTGAGTCACGAGGTGCCATCCATCCACCCCATGATCGACATCAAGTGTCTGCCTGCCGTGAACCATCAGAAGGAGTTTGCCGCGGCCACCATCGAGCCGCCGGGCGACGCTGCTATCCGCGACGGAGCCCTCGCCATGGCGTGGACCGTCATCGACATCGCCGCCGATAACCGCTGGAACGACCTCCGCAGCATCAAGAGGTAGCCGCAGAACGCGTCTGGCGTACGTGGTGGCGGTATACCGCCACCACGTACGCCAGAATCGGAAGGACGGATGTTGTGAGCACCAAGACGAACGCGCTGCGCTTGCTCGAGCAGGCGGGGATCGAGTTCGAGGTTCGGGAGTACTCACTCTCGATGGAGGAGTTCACCGCGGAACGTGTTGCAAACCTGGTTGGCATGGAGCCCGACCAGGTCTTCAAAACACTGGTGGCGATCGGCGACCGGAATGGACCGTGCTTTGCCGTTATCCCGGCCAATACCGAGCTGAGCCTCAAGGCGCTGGCAGCAGCCCACGGTGACCGCAAGGCCCACCTAGCAGCACTCAAGGACGTCCTACCGCTGACGGGGTATGAACGGGGTGCAGTGACCGTCATCGGCGCCAGAAAGCAGTTGCCGGTCTACCTCGACGAGATCGCCGAACTATTCGACGAGATAGCAGTGTCCGCAGGCGCCCGCGGCGTCCAGGTAGTACTAAGACCTCAGGACTACGCCAGTTTGACCGGAGCCACCATCGCCCCCATCGCGGTCTAGCGATCGGCCCCAACCGCCAACCCAGGGTTCACAGCACGCAAAACCGGGCCTACCAACCCAGGGTTCACAGCACGCAAAACCGGGCCTACCAACCCAGGGTTCACAACTTCGATCTACAGGATCTGGCTGAGGAACAGCTTGGTGCGGTCGTGCTGCGGGTTGGTGAAGAAATGTTCGGGGGTGCCTTCTTCGACGATGGTCCCGTAGTCGAAGAACAGGACCCGGTCGGCGACCTCTTTGGCGAACCCCATTTCGTGGGTGACCACGACCATGGTCATGCCAGACTCGGCGAGTTCCTTCATCACGTCGAGAACCTCTTTGATCATCTCCGGATCCAACGCCGAAGTCGGTTCGTCGAACAGCATCACCTTTGGCTTCATCGCAAGAGCGCGCGCAATAGCCACACGCTGCTGCTGACCACCAGAGAGCTGGCCCGGGTATTTGTCGGCCTGCTCGGGAATTCCGACCCGCTCCAACAGCTCCATGCCGGTCTGCTCGGCTTCGTCTCGCGGCTTCTTCCTCACCCACATGGGGGCAAGAGTGATGTTGTCCATCACCGTGAGATGTGGGAACAGGTTGAATTGCTGGAAGACCATCCCGACCTCGGACCGGATCTTCTCGATGTTGCGGAGATCGTTCGTCAGTTCGATGCCGTCGACGACGATCGACCCTTCCTGGTGCGCCTCGAGGCGGTTCACGCAACGGATCAAGGTGGACTTGCCGGACCCGGAGGGCCCGATGACCACGACCACTTCCTGCTCCTTGATGGTTGTCGTCACACCCTTGAGCGCCTGGAAGTCTCCGAACCACTTCTTCACGCCGTCGCAGACGATGATGTCCTTACCGTTGGTTTCCATCAGGTCTCCTCACTCAAAATCTCAGCGATTGCCCACGCCCAGGCGCTCTTCCAAACGCAAACTCACCCGAGAGAACATAAAGGTGAATATCCAATAGATGACGGCTACAGCCAGCAGCGACTCCCGCAGAGAACCCAGGAAATTGAAGGGTTGCGTCTGGCTGGGAATGATGTCACGACCAATCTTGAGGATGTCGAACAACCCAACGATCGCGACAAGCGAAGTGTCCTTGAAGATGGCGATCACCTGCCCCACGAGCGCCGGAATCACTGCGCGCAGGGCCTGAGGCAGCGTGATGAACACGGTGCGCTGCAGAGTTGTCATCCCGAGAGCGTTGGCTGCTTCGTTTTGCCCCTTGGAGATCGACTGCAGACCGCCACGCACATTCTCCGCGAGATAGGCAGCAGAGAAGAAAGCGATGAACAAGGTGACCTTTGCCGGAGCCACGAACGACACGTCGATCGGGAACAGGAGCGGGAAGACAACAACGGAGACCAACAGCCACGTAATCAGCGGAACTCCGCGCACAACCTCGATGTAGAACGTCGACAGGAGCCGGAAGATCGGCATGGTTGAGGTACGTCCCAGAGCCAGGATCACCCCGAGTGGGAACGACAGGGCAATGCCGGCTACAGCCAGAATCCACGTCAGGAAGAATCCGCCATAGACGGTTTCATTCGAGGTTTGCACCACGCTGACACCGGTTGCCAGCAGCATCAGATATACAGTCACTACGACTGTGCCCGCCCACACACCAAGGTAGCGAATCCGCGTTCGGTTCTCACCACCGGCGAACGTCGGGCCGCCCAGAGCAAACAGCGCCAACAGCAACAGCAGCAACCGCACGAGGATCAGCGCCGAAACCATCCACGAAGCGATCGCGAGCACCAGCAACAGGCCGGCGAGTCCGCGACCCAACTCGCCGCGCGCCGGGTCGGCCAGGTACCAGATGATGACCCCGCCGATGACCAGGAAGCCGGCCCCGATCAACAGATACTGAGCGACATTGTTGAATTCAACGCCGCGTGCCAGATGAAGGACGATCACAGGGAATGCCAGGACCCACCCTGCGACGAGAGCCAGACGTCCGATGCGCTCGGAAACGACCCTGGTCAATGCCTTGCCGAGGAAGTAGGTGCCGATGGTGACGAAGAACAAGATCGTCCACGGAACGGTGGTTGTCGATGCAAGGGGCTCGAGCGCGGTAGCACCGAATTCCTCGGCATCGACAACGGGCACGGGCACTCGAATGATCCACAGACCCAGGATTACTAGCGCGCCGAGGATCGTTGCGATCCACAGCACCGGGACGCTTTCCTCCTTGGCCCGCTCCCCCAACGCCCTGACCACGGCCAACGCCACAACCAGCAACACCGCACCGGCGACAATTCCGATGATCTTCGCCGAACCTTCGAAGGGAGCCACGGCAAATACGAAGATCATCAAACCGCCCAGGCCCGCCACCGCCCGGCCCACCTTGCGTGGTTCAGTTTTGCCGCCGGCGTGCCAGAAGGCCAGCGAAAGGCCAAACAGGACGGCGAGAATCCCGAGCGACAGCCAGATACGCCACGTGGCCTCCTGGGGGTACGCCTGGATCATGAGCAGCCGCATGTTGGTGGTGATCGCTTCCCATTTGCGCTCATCACCGAGGATGAACCCGAACATGCCGCTCACGAACACGAAGGCAATCACACCGCCAAAGATGGTCAGGATGGTGCTGGCGAACGAGTAGAACAGGTTGTCTCGCGCCCACACGACCGGACCCTTCGGCGGGGGCTCGGGCGCTATCTCTTCGAGGTCCGGTAGGACGATTTTCTTCTCAGCCACTTAGCGCTCCACCAGCTTCAGTCTTCGGTTGAAGTAATTGACAAT
>CAMYKI010000084.1:0-12071 GCA_947258985.1 uncultured Acidimicrobiaceae bacterium
TCATTCGGGTTGCCCGTGAGGAAGCCGAGCCAGATCGTGCGCAACAAGGGCACCACAAGGGTCGCCCCGACGAAGAGCAGCGCCGGCGTCAGGAAGATGTACTTGCGGCTACCTAGCGCGATATCGGCCCGTTCGACTTGATCCGGTTGGGTACGCCCGCCGGCTGCGGCTCCGACAAGTATCCCGAGCACGGCGGCGACGATGACAACCTCGGCTCGTGACCCGGTGAGGTCGGCGCCCATCCAGGCACCGATGAGCCAACCGAGGGCCAAACCCATCGCCATTCTCGACACCAGGAGATCCGCCTTACGGCCTGAGACCACCCAGAATACGAAACCAAGACCAGCACCTATCAGTAGGCCGACAAGAACGCCGACCGGGTCGATCGACGGCAATATGCCGGTGATCTCAGCCCCGTCTTCTCCGACGGAAGGGCCCCTGGCAGCAAAGCCGAGCAATAGGCCGAGAGCGGCACCACCCCCTATGCCTACAGCCAGTCGCTGTGTGCCCGGCTCGAGAACGCCGAGTGCGAAACCCGTGGCAGCTCCGATGACGAGAGCGGCGATGGTCACGGCCACAGGTGATGCGATCATCCGGTTGCCCCAGAGGAGCGCAAACACCCCCCCGGACAGCAATCCCCCGGCAACTGCTCGGTACGTGGAATACCGTTCCTCAGTCAGATCGTACAGCTTGTTGATCCCGACAAAGATCAACGCGCTTCCGCCAACGGCGGCAACGATACCTAGGACGGTCACAACAAGTCGGTTCATGGTGCTCCCTCGTCCGCTCCTGTCGAATCAATCTAGTACGAGAGAACACCCGTCCACCATTCGAAAGAAGGCCGGCCCGCGTAGCGGGCCGGCCTTCGGTAGTTGTGTGTGTCTTCTGTTACGAGCTAGGCCAGGATGCGTCGATGGCTGCGAACGCTTCTTCAACAGTCCTATCACCGTTGACTGCGCTGGTTCCTTCGGTCCAGAAAGTGCCTGAACCAACGGCGGCCGGCATTAGGTCGGCACCGTCGAAACGGGCTGGGTTCGCCTCGAGCAGAATCGCGATGAAACCGCCCTCGAGCTCGTTCCACAGATTCAGGTCGACGTTCAGGTTGGCCGTGAGGAAACCGGAGGCGTCGCCGCCCTTGATCTCCCGCTGCGCCTTCTGCCGCTCTTGGGCGTACGCGGTCGAGCCCAGGTACTCCATGACTGCCCATACCTCGGGCGCATCACGGAAGGCTGCGGCTGAGTTGCCGGCGGTGAGTACCGGTGACGAGCTCGCGTCAGCTGCCGGGAAGTAGAACGTGTCGATCTGGCCGCTCGGTCCCACGGTCGTTCCTTCGGGCAGGAATGCCGCAAAGAACGAGGCCTGGCGCACCATGGCGCAGGTTCCATCCACCAGCGGCTGGCCGTGGTCGGCGCTGTGTGCCGTTGCGGAGATCGAACCACCGGCTGCATACGTGTTACCCGGGGTGTTCCAGATGTCGAGGATCGTCTGACCAACGGCAACGACGCTCGGGTCCGAGAACTTCAGCTCGTTGGACGTCCACTGGTCGTAGGCCTCGGGGCCCTCGATCCGCAGCATCATGTCTTCCATCCAGTCCGTAAACACCCAGCCGGTAGCGGGGCCGGACTCGATGCCGACGCACCAAGGTGTCTGACCGTCGGCGATCATCTGATTACCGAGGTCAACCAACTCCCCGAGTGTGGTCGGGACCGAGTATCCGCCGTCGGCGAACACCTGGGTGTTGTACCAGACGATCGACTTCAGGTCGGTCTTGACCTGGACCGCATAAGCGGTCCCGTCGACCGAGTAGGTCTCGAGCGTGCCGGCAGGCCACTGCGGCCTCACCGCGGCGTCGACTTCCGCTTTCAGGGGAAGCAGGAAGCCCTGGGCTGCGAAGTCGCGCACCTTGCCGGGCTGCGGGAACATCGCAATGTCGGGCGGGTTACCGCCGGCGGCCTGGGCGTTGATCTGCTCCGAGAAGTCGCGAGCACCCGAGTGGGTGATCTCGATTCCGGTCTCGGCAGCAAACACGTCCAGCGCTCGCTGAATGCCCGTAGCCTCGTCTACCCCGTCCTCTGATGAGAACACGGTGACGGACGTACCGGCAAGGTCGACCATTGGGGCTTCAGTTGTTTCCGGAGCCGCAGTAGTTTCAGTTCCACCGTCGTCCGAAGGTGCGGCCGTCGTCTCTGCGGCAGCCGTGGTATCTGATGGGGCTGCTGTTGTCTCGTCTGCAGCATCATCACCACACGCAGCGGCGATGAGAGCAAAGACGGCGATCAGCAGCAACCACTTGAATCGCTTCATGGAGTCCTCCTCCTTGGGCATCGGCCGAGTGCCGATACGCCCGATACGATACCGGCGTGATCGGAAGGTGCAAGTCGTTTCACGCCAGATATTGGCAGACGGCTACAGTTGCCGCTCGCCGAGCAAACGGTGCCGGTCGGCCCGGGCATCGGGTCCGCCCGGCCGTTTCTCGGACCGTATCACCGGGTAGTAGTCTTCTCTCGATGAGTTCGAGCGCTCGGCGCACACCCCTTCGCCTGTTGTGGTTGTGTCGGCGCCAGAACGGAACCGGTTCCATTTTCTCCTGGAGAACGCAGTGGCAGACGTAGTCGTATCGGAATTCATGAACGAAGCAGCCATCGCCCCTTTGGCGGAGAAGTATGACGTTCTCTTCGACCCGTCGCTGGTGGATGACCGCCCCCGATTGCTGGGCACCCTCGGCGATGCGGTGGGCCTCATCGTGCGGAATCGCACTCAGGTCGACGACGAGTTGCTGGCGGCGGCGCCCGGGTTGCAGGTCGTTGGTCGTCTCGGGGTAGGGCTCGACAACATCGACCTCGCGGCTTGCGAACAGCGTGGCGTTGCGGTGCACCCGGCAACCGGGGCAAATGCCCAAGCGGTCGCTGAGTACGTAGTGGCAGCCATCTTGCTTTTGTTCCGTGGCGCCTTCTCGTCGAGTGCTCGCCTCATCGACGGTGAATGGCCACGGGGTGACCTGCAGGGCAGGGAGACAGCCGGCAAGCGGCTGGGTCTCATCGGTTACGGAGCGATCGCCCGTATGGTTTCGGCGCGCGCCTGGGATCTGGGGATGCAGGTCGCGGCGTACGATCCGTATCTTCCCGCCGAGGATCCGGCCTGGGAGACGGCAGATCGTGTGACCGACCTCGATGACCTGCTTGCCGAGGCAGATGCCGTCAGCCTCCACGTGCCCCTTACCGACGACACCCGGCATCTCCTCGACGTCGCCGCCTTGATGATGCTTCCCAAGGGAGCCGTCGTCATCAACACAGCTCGCGGGGGGATTGTCGATGACTCTGCCCTCGCTGCGGCCCTTCGTTCCGGCCATCTGGCTGGGGCGGCGCTCGATGTGTTTGAGAAAGAGCCGCTATCGGCAGAGGACGGCCAGACCTTCGCCGGAATCGATAATGTTGTCCTGACCCCGCACATCGCCGGTCTCACAGAAGAATCGAACGCCCGGGTCAGCGACGTGACCGTCCAGAACGTCTTACGTACCCTCAACGACCGACAACCCCAACCAACGGAGTGACAATGAAATTCTTCCTCGACAGCGCCAAGACGGACGAAATCGAATACGCCCTCGAAATGTGGGACATCGATGGAGTAACCACAAACCCGAGACACGTTCTCGTCTCCGGCAAACCGTTCATGAAGGTGATAACGGAGATCGCCGGTATCTTCGAAGGCACCGACAAGCCGATCTCGGTCGAGGTCAACCCGCATCTCGATGATTGGAAGGAGATGGTGGCCGAAGGCAAGAAGCTCGCCGCCATGTCGCCCAACTTCGTCATCAAGCTCCCCGCGACCGAACCCGGGTTCAAGGCTGTGTATGAGCTGGCGGCCGCCGATATCAAGTCGAACCTGACGTTGGTCTTTTCGGCTGCTCAGGCGCTGCAGGCAATGAGGATGGGAGCGGCATTCGTTTCCCCGTTCATCGGTTGGAAGGAATCCAACGGTGAAGAGGTCACCCACTTCGTCGATGAGGTTTCGATGATTCGCAACAACTTCGGATTCGAAACCGAGATCATCGTTGCCGCCGCTCGCAACGCCAGACAGATCACCAACTCGGCCGTCAGTGGGGCAGACATCGTCACTGCCGGGATGCCGGTCTTCAAGGATTCATTCGATCATCCCTACACCGACGTAGGCCTCGGCAAGTTCCAGGACTTCTGGGACCAGACCCCGTACGAGTAGAACAGTGAGTCCCCGCAAACGCATCGGCGTTCTGGCGCTGGCCCGACCCACCTTCGACGTTCCATACGCCGAAGAGGTGGCTGCTGCCGCCATGGAGACCCTGGCCGGGCTCGACGTCGACCTGGTCGGAGATGCCGCCCTTCTCTTTGACGCAGAGACCACCGAGGTAGCGTTGGAGAGGTTCGAGGGTGTGGATCTCGACGCTCTCTTGCTGCTGCAGGTCTCGTTTACCGACTCTTCGATGACGGAGGCAATCGGCGCTCGTTTTGATGCGCCGATCATCATCTGGACGTTTCCTGAAGCCCGTGTCGGAGGACGGCTCCGCCTCAACTCCTTCTGCGGGCTCAACCTTGCCGCATATGCGCTCATCAAAGCGGGAAGCGACTTTGACTACGTCCACCGGTATGCCCACGACGAGGCGGCGGTCGGCGATATCGAGCGTTTGCTGGCTGCAACGATCGGCCAGGAGCCGAGCCGGCGCCGGTCTGCCGGGGCGACATCCGCAGGAGCACGAGAAACCGCAGCCAACGTTGCCTCTGTGCTGGCTGACACAACGATCGGCGTGATCGGCGATCGGCCGGTCGGTTTTGACCCGTGTGGCTACGACCCGGCGACCCTCCTTGGTGTGACCGGGGTCACCGTAGAACGCAAGGAACTCGAGGATCTCTTTGGGAGCGCGGCGGCAACGCCAGTAGAGATTGTGTCTTCCACCCGGAAGCGAGCGGTGGACCGTCTCGGCGATCTCGACGATCTCGATCAGGAGGCACTCGACAAGTCGCTCAGCCTTTACGGCGGATTGAAGACTCTCATCGACGATGGCGGCTGGTCTGGTGTGGCGACACGTTGTTGGCCGGAGTGTTTCACCGACTACGGCGGTGCGGCGTGCTCGCCACAGAGCATGCTCATCGATGACGGTATCCCCGGGACATGTGAGGCAGATGTCTATGGAAACGTGACGGCGTTGCTACTCCAGCATGTTGCCGGCGAGCCCTCGTTTGTCGCCGATCTCGTGGAGATGGACACCGATGGCGACACGGGTGTGCTGTGGCACTGCGGCTTGGCGCCGATGCATATGGCCCCCGATGATGGATCCGGCGGAGGCAAGAAGCTTGCCACCGGGACCATCCACTCCAACCGCAAGCTGCCGCTGCTCAACGAGTTTGCGCTGCGCCCCGGTCGGGTGACGCTGTGTCGTCTCAGCCAGGCCGGCGGTGCTCACTCGCTGGTCATCGGCGGCGGCACGATGCTCGACGAGCCGCTTGCGTTCTCCGGTACCGCCGGTGTCGTTGAATTCGACCGGCCGGCGCCAGACGTCGTGGCAACCATCGCTCGCGAGGGCCTCGAGCATCACTTTGGAATTGTGTACGGCGACTATCGCGAAGAATTGGAGGCTCTGGCCGCCGGCTGGGGCATCCCCGTAATCGATCTCTAGAAAGGGACGGAGTATGAGCAAGGTAAAGGTCGGCGTTGCCGGCTATGGAGTAATCGGCAATCGGCTGGCCGCAGGTGTTGCCCTGCAAGAGGACATGGAGCTTGTCGGCGTCGCCGATGTTGCCCCGACCCTTCCGGTTCGTGCTCTCAAGGCGCGCGGGATGCCCTTCAAGCTGTTTACCGCCTATGACGGCGCTGAGGTAGCCCTCGAAGAAGCGGGCATCCCGGTGACCGGTGGATTCGACGACCTGCTCGGCGAGGTCGACGTCATGCTCGACGCCGCCCCCGGCGGTATCGGTGCCAAGAACAAAGAGAAGTATGTCGCCGCCGGCGTCAAGGCCGTCTTCCAGGGTGGCGAGTCCGGCGAGGTCGCTGATGTCTTCTTCCACGGCACCGTCAACTATGAGAAGGGTCTCGGCGTTGACTATCTAAAGCTGACTTCGTGCAATACCACCGGCCTCATTCGTGCGGTTGATGCCGTCCACAAGGCCGTCGGTGTTAGCAAAACGTTCATCACGATCATCCGTCGTGTTGCCGATCCGGGCGACACCCATCGTGGTCTCACCAACGTGCTGCAGGTCGAGCCGATCCCGAACCACCAGGCCGTCGATCTCGAGAACATCATGGAAGGCGTCGCCGCCACCGGTCTCCTCGTGCACACCCCGGTCACCCATGGTCACATCATCACCATCTCGGCAACGCCGAAGGCGAAGATGTCGGTCGACGAAGCGGTCGCCGCCTTCAAGGCGTATCCGCGGATCAAGGTTGTGAAGATCGCTGAGGGCTTCGACTCGAACTCCTCGCTCTTCCAGTGGGCCCGGTACATGGAGTACCCGCGTGGTGACATGTACGAGATCGGCCTGTGGGAAGAAATGGTCGGACTCTCCGGCGACGACGTCGTGTTCGGCATCAACATCCCGCAGGAGTCGGTGACGATTCCAGAGACCATCGACGCCATCCGTGCCTCGATGGAGATGCAGGCAACAGGGCCGGAAGCCGTTGCGGCAACCGACCGCTATCTCGGAATCGCGTAGGACCATGAGTGAAGAGATTCGCTACGGCGTGATCGGCACCGGGATGATGGGCCTCGAGCACATCAACAATGTGAATGCCATCGACGGCGCCCACGTCGTGGCGATCTCGGATCCAGACCCGCAATCCCGCAAGTTCGGCAAGAACACAGCGCGACTCGAAGACGACATGGTCTTCGAGGATCACAGGGACCTGTTGGCGGCAGGGGTGTGCGATGCGGTGGTGCTCGTATCGCCGAACCACACCCACGCCGACATCATGGAGGACATCCTCGCCTACGACGACCTGCATGTGATGGTGGAGAAGCCGCTCGGAACAACCGTTGCCGAGTGCCGCCGGATCCTCAAGGCCGCCGAGGGGCACAAGGGTGTCGTCTGGATGGGGCTCGAGTACCGATACAAGCCGCCGATCCAGGCCCTCATTCACGAGGTCGCTTCCGGCGCAGTCGGCAACATCAAGATGATCGCGATTCGCGAGCATCGGTTCCCATTCCTTCCCAAGGTGGGCGACTGGAACAGATTCAATCGGAACACCGGGGGGACCATGGTCGAGAAGTGCTGTCACTTCTTCGATCTGATGGCGATGATCGCCGAGGCGAAGCCGGTACGCGTGTACGCCTCCGGGGCGCAGGACGTGAATCACTTGGATGAAAGCTACAACGGCGAGATCCCGGACCTGATCGACAACGCCTATGTCATTGTCGACTTCGAGAACGGCATCCGGGCGCTGCTCGATTTGTGCATGTTTGCCGAAGGTTCCCGCAACGAGCAGGAGCTGGCGGTGACGGGCGATGTTGGCAAGGTCGAGTCGTTTGTGCCTGAGGCTGTGATGCGGATCGGGCGCCGCTTCGAACGTACCGTGGTCGAGAGGCCGGTGTCCGACGAGCACGTCGCCTATCACGGGCTCCACGAAGGTGCCAGCTACCTCGAACACGTCGATTTCGTCGAAGCCATCCGTAATGGAACCCCTGCGAAGGTCACTCTCGAGGATGGGTTGCTGGCGGTGGCCATCGGCCAGGCAGCCCACTTGTCGGCCGACGAGGGTCGGCCGGTCATGATGACCGAGGTCCTCGGCGAGTAGAAGCAATAGAAACAGAAACTGAGGTGCAACAGCACATGAAACCGGACATCGTCATTCATGACCCCACCGACTCGGTCGGTGTAGCGGTGGTGGAAGGGATCGAGGCGGGCCAGGAATTGGCCGTCTGGATCATGGACACAAATGAGAACACGTCAATCGTCTCCAAAGACCCGATTCCGCTCGGGCACAAGATCGCCATGGTCGACCTTGCTGAGGGCGACACGCTGATCAAGTACGGAAATGACATTGGCAAGGTCGTTGCGGATGCGCCCACCGGGCACCACGTTCACGTCCACAATGTCAAGACAAAGAAGTGGTAGGGAGAGTTCGATGACAGCAACGATCAAGGCTTATCGCCGCGAGAACGGTCGTGTCGGTATTCGCAATCACGTCATCATCCTTCCGGTAGATGACATTTCAAACGCATGCGCAGAGAAGGTCGCCAACAACATCTGTGGCACCCTCGCCCTTCCCCACGCCTACGGGCGGCTCCAGTTCGGTGCCGACCTCGAACTCACCTTTGACACTCTGATCGGCACCGGGGCGAACCCGAATGTCGCTGCAGCAATCGTCATCGGCATCGAGCCGAAGTGGACGCAGAGGGTTGTCGACGGCATTGCCGCCACCGGCAAGCCCGTCGCCGGGTTCTCCATCGAGGAGCATGGTGACCTCGAGATCGCCGCAGTGGCCGGACGCAAGGCTCAAGAGTTCGTGCAGTGGGCTACCGAGCTGCAGCGCGAGGAGGTCCCTCTTTCCGATCTGTGGATCGCCACCAAGTGCGGCGAGTCTGATACCACCTCCGGTCTGGCTTCCAACCCGACCGTTGGCAACATGTTTGACAAGCTCGACAAGCAGGGGAGCTACCTGTGCTTCGGAGAGACATCTGAACTGACCGGTGCCGAGATCGTGTGCGCCGACCGTGCCGCCACTCCCGAGGTGCGGCAGAAGTTCCTCGATACCTGGAACGCCTACAACGACATGATCAATCGTCACAAGACGAGCGATCTGTCCGAGAGCCAGCCCACCGCCGGCAACATCGCCGGTGGCCTCACCACTATCGAGGAGAAGGCGTTCGGCAACTTCCAGAAGATCGGCAAGGAGTGCAAGTTCATCGATGTCCTCGAGCCGGCGCAGGCGCCGACCAAGGGCCCGGGTCTCTACTTCATGGACACGTCATCGGCGGCCGCCGAGTGCAACACGCTGCAAGCCGCTGCTGGTTTTGCGCTGCACATCTTCACGACGGGCCAAGGCAACATCATCGGTCATCCGATCATGCCCGTAATCAAGGTGACGGCCAATCCGAAGACAGCGCGCACCATGGGGGACCATGTCGACCTCGATGTGTCGGGTCTCCTGAGTGGTGAGATGGTTCTCGATGAGGCCGGTGATGCGCTCATCGACATGGTGGTTCGTACCGCCAACGGTCGAAACACGGCAGCCGAAACCCTCGGCCACCGCGAGTTCATCTTCACCAAGCTCTATCAGAGCGCCTAGGAGACTGCTGAAAAAATGGCGTGCGAACTCGCTCGGCGACGAGGAACGCCTGGTCACAGACGCGGCTGCGAGGCCAAACTGACATTGCTCAGCAGGCGCCTGGGAGACTGCTGGACAAATGGCGTGCGAACTCGCTCGGCGACGAGGAACGCCTGGTCACAGACGCGGCTGCGAGGCCAAACTGACATTGCTCAGCAATAGGAGCAGATGATCATGATCCGCACGGCAACCGAACTGGAGAAGCTGGCAACCCAGGTGCTCAAGAAGGCGGGCACCGCGGAGCCCGCCGCCAGGTCTGTGGCGAAAGCATTGGTCCGCGCCAACCTCGATGGCCTGCACTCGCACGGGCTGGCTCGGCTCAAGGCGTACTCGGCGCAGGTTGCTGCCGGCAAGGTGGCGGGAGAGGCGGAGCCGACGCTGGAGAAGCTCGGTTCTTCGGCGGCACGGATCAACGCCAATGATGGATTCGCCTTCCCTGCTTTGGATATGGCGATTGACGCACTTGTCGAAATGACCGCAGAGACCCCGGTGGCCGGTGCTGCCGTGACCAACTCGCACCACTTCGGGGTTGCCGGACACCACGTCGAGCGCCTCGCAGAGCGTGGCATTGTCGGTCTGGTGTTTGGGAACTCGCCTGCCGGAATCGCACCCTGGGGAGGATCGCGACCTCTCTTCGGTACAAACCCGATCGCTTTCGGTTTTCCGCGGAAGGAAGCACCGCCTGTGGTTGTGGATCTGTCCTTGTCAAAACAAGCCCGGGGCAAGATCAAGCTGGCTGCCGACGAGGGCAGGCCGATACCCGAAGGCTGGGCGCTCGACGCCGCCGGCAATCCGACAACGGATGCTGCGGCAGCTATGGGGGGATCGATGCTTCCCCTTGGCGATGCCAAGGGAGCCGCCCTCGTGCTGGCGGTCGAGATCATGTCTGCAGCCATGACCGGTGCTCATTTCGGCTATGAAGCGAGCTCCTTTTTCGACGACAAGGGAGGGCCTCCCCGGGTGGGTCAGTTCCTCCTCGGCTTCGCCCCCGGTCCGCTCAGCGGTGGTACCTATTCCGCCCGGATCGAGGTGCTTCTGCAAGCCGTTCTGGAGCAACCGGGAACCCGGCTTCCCGGGGCGAGGAGGTTCGATATTCGGCAGGCAACCGAGCAGACCGGCATCGAGATCCCCGATGATCTCTTCGACTGGATGGAGACCGCCGCCAACTAATGGTGCGTGCCAACCCTGGGTTGGCAGCATTCATTTTGCTGCGTGTGAACCCTGGGTTGGCAGCTGGCATTTTGACGGTTGGGAACCCTGGGTTGGTAGCATTCATTTTGCTGCGTGTGAACCCTGGGTTGGTGGCTTCAGGCTGGGCTGCTGAGGGCGGCGATTAGGTTCATCACGAGCCCTGCGGAGTGTTCGATCGTTTCGCCGGGCGTGCCGATCCGGAGTTCGGGATCGAGCGGCTCCTCATAGGGGTCATCGATACCGGTGAATCCGGGGATCTCCCCGGCTCGCACCCTGGCGTATAGCCCCTTGGGATCGCGTCGCTCGCATTCCGCGAGCGACGTCTCCACGTACACCTCGGCGAACGGGATCCCAGCCTCGCGGTGAGCGTTGCGCACCGCCTCCCGACTTGCCCGGTACGGGCTGATGACAGAGACGAGGACAACGAGTCCGGCGTCGGCCATGAGCCGGGCGACTTCGCCGAGCCGTCGGACGTTCTCGGCCCTGTCCTCTGCCGTGAAACCGAGATCGGCATTGAGACCGTGGCGGGTGTTGTCGGCGTCGAGCGTAAAGGCCGCCACCCCGGAACCGACCAGCTTCTTTTCCACGTCCACCGCAACCGTCGACTTGCCGCTGCCCGACAATCCGGTCAGCCAAATCGTCATACCGCGGTCGCAAGACGACCCGCGGCGCTCGTCACAACCAACCGCACTTGTATGCCAGGTGATGTTGCTCACTGTGCCGGCCCGAGGATCATCCCGGCCCCGACCGTGGCGTTGGTCGATTCATCCACCAGAATGAAGGAGCCCGTTTCGCGGTTGCGTCGATACCCGTCGTAGAACAAAGGTTGCGTCGTCCGCAGTCGCACCCGGCCGATGTCGTTGAGGACAAGTTGGTCGGCGTCCTCCTCGCGATGCAACGTATTGATGTCGAGCCGATACTGCAGTCCCTGGACCATGGTTCGCGACCATCGAGTGGTGTGCTTGATGGCGTACTTGGCGCCTGGTCGCAGCGATGCCTCCTCGCTCAGCCAGCACACCATGGCGTCGATATCCTGACCGACGTGGGGGCGGTTGTGGTCGCGACAGATCATGTCACCGCGTGAGATGTCGAGATCATCGGCGAGGCGGACGATGACGGACATGGGCGGCGAAGCCTCATCAACCGGACCGTCGTATGTCTCTACTGCTGCGATGGTGCTCTTGAACCCTGAGGGAAGCACAACGACCTCATCTCCCGCCTTGAGCACCCCGCCGACGACCCGGCCGGCATACCCCCGATAGTCCTGGTAGGCCATCTTGTGGGGGCGCACCACGTACTGGACGGGGAAACGAACATCGATCATATTGCGATCCGAAGCTACGTAGATCTCCTCGAGAAGTCGCAGCACCGGCGGTCCGACGTACCACGGCATCCGTTCCGACACCTCGACTACGTTGTCTCCCTCGAGCGCCGAGACCGGCACGAAGCGCAGATCGTGGATGTCGAGGCGGGTGGCGAAATCTGTGAAGTCGGCAACGATCTCGTCGTAACGTTCCTGAGAGAAATCGACCAGATCCATCTTGTTGACACACAGCACCAGGTGGGGGACCCGGAGCAGCGAGGCGATG
>CAMYKI010000084.1:12082-18762 GCA_947258985.1 uncultured Acidimicrobiaceae bacterium
ACGAGAGCGATGTCCGCCGTTGAGGCTCCGGTCACCATGTTCCTTGTGTACTGGATGTGGCCGGGAGTGTCGGCGAGGATGAACTTGCGTTTTGGTGTTGCGAAGTACCGGTAGGCGACGTCGATGGTGATGCCCTGCTCACGTTCGGCGCGCAAGCCGTCGGTCAGCAATGCCAGGTCGACGTAGTCGGTGCCGCGTTGTTTGCTGGCCCGCTCGATGGCCTCCAGCTGGTCCTGGAAGATCTGCTTGGTGTCGTAGAGCATTCTTCCGATCAGGGTGCTCTTGCCATCATCGACCGATCCGGTCGTAGCGAGCCTGACGAGTTCCATCGCCATTAGAAGTAGCCCTCCCGCTTCCGGTCCTCCATGGCCGCCTCGGCAGTGAGGTCGTCGGCTCGGCTCGCACCCCTTTCGGTGATTCGCGATGCGGACACCTCAGCGATGATTTCGGCGACGGTGCTCGCCGGCGACTCGAACGCCCCGGTACAGGTCATGTCCCCTACGGTGCGGAATCGAACCTCCGCCTCGAATACCTCTTCATGGTCCAACATCCGGATGTGAGGGGAGGCCGCCATGAGCATGCCATCACGGGCAAACACCTTCCTGCTGTGATTGAAGTAGATCGAGGGGAGCTCGATGCCCTCCCTCTCGATGTACTGCCAGATGTCCATCTCCGTCCAGTTTGAGATTGGAAACACGCGCATATGCTCGCCGAGGCGGTAGCGCCCGTTGTAGAGACTCCACAATTCGGGGCGTTGGCTCTTTGGATCCCACTGGCCAAACTCGTCGCGGAACGAGAACACCCGCTCTTTGGCACGCGCCTTCTCCTCGTCCCGGCGAGCGCCTCCGAACACAACGTCGAACCTGTGGTCGGTGATGGCCCTCAGCAGGGGCTCCGTCTGTAGGCGGTTGCGGCTTGCCCGGGGTCCGGTTTGCTCGGACACCCGGCCCTCGTCGATCGCATCTTGCACCGAGGCGACTATAAGGTCTGCGCCGAGTGCGTCGATGGTGCGGTCACGGAACTCGATGACCTCGGGAAAGTTGTGGCCGGTATCTACGTGCATGACTGGAAACGGGATGCGGGCGGGATGGAACGCCTTCATTGCCAACCAGAGCAGAACCGCAGAGTCCTTGCCGCCAGAGAAAAGGAGGACGGGGCGCTCCCCTTCGGCGACGGCCTCCCTGATTATGTGGACGCCTTCGGCCTCCAGCGCGCCCAGGTGTGAGGGTCGATAGTCCATGATGACAGGAGGGTAGGCGCCGCGGGGTGGAGCGGAGCCACAAGTCGTCGTCGATGGGGAGGGCGCTCGCTACAGGCTCGATTCTCAGAAGCACAAGAGAGGACCCACCGGCGGGTGGGTCCTCTCAGCATGCGACTGGGAGGGTCAGTCGCGAGAAACCTCTAGAGCATCAGCAACCTTGTCGAGATCGCTGGCGCCAATGACGACGCGGTTCCCTGTTGCCATGTACAGGATGTACAGCTTGGAGCCGACATCAGCGATCTTGCGAGCGATACGCCCCAGCTCGCCGGGGCGAGGCACGATCTCCATGATGAGCACATCCCGTCTGTCGAGTGGGATGAAGCGATGAGACCGCAGCGTCTCGTAGGTTCGGTCGGCGTCCTCTTCGCTGACGACTATGTGGACGATCCGTCCCTCGAGCCGGGGGAAGGTACAGGACGCTTGCATCTGGATGTCGGCCTCGCCGAGCGTTTCCCATATCTCGGCGACGGCCCGATCTGCCCCAACTACGAATGTGAGATCTTGCATTGTTTCCCTTCCAATCATTCTGTTGCGTGTGTAAGCGGCAGCCTCGGGTCGGGACCGAGATGCTCGAGCGACGCCATCGCTGGTTCTTGCCGCGGATCGTTGCTGATACTCCATCGCCGCTCCGGGGATGGGCCGGCCATTACGTTCAAGTAGTACATGTGGTGTCCCGGGAACGCCGCTGCCGGGCCGTGGAATCCCTTGGGAACGAGGAAGACGTCGCCGTCATGCACGGTGACGGTTTCCTCGATTACGCCGTCCATCGTGTAGCACGTGAAGAACCCGGCGCCGTGCTGACCGGCGACCCGGAAGTAGTAGATCTCTTCGAGTTCGACTTCGGTGTCGGTCATCTCATCGTGTTTGTGAGCGGGGTATGAGGACCAGCCGCCTTCAGGTGTGATGACCTCGACGGCGATGAGCTTGTCCGCCTCCCAGGAGACGGCGTTGAGGAAGTTGTTGATCTGTCGTGATGCGGTGGCCGCTCCGCGCACCTCGATGGCGACTGCACTTGCCGGGACCACATATGGGTCTATGCGACGGGTGGCTTCAGCCGTGCATACCGCAAACTCGCCCCCGGTTCCGGAGGAGATCCTGAGCTCGGCGTCGAGCGGCGTGTAGGCAAACCCGGCGACGCCGGAGAAAACATCGTCACGCCCGTCGATCTCGAAGCGCTTGCCTTCGATCTCGACGATGCAGTTGCCTGCCAGAGGAATGATCGCCGCCTCCGCGGTGCCTGTCTGCAGTTCGATGCTGCCGTCTGCGGGAAGATCGAAGACCTTGAGCCCGCAGTAGGACCAGCCGGCACGTTCAGGATCGACGTCGATGGCATGTCCCCGGTCCGCAAGCGTGCCGGCCGGGTAGAAGCGTTGTTCCACTGCAGTCTTCTCCTGGAACGTTCCAACAGCCTGAACCTACTAGGCAGCGAAGTGCGCTGTCAACGGTTCGTCGCCGAGGCTCGTCCGGAATGCCGTGCCGCTTGACAGTGGTTCCTCGTCGGGTTTAGCGTGCAGGTGTTGGAACGTTCCACACAACCTGGGTGATCCCAGGATCCGTCCGGGAAACCGAAAGGAAACGGATGCGAGTCGGTTTGATCGGCGCTGGGCGCATCGGTGTGTTTCACGCCAGGACCCTGGTTGACCACCCCGAGGTTTCCGAAGTCCTGGTTACCGATCCCTTGACGGAACGCGCCGATGCCGTTGCCGCCGACGTCGGGGCTCGGGTGGTGGCCGACCCGGATTCCATGATCGGCAAGATCGATGCCATGGTGATTGCCGCCGGTACGGATGCCCACGCCCCGATGATGCACCTTGCCGCAGAGGCCGGAATTCCCGTGTTCTGCGAGAAGCCGATTGCGGTCGACCTTCCCACCACCAACGCGGTTGTCGAGCATATTGCGCACGCAGGCATCCCGGCCCAAATCGGTTTTCAGCGACGGTTCGATGCCGGATACCGCAAGGCCAAGGACCTCGTTGACAACGGAACCCTTGGCCATCTCTATTCGGTTCGCACGACGACGCACGACTATGAGCCGCCTCCCCCCGGATATGTGGACATGGGCATCTTCGTCGATACCCAGATCCACGACTTCGACATCGTCCGGTTCGTTACCGGGCAGGAAGCCGTCGAGGTCTACGCCTCCGGATTGATGACGACCGTTGCGGCATTCGGCGACGATCGCCCCGTCGAAACGGGTGTGGTGATCCTCTCGCTCAGCGATGGAACTCAGGCGCTGATGTCGGGCATCCGCCACTCTCCGGTTGGTCACGACGTGAGGATGGAACTGTTCGGCACGGGTGACAGCGTCAGCGTCGGCCTCGAACCCTCCTTGCCGCTGCGCTCGGTCGAGCCCGCCGGCGTTCCTGTAGTCGAACCCACGCCCAAGACCTTCCTCGACAGATTTGCCCCTGCCTACCGCGTTGAGATCGAAAGGTTCCTCGACGTTGCGCAGGGGAAGGCTACGAGCCCTTGTACCCCGGAAGATGCCCGGGAAGCCCTGCGGATTGCCATCGCGAGCAATATCTCGCGGGCCGAGCATCGACCTGTGCGATTGGAGGAAATTAAATGACGGACATGATGTCGCGCATCGCCGGAGCACCCATCACCTGGGGCGTCGATGGGTCGCCGGGCTGGGGCCACCTCATGGATGCCGACCGGGTTCTCGGCGAAATGGCCGACCTCGGGTTGAAGGCGACAGAGCTGGGTCCCGACGGCTATCTGCCCACCGATCCTGGAGAGCTCAAGGCCAAGCTCGATCACTACGGGCTTGAGCTCGTTGGCGGATTTGTTCCCGCCGTGCTGCATCTGCCCGAGCGCGCCGACAAGGAGCTCGTATATGTGGGCCGCGCTTCGCGCACGCTTGGCGGTTGCGGCGCCGGCATTCTCGTGCTCGGGCCCGGCTCGGGTCTCGACGGCTACGACACGTCAATCGACATGTCCGAGACGCAGTGGGCGGCATTCTTGGATAACCTGAAGCAGGTGATAGGCATTGCCGCCGACGAGGGACTGACTGTGGCGCTTCATCAACACTGGGGCATGGCAATAGAACGGCAGGAGCATGTCGAGCGACTCATCGCCCAGAGCGAGGTTGAATTCTGTCTCGACACCGGCCATCTCTATCTCGGTGGAGCGGATCCGGTAGCCATTGCCGAAGCCGCCGTGGGCCGGGTTGCCCACGTTCATCTGAAGGATGTTGATCGAGCAATGGCCGAGCAGGTGCGGAGTGGCGAGCTCCCGTTCCGGCAATCCGTCATTGACGGCATTTTCAAGCCGCTTGGCGACGGAGCAGTCGACATTGCGGGATTTGTAGCGACCCTCGAGGATGCAGGATTCGATGGCTGGTACGTCCTCGAGCAGGACAAGGTCCTCGATGCCGATCCCGCGCCCGGTGCGGGACCGGTGGCCGACGCCAGGAAGAGCTTTCAGTATCTGGCGCAGCTAAGTTTGTGATTGGTTTGCCCGGCCGGCGAATTCCGGTTGGGCAGAGAGACCCGTTTTGACGGGTGGAAGGAAAACGAGGAGGAGAAAGTATATGAAGAGAAGTGTATGGCTAGTGCTACTGCTGGCCTTCGCTCTTGTGGTTGCTGCTTGTGGCGGCGACGATGACAGTGCCGATACCACGGCAGCCACCGATGATGGTGGTACGGAGACAACAGCGGCGGCTGGCGATGACGGCGGCGATGATGCGGTTACCCAGCGTGGGTTCCGTTTTGTCGTTGTGTCGCATGGTCAGGCATCCGATCCGTTCTGGTCCGTCGCGGCCAACGGCGTTACCGATGCTGGTAATGACATGGGTGTCACCGTTGAGTATCAATCGCCCGGCACATTCGACATGGTCGAGATGAGTCAGATCATCGATGCGGCCGTTGCTTCGCAGCCGGACGGTCTGGTTGTGTCGATCCCCGATGCTGCCGCTCTTGGTGATTCGATTCGGGCAGCGGTTGCCGCCGGAATCCCGGTCATCTCTATGAACTCAGGCAGCGATGCGTTTGCCGATCTCGGCGTGCTGGTGCATGTCGGTCAGACAGAGTATGAAGCTGGGCTGATTGCCGGAGGGCGGTTCGCCGCTGAGGGTGTTGGCAGTGCTATTTGTGTCAACCAGGAAGTCGGCAACACGGCCCTCGATGACCGCTGTCAGGGCTTCGAAGATGGCCTTGGTGTGGACGTAAACGTCATTCCGGTGGATCTCGCCGATCCGACCGGCACCCAGGAAACGGTCGCCGGTGCGTTGCAGGCGAACCCGGTGGAAGGAATCCTGACACTAGGACCAACCGGCGCCGCGCCGACCTTGGCCGCATTGACGGAGAGCGGCCTGCTGGGAAGTGTCAAGTTCGCCACCTTCGACATGTCTCCTGACGTTCTGCAGTCGATTGTCGACGGCGACATGCTGTTTGCCATCGACCAGGCGCAGTACCTTCAGGGCTACTTGCCGATCGTGCTGTTGACCAAGTTCAAGGAGACCGGTGCGCTGCCGCTGGGCAGTGTCGACCGGGTCATGCTGACAGGTCCGCAGATCGTGACCTCGGACGTTGCAGCCGACGTAATCCAATACTCGGAGCAAGGTCTCCGCTAGATGAATAGAACGGTTGGGGCCCGCGGCAGCGGGCCCCAACCATTAGCAACGGAGGGAGGATTGTGTGACCACTGAAACGGAGGCGGCGCCTGCGCCGGCCCCACCAGCCGATGAGCGAGTAAGGAAGGTCGGGGTGCTCAGCCGACTGCTGGCTCGTCCTGAAGTGGGGGCGATCGCCGGAACGGTCCTAATCTGGTCGTTCTTTGCGATTGTCGCTTGGGACAACAACTTTGTGAGCTGGGTGACGACGGCCGCAATATTTAACCGGGCCGCGCCCCTCGGCATTCTTGCCATTGCGGTCGCTCTGCTCATGATCGGCGGCGAGTTCGACCTATCGATCGGATCGATAGTCGGCTTTGCCGGTATGACCATCATGGTTCTGGTCTTTCCAACCGAGGGCGGCGGGTTTGGCTGGTCGCTGTGGCCGGCGATCCTCGTTGCGCTCATCGTCGCACTGGTAATCGGCTTGTTCAATGGATGGTTGGTGATGGCAACCAAACTGCCATCATTTATCGTCACCCTCGGAACGCTCTTCGTGTTCCGCGGTCTGACCATCGCACTAACCAGACTCCTCACCAACCGTACCCAGTTGGGTGGCGCCGACGAGGTTTCGGGCTTCGGTCTGGCCGATACCCTCTTCGCTGCGGAAATCAAGCTATTTGGATCGTCATTCAGGATCTCAATCCTCTGGTGGATCGGGTTGACCGCATTGGCGACCTGGATTCTGCTGCGAAGCAAACAGGGCAACTGGATCTTTGGATCCGGCGGCGATGCCAATTCCGCTCGCAACCAGGGCGTACCGGTGGACCGAACCAAGATCGCGCTCTTCATGACGACCGCATTTGC
>CAMYKI010000085.1 GCA_947258985.1 uncultured Acidimicrobiaceae bacterium
ACGTACCGATAACACCATCGAGGTCACTTGGCCCGACGGAAGCATTGGTTGCCCGCAGCCGGGGATGCGCTACACGCAGGCTTTGGTGAACGGTTCACGAATCGTCCTGCGAGTGAGCGGTATCGACTACCAGTACAACTCGGGTGGCAGTCGTGAGCCGTTCTACTGCGCGAATCCGTCGGATCCGGTTCCCGGTGAGGGTGACTACGGCGACACCTGATTTGCATCTTCTGTGGAACGAGAAGAGGGGCGCTCGGGAGAGCGCCCCTCTTTGGTTGTCGGTTTGGTGTCTTGTGCTTACGGGTTGTCGACCTCCACGAGCGTGAGACCCATGAGACCAACATCGCCAGTATGGGACACCGCGCCGAGGTAACGAGTGCCTGGTGCGAGGCCGGCCCAGCTGATGTCGATGGTGCCGCTTGCGCCAACCGTTGCACTTGCAGGTGCACTGTCAATGGTCAGGCTGCCACCAGATGCCAGCGGTACCTCCCAGAACGACAGCGTATACGGCAACGGTGCGTTTGGCACCGACCAGCCATGGACCACCATGGTATAGGTGTCATCCGCGGGCAGAACTAGCTCGATTAGCTCGTCGGTTCCTCCGTTGGTGCTGGCAGCAATGATCGTGCCGCTCGAGTTCTCGAGGAACAGATCGATGTCGTCATCCCCTGGAATTATCAATTCCCACCGGGCAAATGCAGCCCCGGTGATCGGAAAGTCGATCTTCTGGACGCCAACAGCTGTGTCGTCATTGCTTGGATAAGTCTGGTCGGGATCTTGACCGATCGAACCTGACGTCGGGGCATCGGCGATCAAGCCGTGTGGTGCCGCCGCGTAGCTCCCGGTGTATCCAAACGTCACATCGAAGCTGGCAGAGCCGTTTGCGCCAGAACCGGTCACAGTGTCGGGTGCTGCAAAGAGCGCCGCGCTCACCGAGATCGGGCTGTACACGTCGTAGTTGCCCGTCTTGTCACTCCACGTCAGCGAGCCGTGACGCCATTCATCCCCAGGAGCACTGACGTTGGTGACCGTCACGGAGTAGGTCGCCGACTGACCCTTCTTGAGCCGGAAAGTAGAAGGCGTAACCGTTACGTCAAAGCCTTCAGGGGCATCGACCGAAACGGTGTACGTGCGCCATCCGCGTTCCTGGGCAACGCTGGTGACGGTCCTCTGTACCGTCTGGCTGCCGATCATGTTGGCGATGCCGATCGACGGCACGTTCAGGTCACTCGGGTCGAGCGGAACCCCGATCGAGTCGAGGAACACACATGAGGCTGGGGTGAAGATCTCCAGATCGGCCCCACAGGTGAATCCGGCGTAGTCGAAGAATCCGGCGTCATATACAAGACCGGGCTGGAAAGCCGAACCCTTGTGTACCTTCTCACCGGGATCAACGTGCCCGGCGCCGAAGTCAAACGGATCGGCTGGAGTAATGCCATCTTCCTTGGCAACATCCTGGTACGCAGTCGTCATGATCGCCGACTTGGCCATCGCCGGAGTCCAGTCCGGATGGGCTTGGTCGATCAGCGCCAGCACACCTGCAATGTGCGGGCTCGACATCGATGTCCCTGCAATCGCTGCGAACAGCTCTCCCGGTACTTCACCCGGATCGGGGAATGGCGACCAGCCGGCCATGATCTGCACACCGGGTGCGGTGATATCGGGCTTGATGATGTCGGCCGCCAAACGGTTCGGGCCTCTCGACGAGAAGCCTGCCATCGAAGGTGCGTCGACAAAGACCTTCTCGCCACCGTTGATTTGGGCGACGGGGTCTGCCGTGTTGGCGATGTAGTCCTTGATGACCAGACCATCGGTGTTGTTGATATGCACACTCGGCACCCAATGGGTGTCGGTCACCTGGCTCTGCCCGTCGTTGGCGTTGTACAGGATCATGCCTGCGCCGCCGGCTTGGTAGACCGCGAGGCCTTTGGCGACGCGATCGTATGTGCCGCGCTTACACAAAACGATCTTGCCCGAGACGACACTCGAGTCGAGCGCCTCCGGCGCGCACAGCTCATCACCTGCATCGGCAGCATCGACCAGCGGCAACTCAGCGGTTCCGGCTGTGAGCGAAGCCCCGAAGAATTCCCAGCCGTCGCTTGACGATGCGGAACCCTCGAACGCACGGCTCTGGGTGCTGGCACCAACCGAAGTGAGCCAGGGCACCGATGCCGGAGAGCCGGTAGTGGCTGCACCCGGTCCGCTGTTGCCGTTCGACGTGGCGACGTGAACGCCCGCATCTGCGGCGAACAAGAAAGCTACATCGTCGGGCCCGATCGCAAATGAGCTCGAACCGACTGAGTAGTTGATCACATCGACGCCATCAGCGACCGCCTGGTCGATGGCGGCTGCCAGGTCGGAACCGAAGCCACCAAGATTTCCGAGGGCCTTATAGGCGATGACCCTGGCACGGGGCGCAACTCCGGAGATCTCTCCCCGCTCTACTCCCAGCACGCTGGATACGACGCCGGCGTTGCCGGCAGCGGTCGAAGCCGTATGCGTTCCATGACCGTTGTCGTCACGTGCCGAGTCGAACTCGTCTGAATCGAGGTAGAACAGCCGGTAGGTGTCAAGCATTTGGCGAGCACCGATCAGCTTGTTGTTACAAGTGAACGGCGCGTCGTCGGGGTTGTGGGCAATATTGCCGAACTCGCAGTTCGGCCTGCTGTCATCGAGTTCGATGGGCAGCGTCGAGTACGAGCCATCGTCGGCGAAGCTGGGATGCTCCGGCCAGATGCCGTCATCGATGACGCCGATTACAACGCCCTCGCCGTCGTACCCGGTCTGCCATGGGCCGGCCGGATCGGTTAGTCCGAGGAACTCGGGACTCGAGTCGGTGGTTGTCTGTAGCAACTCGTCCGGAACGACAAACGCGACTTCGGGCTGGAGTGCCAGATTCCTGGCCACTTCATAACTCACCATGGCGCTGAAGCCGTTCACGGCGTTGACATAGTTGTGGACTAAGTCATCGGCGCTGGCGCCCGCCTGCTGCAGAGCCTTGTCATGACCCTTGGCGAGACCTTTTGCTTTCCTCTCGGCCGCCTTGCTGTTGAGGCCGTCCTGGCCAAACTCAACAATCAACGGATCGGCCTTCATGACAACCATGTAGCTGCCATATTCGCTTTCTACAACGGTGCTATCTCCTCCGAGATCAACCGCCGGTGATGCGGCGCCGGCTGATACCGGCGACAAAATCGCCAGAGCCAATCCGAGCACCGCAAACAGTGTCAGTAGTCGTTTAGACACTTAAAGGGCCCCTTCCCTTGTCCGTGGAATCAGACCAGGTCAACCCCGTGGGGCGCCTCCTGACGATGTCCCAATTCCCCTTCAGTTACCCGCTCGACGCTACTCTCCGCGCGCAAGCAACACCAAGAAGGTTTTTTCGCGCCTTCGTAGTTGTCCCCGGCCGGTAGAATTCCTTCTATGACTAACAACCTCAAGACCGCCGTCCTCCTGGGCCTCATGGGCGGACTCTTCGTTGCCGTCGGCTATGCCCTCGGTGGCGGCAGCGGCGCCGCCATGGCGCTCGCCTTTGCGGTGATCTTCAACTTCGCCATGTTCTATTTCTCCGACAAGGTCGCCCTGGCCGCCGCCCGGGCCAAACCGGTCGAGGAGAACGAGATGCCCGAGGTCTACGCCATGGTGCGCAACCTGGCGCAGCGCGAAGACATGCCGATGCCCCGCATCTACTTCATCGATTCGATGCAACCCAACGCCTTCGCCACCGGACGCAGCCCCAAGCACTCCGCCGTAGCCGTCACCCGCGGCATCCTGCAGATGATGAACCAGGCAGAGCTCGAGGGTGTGCTCGCCCACGAACTCGCCCACGTTCGCAACCGCGACATCTTGATCGCCACCGTTGCCGCGACGATCGGTGCCGCCCTTTCGTTCCTTGCCCGGATGTATTTCTGGGGCGGCATGGGCCGCCGGCGTGACAACAACGGCATCAACATGATCATCGGGCTCGCGGCGATGATCCTGGCGCCGCTGGCGGCGGCTGTCATCCAGATGGCCATCAGCCGGTCCCGTGAGTTCCAGGCAGATCGCTCCGGAGTTGAAAGCACCGGATCCCCGATGGCGCTCGCCAGCGCCCTCGCCAAACTCGAGCAAGGCTCCCAGGTCCCGATGCCCGTCGATCCGGCCGTGTCGCAACTGTTCATTGCCGATCCGCTCAAGGCATTCGGCGGCCGCGGCCGAGGCGGCGGCTTCGCCAAGATGTTCAGCACCCACCCGCCCATCGCCGAGCGCATCGACCGTCTCGAGAAGATGCAGATGGGCATTCGCTAGGACTTCTAGGGACGAAATCCTCTCCCAACGGACTCCGTCGCTCCCTAGGCTGGTCGTAGGCGTGTATGGGAGGGATGGAATGTTCGGGCGTTTGCGTGTGTTTGGGGTTCTCGTATTGGCAGCTTCGCTGCTTGTCCCGGTAGCTGCTGGAGCCGGTGCTGAAGAGCTGGTGGCCAGCGAGACTCAGCTCAGTCAGAAGCCGGGAGCAGATGGTGACCTGAGGAAGGTCTCGGCCAGCCTGCTCGAAGCTCGCAGCCTTGCCGAGGTTGGAGCACCAGACGGGGAGATTGCCGCGGCGAGCGCCACATCCCGATTCTCCGGTCCCGATCCCTTGGTGGAACTCCAGTTCGACAAGCTGACCGCGGCGACGATTGCCAAGGTCGAAGCGCTGGGATTCCGCACTCTCGGCGCATATCCGCAATACGGGGTGATGACCGGTTACGCACCCTTCGACAGCCTCGACGGGCTTGCCGCAATCCCTGAACTTGCTGTGGTCAGCCCCGAGTATGGCTATGCCACGTATCCCGGATCGACGATCAGCCAGGCCGACGTCTCGATGAACGTCGATGACGCCCGCGCCGCCCTTGGAGTAGATGGAACTGGGATCAACGTAGGCATCCTTTCGGACAGCTTCAACAGCGGCCTCGGTGGAACGGTGACGGGTGCAGGGTGCGACGCCACCATCACCGGAATGGTCAACCAGGGAACCGGCGACCTACCCGCCGCGGTCAAGCTGCTCAACAACGGTTCGGGCGGAACCGACGAGGGTGCCGCCATGGCGGAACTCATTCACGATCTCGCACCCGGTGCCAACCTCTGGTACCACACGGCGATACCCGACGGTCAGGCCGTTTTTGCGGACGGCATCGCCAGCCTGGCCGCCTGTGGCGCCGACGTCATCGTCGATGACGTCGTGTATTTCGCTGAACCGATGTTCCAGGACGGGATCGTCGCCCAGGAGGCCGCGGCCGCGGCGGCATCCGGCGTCCCATACTTCTCCTCCGCCGGCAACAACGCGACATATGGCGTGATGGAGACCTTCGATGACTGGGGGGCAACCGACGACACCTTGCTCCCGCCGTCTGGCAACGACTTCCACGATTTCGGTGGGGGAGATCGGTTCGCCGAGATCACGCTCGAGAACGGTGAGGGCGTGAATTTTGCTCTGCAATGGGATCAGCCTTTCGCCGGTGACCTGGGTCCCGGATCCGCGGTCGATCTCGACCTCTATCTGTTCCCCGCCGCCAACCCGGCGGCTATTCCGGTCGACTCGAGCGTCAACATACAAGGCTGCGACAACGGAACACGCAGTGGCAACCCATTCGAGTTCATCAGCTTGGTGAACACCACCGGTTCGACCCAGACTTATCACCTTGCCGTTGAGCACTATTGCGGTTCCGAAGATGTTGACTTCCGGATCGCAACGTATGGCAGCGGAAACAGCATCACTGCAGTGAGTTTCGATCCGGGTGTCTTCAATGACTTGCAGATCTACGGTCACGCAGCAGCCGAAGGAGCCGTCGCTGTTGGGGCCATCTACTACAAGGAGGTCGATTCTGGCGGCACCGAAGACGGTGCCCCCGGCGTGCTCGACGTTGAGGCATTTAGCTCGCTCGGCGGGGACGTGTCGATTCGCTTTGACGAGAACGGAGCTCCGCTGGCCGGTGGACCCATCGTGCGGACCCGCCCCCAAATCGCAGCTGTCGACGGGACCAATACCACCTTCTTCGGGTTCGACTCCGACAGCGACGGGTTTCCCAACTTCTTCGGCACATCCGCGGCGGCACCGCATGCCGCAGCCGTGGCGGCGCTCATGCTCGAAGTCAATGCAGGGCTAACGCCCGCAGAGATTCAGAGCATCATGCAGAGCACCGCAACCGACATCGAGACCCCGGGTTTCGACAGTTTCTCTGGGTCTGGCCTGGTCGATGCCCACGCGGCGCTGAACGCGGTGCCTACGGCGGATACGACCAAGCCAACCTGGCCGGGCGGCAGCGCACTGACGGCAAGCAACATCATGGAGACCTCGG
This sequence comes from uncultured Acidimicrobiaceae bacterium, assembly GCA_947258985.1. Classification (GTDB taxonomy): domain Bacteria; phylum Actinomycetota; class Acidimicrobiia; order Spongiisociales; family UBA5794; genus JAAETI01. The sequence goes on from CAMYKI010000085.1 coordinate 6,318, forward strand.
CAACCGTCTCCTGGAACGCAGCGACAGACGCGATACTCGATGCATCCGGATCACCGGCGGCGGTCACCGGGTACCGCGTATATCTCGATGGTTCCCTCGACGGCACGACGTCGTCCACCAGCTACACGTTCGACGCGCTCACTTCCGGTACGACCTACACCGCCAAGGTCGAGGCCGTTGACGGAGCGGGGAACGCATCGACCAACGGTCCTTCCACCACGTTCACGACCAAGAAGACGCTCCCGCCGGGTGGGACCTTCTGGGACGACAACGGCAATGTCCACGAGGGCAATATCGAAGCTATCGCCAACGCCGGGATCACCAGGGGCTGCAACCCGCCGGTCAACGATCAATACTGTCCGGGTTCCGGGGTAACCCGTGGTCAGATGGCGGCGTTCCTGGTCAGGGCCCTCGGGCTGACTGATGATGGGGGCGGCAACTCGTTCATCGATGACAATGGCTCCGTCTTCGAAGCGGATATCGCCAAGATGGCGGCGGCTGGGATCACCAAGGGCTGCAACCCGCCGACCAACACGATGTTCTGCCCCAACGACAACGTAACCCGTGGTCAGATGGCGGCGTTCCTGGTCAGGGCTCTCGGGTTGACTGATGATGGGGGCGGCAACTCGTTCATCGATGATGATGGCTCGATCTTCGAGGCGGATATCGCCAAGATGGCGGCGGCTGGGATCACCAAGGGCTGCAACCCGCCGACCAACAACAGGTTCTGTCCGAACGACCCGGTGAAGCGAGACCAAATGGCCTCGTTCCTAGCCCGCGCACTCAACCTTGCTCCGCTGGTGCCGCCGTCGGTGGCGACCTTCGGAGGCGGAACGTGGAACGTGCCGGCCGACGTTGCCCCCGGCACCTACCGGAACTCGGATTCATCTAGTTTCTGCAAATGGGCCCGACTCAGCGGCTTCGGTGGCACCGATGCCGACGAGATAGAGGACGGAATCACCGGTGAGATCGAAATCGTAACGATCGCCCCGACCGATGCCGGCTTCTGGTCGGAGGATTGCGGAACCTGGTCATCCGATCTCTCGCCACGAACGTCGTCGCCAACCGCCAACTTCGGGGGAGGGGCCTTCCTGGTCGGCTCGGAGGTCGGACCCGGGACCTGGCGCAACAGCGACTCATCAGCCAGTTGCTATTGGGAGCGTCTGAGCGGCTTCGGCGGATCGTTGGGTGAGATCATCGCCAACGAGTTTTCGGACTCCATCCAGACCGTGACTATCAACGCCTCAGACCTCGGGTTCTTCTCCGAACGATGCGGCACGTGGAGCAAGGTCGGGTAGGCAGAAGGGCTTTCCCGAAGCAGCCCCAATTGGGCTAACGTACAGGCCCGCTCCTCGGAGCGGGACGCTCTGTGGAGCGCCACAATGCTGGGATGCCCGAGCGGCCAAAGGGAGCAGACTGTAAATCTGCCGGCAATGCCTTCGGAGGTTCAAATCCTTCTCCCAGCACTAGGAGACTGGCGAGACTCGTCAGCCTTCGGACGTGTGAGTTTTCACGCGCCACCGGCGGGATTATCCTGCCGCGATCTGCCCTCTTAGCTCAGTGGTAGAGCGCCTCCATGGTAAGGAGGAGGTCCTGGGTTCAATCCCCAGAGAGGGCTCGGTCAAACTGGTGGTTCGCCACTAGCTTGCCCAGGCTTCGTGACGATATGACGAAGCGTCGACCTGATGCGCAGCATCGGAGACGGTTCGTCCAATGTCACAGCGGAGCTTTGACACGGCGGCGTAGCTCAGTTGGTAAGAGCGCGCGACTCATAATCGCGAGGTCGGCAGTTCGAGTCTGCCCGCCGCTACGCCCAGACAGTTGCATCCGAAGAGGGAGCGCCAAGATGGCCAAGGAGAAGTTCGAGCGGACTAAGCCGCATGTGAACGTTGGGACCATGGGTCATATTGATCATGGGAAGACGACGTTGACTGCTGCGATTACGAAGGTG